>NZ_JBSWXK010000001.1:0-379110 GCF_056160565.1 Neptunomonas sp. ABH4_499 | reverse complement strand
CCAGAGCCAGAGCCAGAGCCAGAGCCAGAGCCAGAGCCAGAGCCAGAGCCAGAGCCAGAGCCAGAGCCAGAGCCAGAGCCAGAGCCAGAGCCAGAGCTTGATGAAACCGCGGATGTGCAAGGTGAGATTGAAGAAACGTCTCAATCTGTGCCTGGATTTGAATTGGGGGATGGTCCCGATAATGTTGAAGATATGCTGGCGGCGGACTTTGCAAGCGAAGAGGCTTTTGAAGAACCAGAACCAGAACCAGAACCAGAACCAGAACCAGAACCAGAACCAGAACCAGAACCAGAACCAGAACCAGAACCAGAACCAGAACCAGAACCTGTTGAAGAGACTGTAATGCCAGAAGTAGTCGCCCAAAAAGCAGAGGTTGCGGCCACCCCTGAGCCCGCTATACAGCCCGTGGCTGTGGCCCCAAAAAGCACGTCCATTGGTGCGCCAGAGCTCAATTGCATTTTGGTTCGACTGGCCGGTCTTAACTTAGCGATCCCTTTCGAGTCGATCGAGGGTACTGTCAGTATGGAATCATTAACACTGGATTTGGGCAGTGATAAAGATTGGGTGCTGGGCAGCTTTGGTAGCTCCTTAAGCCATACCCGTATTGCGGATGCGGGTCAGTGGTTGATGCCGGGTCGTTACGACGCCAATGGCGCAGACTATGATGAATGCGTGATCCTAACCGGTCGCCAATGGGCGGTTGCCTGCGAGGAACTGGTTAAATCGATCCGCATCCCTGTGCCTTCGGTCAACTGGAACACCAATAAAGAAGCCAGGCCTTGGTTGTTAGGCACCTACATGCCTGAAAAGTGTGCGTTAATAGATGTGCACGTCCTACTGGAAATGTTTGAACATGCGTTTCAAAGCTGATCAAACCTGTTAATCTTAACCTTTTGTGTATTGGGGCAGGAAAGGGCGTTGGGCGAGTCAGGGACAGTTTGGTTGGTAGTACTGCTGTGCATTGCATTAGTAGGCACCTTAACGCTGGTAGCCGTGTTGTGGTGGCGCGTGCGTCACTATGAGCGGCAACAGGCCGCGCTGATTACTGTCCTTCGAAACGAGATACGCTCCATCACCAGCAGCTCGATCGGCATGGGTAAGCGTCTGGCTGACGTTGAGCACACCTTGAATATCACGGTCGAGAAACAGCTCGAGTTAGAAAACCGAGACCCCGGCGAGCTTGCCTACAATCAAGCCGCCAAGTTGATGGAGATGGGGGCGGATGTGGATGATCTTGTCCACAACTGCGGGATAGGCCGACCGGAAGCCGAATTGATCGCGCTGCTGCACAAAGAGCTGAGCGCCCATCCACACTTGGAACACAAAAAAACGTCCTAACGCCACATTCTTTATTGTTTTTCCTCTGTACTTGCCGTTTTGCCACTGGGTGTATTGCCCGTTAAATTCGGGATCGATTGCTTTTTGATCGTGTAGGCAAAAGCGATGACCTCGGCAATGGCGCGATACAAGGCTTCGGGGATTTCATCACCCAAATCGAGCCGGATCAACACGTCTAACAGCTCGGGGTTTTGATGGATGTGGACCTCGTGTTCCTCGGCTAACTCCAGAATTTTATCGGCGATTTCATTGTGTCCGCGAGCCACGACGGTCGGTGCGCGTCCAGAGAGCGGATCATACTGAAGGGCGACCGCTTTGCGCGGTTTTTCATCGTCACTCATGTTTTCACATCAATCAGTTGTTTATTGATCGCCTGCGTTTGGCGCGCAAGATTGCCTTGACGGCACGTTAGCTGAGTCTCTTCAAAGCCCAAAGTTTTAAGTTGTTGATCAAACCCAGTAAGCCTTGATCTTACCGTTTGTGCGGTGTGGTCGGAGCTGCAGGCAAAGAGCGCTTGTAGGGTGTGTGCCTGTTGATTCAGTGATATATCCGCATCCATCTGCCCCTCCTGACCAAGATCAAAATGCAATCGTACTCGCCAAAGTGTCGACCACTCACCGGTTTCGTTTTGAGCTTCGCGCTGTTGAATGCGCATCTCAACGTTTTCGAACGCCTCTTGAAAGCGAACGGGCAGGTCGAGTTGGAAAAAACGCTCTCCCGTGTCGACCCTATCTTGTCGGTGCTGCACGTGGGCAATCTGCTGCTGGGTGATGCGAGCACTCATGCTATCAATCGCTTTTTGCAGCATCGCTTGCTGATTGGCTGGTAAGCTCTCCGATAGGGTCTGTAACTGGCCTAAAAACTGCTTCATATCCCCCTGAACAGGTAACTGCTGCGCCAGTCTGGCCTCTGTAAACATACCGCCCATCTGGACGTTATTGCGAATATTCGCCTCAGAACCTTGTCCACCCGGTGTCACGCCAAACGCATTCAGTAAGGATTGAAGCGCCTTATCAACATTGGATTGGCTCCCGTTTTGACCGGTCAGTTGGCTCAATGTTTGTAAATTGTCGGCCAAGGGCTGCTGCAGTGGCAGAGCCTGCTTTAACGCTTGATCCACCGCCGCTTGCTGCGGTTGAGTTAGGGGGGGAGTCGCCTGAAGAGTATTTGGGCTTTCGCTGCGTGTGGCTGTAAGGGTGTTGTTGGCCGTGAACTGAACCGATAATTGACCGTTATCCTGCTTTAGCGTCACTTCCGTCAGCGTCGGTAATGGCACCGGAGTGACCAGCTGAACGCGCTGGTTTTGCACCTGAACCGTTAGGAGTGTTCCGTTAGCCTGAGTCGCTGTGGTGGTCGCTGACGCGTTTGTCGGCGCGTTACTTTGCCCGCCATAAGCGTGAATGGCCCTGTTGTTCAGGGGCGGTGGTGTTGATGCCCCTTGTTGAACGGGGCTTTGTGCTGCGTTTGGCTGCGAGGGCGTTGTCGCAGACGGTACATTTATCGGTTGAGTTAGGTTTGTTGTGGTTGATGCAGCTGTGCTTTGTACACCCGCTCCTTGAGGCGCCGTTGCTTGGCTTGTAGGTGGCAGATTAGGTGTCGTTGTTTGGGCTGCGTTCACCAAAGACCCGCTTGTGGCTTGGGCCGGTGTGGGTGGCGCACTCGGAGTACCCTGAGGCGGTGTCGATGTAACCGGCGCTGATGCGGTGCTGGATGATGCTGTGGGAGCCGGTGCCGCAGATGTTGCGGCTTGATGTGTTGCTTGTGCGATTTGCTGAACCACCTGCGCTTTAATGCTCTGACCTTCTGGGATTAACTGCCCGGCCGCCTGAGCGCTTAACAGCGCTTGCGAAGGAGGTGATGTTGGTGATGCCGATGCCGCTGTTTGAAGAGGGGCATTCGTCGCTTGCCCGTTCGGTGTTGTGCTTGCCTGGGGGCTTGCCCATTTGGCAGGTACCGTCAACGTGCGACCTGCGTCTGGAAGCGAATTTTGCACCGTTTGAGGTGCGCCCGCGCTACTGGCCGCATTGGTCTGTGGGTTTGACGTATTGAGCTGTGTACTTTGTTGAGTATTTTGTGGTGCGTTTTGAGCAGATTGAGTGCCAGTCTGGTTAGCACTGCTGGCTTGGCCATTGACTTGGATTGAGTATTGCCCCGCCTGATCTCGACTTAGGGTAATTTGACTGCCCGTTGCAATCGGCTGCTTGGTCGAGAGCTCCAGCATCTGCTGGTTGGCCTCCACCTGCAAACGAAATACGCCCGAGGATAGGTTCTGCTGTGATACCTGTTTTACCGTGGCCGTTAAGCTCTCACCCGGACGCAGTACCGCAGCGGACGAGCTTTGGGCTCGGCTCTGTGATGGAGTAACCTGACTGACATCCAATAACATGGCAACTACCTAGTTAACGGTGAGTGAAAACGTCGATTTTGCGCACAGAATCCACGATTGCGACTAGGGACTGATTCAGAGCAATGCCAATGCGTGATTGAATCAGTATATAATCCTTACGATAATCAATGAAATATCGATAGAACAGAGCCGAAGCGTCCATGCTTAATGTTATCGGCCGTGTCGCGAGTGTTTGAAGCGATCTTGTCATTACCGTGTACAGCAAGATTGATAAGGGGTGGATGTGTCCGAGCCGTTGCTCTTAGTAGAAGATCTGTATTGCGAGCGAGATGAGCGGGTGTTGTTTGAGCGTCTCTCTTTCTCGGTCTCTCCAGGAGAGTTGGTTCAGATTGCAGGCCCAAACGGGGCCGGAAAAACCACATTGCTGCGAATCCTAAGTGGCTTGTCGTCCAATTTTGAAGGCGACATACATTGGTGTGGCCAGCCCATTGACCATGATCGCGAAGACTTTCTCTCGAATACCCTCTATTTTGGCCATCAACCTGGTATCAAAGGCATTTTGACGCCGGAAGAAAACCTTCGCTGGTACGCGTCTATCCATCCTTATCTGTTTGCTGATGAAATCCCCGATGCGCTCGCGCGCGTGGGCCTTGGCGGCTATGAAGATGTGCCGTGTCACGCCTTGTCGGCGGGGCAAAATCGACGTGTCAGTTTGGCCCGTTTGTACATGAATGAGGCGCCACTTTGGATTTTAGATGAGCCCTTCACCGCGATTGATAAAGCCGGTGTCGAGCAACAAGAGCAATGGCTTGCCGCGCATGTTGCGAAAGGAGGGAGTGTGATCTTAACGACGCACCATGACCTTTCCGCGTGTGGCGTGGTTAAGCGCATTGAGTTGGATCAGTTCCAAGGGGGCTTTCTATGATGCCCACAGAACGCGACTTGTCCCTATCAACGACGTTTTACAGCGTGTTTAAACGCGATGTATTACTGGCGTTTCGTCGAAAGAACGATCTTTTTAATCCGCTCATCTTCTTTTTAATGGTCGCAACGTTATTCCCACTAGGCGTTAACCCAGAACCTGTGTTTTTAAGCGAAGTGGCCTCTGGGGTGGTGTGGGTTGCTGCGCTGTTAGCGACGCTGTTGTCCTTAGATGGCCTCTTCCGATCAGACTATGAAGATGGCACTTTAGAACAGGTGATTTTAAGCCCTCAACCGCTTATGGTTGTGTGTTTGGCAAAAGTCCTTGCCCACTGGACCACCACAGGGTTGCCGTTAACCTTAGTGTCGCCTTTGCTTGGGGTGATGTTGTTTTTGCCAAGCAGCGCAACGCCCGCCTTAATGTTGAGTTTGCTGGTGGGGACGCTGACCTTGAGTTTGATCGGTGCCATTGGAGCAGGACTCACTGTGGGCCTTAAGCGGGGCGGCGTCTTGATCTCACTATTGGTAATGCCTTTGTACATACCGGTGCTGATTTTCGGTACTGGAGTGGTTAACGCGGCCGCACTGGGTGTGCCGTATGTTGGCTTTTTATCGATTTTAGGGGCCTTTTTGTGTGGGGCGTTTATATTAGCACCGTTTGCCATTGCTGCTGCGGTTAAAATTTCGGTCAGCCAGTGATGAACGGTTGGCGTGTGTGATGTGAATTAGGTAGATAAATGGCCAAAAAACAGTGGATGCCACGTTGGTTTTATCAGATGGCATCGCCGAAATGGTGTTACGAATTTACAGGTAAATTGCTGCCGTGGTTTATGGCGTTGGCGGTTATTTGCTTAGGTGCGGGTGCCGTGTGGGGCTTGATGTTTGCTCCAGAGGATTATCAACAGGGCAATAGCTTTCGCATTATCTACATCCATGTGCCTTCGGCCATTTTGGCTCAGTCATGCTACATGATGATGGCCATTGTTGGGGCGATCGGCTTAATTTGGAAAATGAAAGTCGCCGATATGGTCGCGTATGCGTGTGCACCGATTGGCGCATCGATGGCCTTTTTGGCTTTAGCTACGGGTGCTATCTGGGGCAAACCAACGTGGGGTGCTTGGTGGGTTTGGGATGCCCGTTTAACCTCGATGCTGATCTTACTGTTTTTGTATCTGGGTGTGATGGCGCTTTACAGCGCGCTGGATGACGATACCCAAGCCGGAAAAGCCGCTGCCGTGCTCTCTTTAGTTGGGCTTGTGAACATCCCTATCATTAAGTACTCGGTAGAGTGGTGGAACACGCTTCATCAACCGGCCACCTTTACCCTCACCGAAAAGCCCGCCATGGCACCCGAGATGTGGATGCCACTCTTGGTGATGGTGATCGGTTTTTATGCCTTTTTTGGTGTATCGCTCATGATGCGCCTTCGAAACGAAATCCTATGTCGTGAAAAACGTGCCCGTTGGGTGAAAGCCCTTGTGCAGCGTTGAGTGAGGTGCGTGTGCAGTTTGAGTCTTTTTCCGAATTTTTAGCGATGGGACATCATGGATTGTATGTCTGGTTGGCCTACGGCATCGCTCTAGTGGTCATCATCGGTAACTGGATATTGCCCATCGTAAAACGCAAAAACACGCTAAAAACCTTAGCGCGCAACGTCCAACGAGAACACGCTCGTGCTCAGCAAAAGGAGCCATCATCATGAACCCAAAGCGTAAAAAACGACTCATTCTGGTACTCATGCTGGTGGTTGGAGCAAGCCTTGCGGTGAGCCTAACCTTGTTTGCGTTAAGCCAAAACATCAACCTGTTTTACTCACCGGCGCAAATCGCTGCGGGTGAAGCGCCCGTTGGCACGCGTATTCGTGCCGGTGGCATGGTGGTCGAAGGTTCGGTTAAGCGTGACCCTAACAGCTTGCATGTCGCGTTTGATCTGACCGACTACGACAAAACCGTCACTGTGGAGTACACCGGTATCCTGCCAGATTTGTTCCGTGAAGGCCAAGGCATTGTGGCGCAGGGCGCTTTGGATGAACAAGGGGTGTTCCAAGCGGTCGAAGTGTTGGCTAAACACGATGAGAACTACATGCCGCCAGAAGTGGCCGAAGCGTTAAAAGCCGCTGGCAAACTACCCGGTACAGAGCAGGAGAGCATCGCTCAATGATCCCTGAATTTGGACAATACGCACTGATTTTAGCGTTAGCGATCTCGGTGCTTCTGTCGGTGGTGCCTATGGCCGGTACCTTTACGCGCAATGTGCTTTGGATGCAGCACGCGAAACCCTTAGCGATCGCTCTGTTTACGTTTTTGCTGATCAGCATGGGTTGTTTGGTGTACGCGTTTTTAACCGATGATTTCTCGGTGGCGTATGTGGCCAATAATTCCAATACCTTGCTGCCCTCGTACTACAAATTCAGCGCTGTGTGGGGTGGTCATGAAGGCTCGCTCTTACTTTGGGTTCTGATTTTAGCTGGCTGGACCTGTGCGGTTGCCCTTAAAAGCAAAGGCTTACCACTGGATATCTTGGCGCGTGTGTTATCCGTTATGGGCATGATCAGTGTGGGGTTCACCCTGTTTACCTTGCTAACCTCCAGCCCGTTCAGTCGATTGCTGCCCGACAGTCCCGTTGAGGGCGGCGACCTCAACCCGCTTTTGCAAGATTTTGGTTTAATTGTGCACCCACCCATGCTGTACATGGGCTATGTGGGCTTTTCGGTTGCGTTCGCCTTTGCCATTTCCGCTTTGCTAAGTGGTCGCCTTGATGCCGCTTGGGCGCGCTGGTCACGCCCTTGGACTAACGTGGCTTGGGCGTTTTTAACCCTAGGTATTGCGCTTGGCAGCTGGTGGGCCTATTACGAGCTTGGCTGGGGCGGCTGGTGGTTTTGGGACCCAGTCGAAAACGCCTCGTTTATGCCGTGGCTGGTGGGTACTGCCTTGATTCACAGTTTGGCGGTGACCGAAAAACGCGGTGTGTTTAAAAGCTGGACGGTGTTGCTGGCTATCTTTGCATTCTCGCTCAGTTTGTTGGGGACTTTCTTGGTGCGCTCCGGCGTTTTGACCTCGGTTCATGCCTTTGCAACAGACCCGCAACGGGGTTATTTCGTATTGGCATTGTTGGCCATTACCATTGGTGGCTCCTTCTTGCTGTATGCGATTAAAGCGGCCCATGTTAAAAGCGAGTCGAGCTTTGAGTGGCTCTCGCGCGAGACCTTCTTATTGCTGAACAACATCGTATTGGTCGTGATCTGTTTGATGGTGCTGTTGGGGACTTTATACCCGCTGGTACTCGATGCACTTGGTATGGGGAAAATCTCGGTTGGCCCACCGTACTTTAATGCGCTGTTTGTGCCATTAACGAGTGTGTTGATCATCTTGCTGGGCGCAGGCTCATTAACCCGCTGGAAACGGATGGAAGCCAACACGCTACTTAAACAGCTTGGTATCGCACTGGGCTTGGCGTTGTTGTTAGGGGTTGCCTATCCCTATTACTGGTCGGGGCAGTTTGATTTCAGTGCCGCCCTTGGCATCTTTTTAGCCTTGTGGGTGCTGCTGATAAGTATCCAAGACTGGTGGAACAAGGTGCGTAACAAGGCCTCTAAATGGGCCGCAACGCGAAAATTATCGCGGAGCTACTATGGCATGATGTTAGCCCACTTAGGTGTGGCTGTATCGGTGGTGGGCGTGGCTTTAGTCTCGATTTACAGTGACGCTCGTGACCTTCGTATGGCGCCTGGCGACAGCTTGCAGTTTGGTCAATACACCTTTGTCTTTGAGGGCGCGCGCCATGTCGAAGGCCCCAACTTTGTAGCGGACCAAGGTGTGCTTCGGGTTTTAGATAATGGTGAGCCTTACCTTACGTTGCACCCTGAAAAGCGTTTGTACAAAGCGCGTGGCAATGTGATGACCGAAGCGGACATTGATGCAGGGCTTTTCCGGGATCTGTACGTTGCCATGGGTGAGCCGCTTGAGGGCAATGCTTGGGCTGTGCGTATCCAGTACAAACCGTTTGTTCGTTGGATTTGGTTAGGTGCGTTAATGATGACCATCGGTGGCTTGTTATCGGCCAGTGATAAGCGCTATCGCAAACAAGCGGCACGACGTGCCGCAACGCCGGCCTGACTTTCTAAGGAATGATACAGCGATGAAACGACTCTTTTTATTTCTACCTCTGATCATCTTGTTAGGTTTGTTGGCTCTGTTTGCTGTCGGTCTGAAACTAGACCCAACAGAGCTACCAACAGCGCTTTTAAATAAGCCAGTGCCTGAGTTTTCTTTGGCGTCGGTGGACAGTGCCGACGACACCTTGACTGATGCGGACCTAAAAGGGCAAGTAGCCTTGTTGAACGTTTGGGCCACATGGTGCCCAACGTGCAAAGAGGAGCACGATCAGCTCAACAAAATGGTGCGTGAAGAGGGCGTTGTGATCTATGGGATCAACTACAAAGATGAACGCACCAAAGCGCAAACCTGGTTGACCGAATACGATAACCCGTACGCGAAAAACATCTACGATCCAGAAGGCACCTTAGGGCTTAACTTAGGTGTCTACGGCGCGCCTGAAACCTACATTTTGGATGAGAACGGCGTCATTCGTTATCGCCATGTGGGCGCTGTGGATGAAAACGTATGGCAGCAGCTAAAAGCCATCATGCAAGACATTCGCACCACCGGTGGGGGGCAAAGCTAATGGCGATCTTACGTGTTGGGTTGGCTTTGGTGTCTTTGATCTTTGCCGCGTACAGTTTTGCGGCGATTGATACCTATGAGTTCACAAGCGATGAAGAGCGCGAGCGTTTTCATACCCTAAATAACGAGTTGCGATGCCCTAAGTGTCAAAACCAAAACTTGGCGGATTCAAATTCACCCATCGCCTCGGATTTGCGCCGAGAAGTGCATCGAATGATCGAAGCGGGTAAAAGCGATGACGACATCATGGACTTTATGGTGACGCGCTACGGTGAGTTTGTGTTGTACAAACCGCGTAAATCCAACATGACCTGGGCGCTTTGGTATGGCCCGTTTGTATTATTGGCGATCGGGGTTGTTGTGGTGCTGATGTTGGGTAAACGTCGCCGAAACACTGCAGACAGTGACCGCGATGCTGAACACACGTTGGATTCCACGGCACTGAGTGAACAAGAACAATCCCGACTCGATCAATTGCTCAATAAAAAGGATCCATCATGATACTGCTTTGGGCAGGCCTTGCGGCGCTAACACTGTTGGCGTTGTTGTTTGTGTTTATTCCCTTTTCTCGCGCACGAAAAGCGACGCTTGAACGGGTCGATCGTACCGAGCAAAACATCGCTATCTTTAAAGAGCGCCTATCTGAGCTTGAAAAAGAGCGCGATGCGGGCACGTTAGAGGCTACCGAGTTTAACGAGCTGAAAGTAGAGCTTGAAAAGTCTTTGCTAGAGGATGCCGCCAATACCGATTCGGATAGCGAGGCTTATCAGGTCAAAGCCGGTAAGCCGCAGTTGATCGGTTTAACCGCGATGGCGGTGCTGATCCCAGTCGTTGGTTTATCCCTGTACGCGTATTTTGGTAGCCCGAACGAGCTGCACATTGCCCATAACCGCGAAAACCAGCCATTCATCAAAGAGGGGCGTGCCCCA
This sequence comes from Neptunomonas sp. ABH4_499, assembly GCF_056160565.1. NCBI lineage: Bacteria > Pseudomonadati > Pseudomonadota > Gammaproteobacteria > Oceanospirillales > Oceanospirillaceae > Neptunomonas > Neptunomonas sp. ABH4_499. Next base: position 368,893 of record NZ_JBSWXK010000001.1, on the reverse strand, counting down.
ACCGCCGATGAGGCGATCGCGATGCTCCAAAGTGAGCTGGCGCTGAACCCCACCAACGCTGAAGGCTGGTATGTGTTGGCCACCACCTTGATGAATTTAGGTCGCTATGATGAGGCCGTCCCTGCGTTTCAGGGTACGTTAAACGCTTTACCAAGTGATGCGCCACAATATGCCAATGTGATGGGCCAATACGCGCAGTCCATGTACTTTGTGCACGGCGAGGTGAACGATGAAGTGCGTCAGCAAATCGACCTAACGCTGGAGCGTGACCCTCTCGAGGTCACTGCGCTTGGCTTACAAGGCATCGATGCCTTTACTCAAAAGCAATACACCCAAGCCATCGAGGTGTGGCGTAAGGCGTTGCAGCACGCAAGCCCTGAGGCGGCGGGTTCCTTGAAAAACGGTTTGCGCCAAGCGGTTCAGGAGCTTGAATTAGCCGGTGAGCCTGTGCCCGATATCCCTGAATTGATCGAAAAGTCGGTGGTTGTCTCCGTCTCGATTGCCCCAGAGCTTGCTAAAACCTTGGCCCCTGATTTGCCTGTCTTTATCTTTGCCCGACCTGTAGGGCAACGAATGCCGTTGGCGGCCATGCGGGTCACGGTATCGGACCTTCCACTTGAGGTTACCTTAACGGATGACCAAGCGATGACCCCGACGGCTAAGCTATCAAGCCAAGCCGAAGTGGAGGTAGCCGCGCGCATCGCAAAAAGCGGTCAGCCGGTCGCAAGCAGTGGGGATTTAGAGTCAAAACCGGTATTAGTACCTGTCTCAACGGAACCTAGTGCGCAAACACTGGTCATTGATCAGATTGTTCAATAAAAAAGATCGGTTTATAGTATTTAGTACTAAGACAATCAGTTACTAATTTTTATATGAAGCGGTCATTGACCTAAGTGACAGCTTTATTGGTTTGGGGACAGCGGCGACACCATGGAGATCGGCTTAAAAGAGTGGTTAATCATCGGCGGTATTTTGGTGATTGGCTTAATCATCTTTGATGGATGGCGTCGTAAACGCGGTCAACGCGACACTTTAAAAATCAACATCGATGGCAGTCTGTCGGATACCGAAAGTTCCGAAGGGGATCACAACCCAGAACTGCCAAATGGTGGTGCTCGTGTCAAAAAACAGGACGAGACGGGCAACGACTACTTAGGCTTATCCGCCAAAGAGACTGACTATACGCCTGAACCGATCCATTCCGATCAACCGGCTGTCGAAAAAAGTTTATCGACCTTCGATGAGCACATCACCGACGCACCCGCAACCGACCCAATGACTGCCGTTGATACCGCTCGGTTACACACTGAGCAGGATAACGACAACGATGCTGCGCCCATCAGTGAGCCTCTTAACGAGCAGTATGCCCCTGAACATGCACCAGAGCCTTTGGCGCAGTCAGCGCCAGAGTCGGTTGATTTGCAGCCTGCGCCAGAGTTAACGGCTGACGTTGAGCTTTCGCCGAACGATATTGAGCTTCATCAAACGTCGGTAATCCATCCTGATATAGAACACACCGCTGATTTTGATATCGAGCCATCTTTCTCGGTTGATGAGCCAGAGGTTCCGGTTGAATCCTCTGAAGTGGAACCACGTCCTATTCATGAGCTAGACCCGCTCTTTGATGAAATCCCGGATGAGCCGCTAGAGCGCGCTGAGTTAGACGATAATGAGCGTTATGAGCCGCCAGTGACGGCCGCTGCTCCTGTTTTGGATGAATTACCAGAAGAGATCGAAACACCGATCAATGAACATTCGGCCAGTGATGCTTCGCTCTCTGGTAATGATTGGGTTGAAGACACCCCAGAGCAGGCAGACCCACGCGGACGAGTGGATTTGGATCAGCCGATTACCGTCTTGATGCGCCAAGTCTCTGAAAACGCGGCTAAGCGTGACCAAGCTTCAAAGGCGTCTTCTAAGCCGCCAAGCGTTGAAGAGGAGCGCATTCAGCACGAGATGTTCGACTGGCATCTTGATGACGACGATTCGGAAGATGCGGTGTCGCTTCGAGATCACGCCAGTGAATCGCTAGCGCCGCAGCCAGAACCGGCTGCCGAGAAGCCAAAGAAAAAAGCGAAAAAGAAAAAAGCCAAAGAGAAACCGGCACCTGAAGAGGATATTCCAGAGCAAGACTCGCTGTTCCACGACCCGCTGGTTGAGGAAGCCCGCACCAGTCACCGAGCCCGACAGCATGTGCTGGACCCTGAAGATGTGTTGGTTATTACCGTAGTGGGTAACGAGCAACCGCTGAATGGCCGTACTCTGCTTGAGGTGGTCGTAGCCTGTGGCATGCGTCATGGCGACATGAGTTTGTTCCACCGCTTTGAGGATGGCCTAGAGAAAGGGGCTGTACAATTTAGTATGGCGAACGCGGTAAACCCTGGGACGTTTGACCTTGAAACCATGTCGGACATGGAAACCAAAGGGGTGAGCTTCTTTATGTCGATGAGCGAGCCAAAAGACCCGAAAACCGCGTTTGATTGCATGCTTGCGACCGCCGAAACCGTTGCAAAACACTTAAATGGCGATCTTTTGGATGAAAACCACTCAGTGATGCGTCCGCAAACCAAGATGCACTACCGTGAGCGGATTCGCGAATTTGAACTGCATAAGCGCGCGCGCAAAGGCCGGCCGGATATGGTCTGATTGGCCGCTTTGCTTCATAATCTAAGCCGCTTTAACGAGCGGCTTTTTTGTTTTCAGTAGATTGATGTGAACCATGGCAAACGATACTTCCCTGACGGCCCTACAAAAAGAGATCACCGAACTGCGCGATGCGCTGGATCTGCACAGCTACAAATACTATGTGTTGGATGAGCCGAGCATTCCGGATGCAGAGTACGATCGCTTATTTGGTCGCTTAAAAGAGATCGAAGCCGAATACCCAGAGATGATCACAGCGGATTCGCCAACTCAGCGTGTGGGGGCAATGCCCGTATCAGGCTTTGAGTCGGTCGCCCACGAAATAGCCATGCTGTCGTTGGATAACGCCTTTTCCGCTGAGGATTTGGGCGATTTTGACCGCCGTGTGCGCGAGCGCTTGGGTGGGAGTGTTACGGTTACCTACGCCTGTGAGCCAAAGCTCGATGGTATCGCGATCAGCCTCTTGTACGAAAACGGTGTCTTGGTGCGTGGCGCAACCCGTGGTGATGGCACCACCGGTGAAAACATTACCCACAACGTGCGTACCATCCCCTCTATCCCGCTTAAGCTGCGTGGGACAGTACCTGAGCGTCTAGAAGTGCGCGGTGAGATCTACATGCCCAAAACCGGCTTTGAGGCGCTGAACGATCATGCCCGCGCTAACGATGAAAAAGTGTTTGTTAACCCGCGTAATGCCGCTGCAGGCAGTCTGCGCCAGCTAGACCCGAACATTACGGCAAAACGCCCTCTGGAGATGTGCTGCTACGGCATTGGTATCGTGGAAGGGGGGGAGGTGCCAGATAATCACTTTGATGTGATGCACCAGCTAAACCAATGGGGCTTTAAAATCAGCCCTTACCTTGAAAAAGCCGAAGGTGCACAAGGGTGCCAAGCGTACTACGACAAAATGTCGGATCTGCGTAACCAACTGCCGTTCGATATCGATGGTTTGGTCTTTAAGGTCAACGCTTTTGAGCTACAACAGCAGTTAGGTTTTGTCTCTCGTTTCCCACGCTGGGCAATTGCGCATAAATTTCCGGCGCAAGAGGAGCTCACCCAAGTCGAAAACATTGAGTTTCAGGTGGGGCGTACCGGCGCGGTTACCCCAGTAGCGCGTTTAACGCCGGTGTTTGTCGGCGGCGTAACGGTCAGTAATGCCACGCTACACAACATGGATGAGATTGAGCGATTGGGCGTTCAGGTCAAAGATTATGTGATCATTCGCCGTGCAGGGGATGTTATCCCGCAAGTGGTGAGCGTGGTCGAAGAGAAACGCCCAGCGGACGCCCACCCCATTACGCTTCCAAGCCAATGCCCTGTGTGTGATGCCGATATAGAACGTGTCGAGGGTGAGGCGGTGGCGCGCTGCAGTGGCGGTTTGAGCTGCAGTGCCCAGCGCAAAGAAGCACTGCGACACTATGCATCACGCAAGGCGATGGACATCGAAGGCTTTGGTGAAAAGCTGATCGATGTATTGGTCGACAAAGGCTTGCTGGACTCTATTGCAGATATTTATGCACTGGAACACGCCCACATCGCCAACCTTGAGCGCATGGGGGATAAATCCGCCGAAAACGTACTTAAGGCGATTGAAACTAGCAAACAGACCACATTGCCGCGCTTTATCTATGCACTGGGGATTCGCGAAGTCGGCGAGGCCACCGCACGAAACCTGGCCAATCATTTTGGGTTTTTAGACACCTTAATGACGGCGGATCTTGAAACACTTGTGGCGGTGCGGGATGTCGGTGAGATTATGGCGCATCACATCGTGACTTTCTTCCAACAGCCGCATAACCGCGAGGTGATCGAGCAGATCCGCGCGGCCGGTGTAACATGGGAAGAGTCAGAACCTGCCAAAACCGATGATCTACCCTTAGCGGATAAAACCTACGTGCTGACCGGCACCTTAGAGCAGATGACTCGGGATGAGGCCAAAGAGCGGCTTCAAAGCTTGGGGGCAAAAGTGTCGGGTTCGGTGTCTAAGAAGACGGACTGTGTTGTAGCAGGCCCCGGGGCTGGCAGTAAGCTTGCTAAAGCTGAGTTGTTGGAGATTCCGGTGCTGGACGAAGAGGGCTTCATCGCTTTACTGGCCGACTACGGCTTGAAGGTGGGTGAATGATCATCCCCTTTAACGCTGTATCAGAAGAGGCGCTCAACGGCCTTATCGAGGAATTTGTCACGCGCGAAGGCACGGACTATGGCCACAGTGAAACCTCGCTTGAGCAAAAGGTTCAGCAGGTTAGAGCGCAGATTAAGTCCGGCAAGGTGTTAATTGTTTTTAGCGAAGCGACCGAGCAGGTGGATTTGATCACGAAAGATCAATTCAATCAGCGAGTGCAGGCAAGCGAAAACGACGGGCAAGATTATTTCGATCAATAAGCTGTGAACACAACAAGCGCCGATTATGCCCAGCGCTCTAGGTGTTGCCCTGTGATCACTAAACGAAGCAAATCGCTGCGAGTCACGATACCGACCAATTGATCCGCCTCCATAATGGGGATGGCGTTGATGTCCTGATCGACACAAGCTAAGGCCAACTCCGATACCCGTGTGTCGGGGGAGGCTGCGATTAACCGCTCGGAGACAAAGTTAGCGATGCTCACCGGAGAGCCGACCCCATGCTCTCGGATATCCACAGCGCTGATCATGCCGATCGGGCGCTCTGTTTGGTCCACCACCACTAGGTGATTGACGCCCAATACCTGCATTCTGTCCCACGCCGCCTGAAACGACTCTTCTCGATGCAGGGTGTGGACAGGTTGAGACATGATCTTATCGGCGGTCAGGCCGCCTGTGTGGGACTCTTGGTGCTCTTTTTGGGCAGCTGCATCGTAGGTGGGCTGCTCGTATGCTTCACGGTCGCTCGGGGCGTCCTGCGTTTTGGGTTTGGCACGTTCCATCATTTGGGTAAAGTGCAGACCGTCGGCGTCCATACGGCGCTCTAGGCCCGCACTGTCGTGACTGGCTTTTGCCCCCGCCAAGCCTTGCAGGCCTTGCACGGGAAACTCAGAATCTACTGGGGTTTGGATACGATAACCCGCATCCATAATGACCAATGCCATCGAACACCCTCCACACCTTTTCTATCAATATAGCCGTTAGAGCTTAAATTGGCCTACTTGTTCCGGATAATGTCCCGAATCATAAACCTTGCCGGGTGCAGCGCATGTTGGGTTACCTCATCGGTGGGCAATGGCTCCCCCGTCATTTGGGCGGCGATCAGTTCAGCACATAAGGGCGCGGTAATCAGCCCTTTTGAGCCGTGTCCTGCGTTAATGTAGAGATTCGGCCAATAGGGTGGGGTGCTCTCATCCACGGGGGCATAGCGGTCTCGGCTGAGCGCGTGATAGCGCTCTTGGTACTCCGGCGTTTTTGGCAGTGGCCCCGCTAAGGGTAAATAGTCGGGTGTTGCACAGCGAAAGCCGACCTTGCCCGTCCATTGATTCAGCTCGGGCAGCTCATTTGCCAATTGCTCTGAGGCGGAGCTGAGTAAGGCTCGGTTTTTCTCATGCTCTGCTTCTAAAACAGAATCAGAGGTCTCTTTTAAGGTGAACGTGGCGCCAAAACTAAAGAGGCCATCCTTAGGTGGGCAGCTGTAGCCCTCTGCGCAGATCACTGATCGGATATCCGAAAGTGAGGAGTCACTTACCGGAACACTGCTGACTTGCCCACGAATCGATTTGAGCGGCAAGTGTTCAGTCTGGGTGATCGAAAGGCTCTCGTAGGCACCTGCAATGATCACCGCATCATAACGTGTGGCCAGTGTTGATGCGTCGCTGTCGGTTGCCGCCAGCCAGCGGTTGTTGTTATCAAGCTTAAGCGATGTAAGGCGGGTACTAAAATGGCAGTGAATATTGGGGTGAGCGATCATCTGCTCGCACCAGGCTTTTGGGTAAACCCAAGCGGCGCGGGGTTGAAATAATCCACCGTGATCGAGCGCGATCCCTGCGATGTGGCTGGCTTGGGTTTGATCAACCTGAGTGACAACGGCCTTGTCATAGCCGCCTTCCTGAATCATCTGTTGTTGGCGTTCGGCCTCTTTTTGGGAGTGGGCTAACTGTAAAACGCCACAATCATCGGCGCTTGTCTTATCAAACAAGTTAGCCTGCTTAAGTAAGCGTAACGAATATTCCAAGCCGCACAAATGGAACTGCCCCGCGAGCGTAGGCTGGGTGGGGAGCTTAGCGTACAGTGCCCCTTGGCGGTTGCCCGAGGCTTTTGAGCATAGCTCTGGCATGGAATCCACTAGGTCAACGCTAAATCCGCGAGCGGCCAACGCCTGAGCGCTGCTGCATCCGGCAAGGCCTGCCCCTATGATTAAAACACGTTTACCTGTTGGAACATCCAATTTGGACGTGAGCGGTGTTGGCAGAGCAAACCAAGGGGCGGCGGATTTGGCACGGCGCTCGGGTTTTGTGCTTTCGAGGGCTTTGGGTGTTTCGCTATCTGCCCCGATGCCCTCAAAGCGGCCACTCAGCATGTCGCGCTTTACCCCAAAACCCTTACGCTTCTCGATTTTGAACCCCACGCTAGCAAGGCCGCGTTTAACAAAGCCTGCTGCGGTAAAGGTCGCAAACTGAGTGATCCCTTTGCGACTTAAGCGTGCCATGGCGGCAAATAGCGCATCGCTCCACATCTCTGGGTTTTTTGCTGGGGCAAAGCCATCTAAAAACCACGCATCCACCGGTGTGGATGATGGCAGAGTATTAAACGCTGAAGCCGCATCGCCCAAGCATAAAGTGAGTTTGCAGCGCCCGCCCCATAATGTGATGCGATGTACTCCAGGGATCAGCGGTGGGTACTGCTGTAATAGATCTTCGGCAAACTCGGTACTGTGCGGCAGGGACGCGAGCGCTTTGGTGAGGTCTTCGATGGATAGGGGGTAGAGCTCGGTGGTTATAAAATGCAGAGCCGGTGTCAGTTGCTGACCGGCTTTGGCTTCTTGTGCTTGTAACCAAAGGAGTGAACAAAACAGATTAGAGCCTGTCCCAAAACCGGTTTCGGCGATCACCAATGGCGTATTGGTAAACTCACCGTTCAACAAACGTGTGGTCAGATCGTTACCTTCGATAAAAACATGATGTGTTTCAGCGACACCATCGGCTTTGCTGAAATAGATGTCATCAAATTGTACCGAGGTCGGTTTACCCTCGTTCCAGTCAAGGTGAGCGTGTTTGGGCTGAGTCAATGTTTTGCTACCAAAGCCAAGTTAAACGGGTCGGCCAAACGGCCGTTTGTTGCTAATTATACTCAATGTAATAAGATACTTGCCGCAATTAGGAAATCTTTAGGGAGTCGCAAGGTGCGATCAATATTGAAGAGCAAAGTCAGATTGCTCGCAATCGCAGTAACAGGATTACTGACAGCAGGATGCGCATCCAACACCGCAAACAATGCGGCCCAAGAGAACAGCAGCATCAATCGATCTGCATCTGCCTTACCGGCTGATTTCTCAGCCATTCTAGGTCAGGCGGTCAATGGTTCCAGCCAGTTTTTTGCCAACAGCCCATATGGCCAGCAAGTGACGATTCAATTTGAAGCGCCTTACTTTGCCGCCAGTGGGGCTACATGCCGTGCGCTTGTGATCGAAGGTCAGCAATCCAGCACAGGGTTGGCTTGCACCCGAAACGGTCAGCAATGGTATGCCGCGCGTCCGCTAACCAGCGGTTCTGTTCAGTAACGTAGTAAGTAAGTGCTCACGTAAGTGGGCCTTCAACGGATAAAAATCGATGTTAAAACGGTCTTCTTGGTGGGTTGCCAGCGCGTTTTCGTTTATAGCGGCAACGTCAGTCCATGCATTGGGTATTAATACAGGTACGGGTGGCTTAGAAGCCAGCCAGCAAGCACAACCGATGCCTGAGGTTCAGGTTCAAGACGCCGGTAAGTCCAATTACCAAACCGGCACCTATTACGGCCCGGCTAATGGCCCGGCGGGTATGAACGGCCAGTCGGCCATGATGGGCGTACCGCCTTATGGCTCACAGCTGTTTCAAGGCGGCTTTCGAGGCACACGCTCCGATGGTTTAAACCCTGACTACGTAGTCGCGCCAGGGGATTTGATCACACTGCGTCTGTGGGGCGCCGTGGAGATAGAGCGTGTATTGCCTGTTGATGCAAAAGGCTATGTGTTTATACCAACGGTTGGGCCTGTCAAAGTCCAAGGCACATCACTTCAAGGTTTAAACAGCCGTGTTAAAGCCGCGGTACAAACCGTGTACCCCGAAAACGTGAATGTGTACACCAATTTGCAAGGGACACAGCCAGTTGCGATTTTTGTGACAGGTGAGGTGAAAAACCCAGGCCGTTATGCCGGTACGCCTAACGATTCGGTGTTGTACTTTTTAGATCAGGCCGGTGGCATTGACGAGCAACTGGGTAGCTTTCGACAAATTCGTGTGCTGCGCTCGGGTAAAGCCATTGCGAGCATCGACTTATACCGCTTCTTGAAAGAGGGTGTGTTACCGAAAGTCCAATTCCGAGATGGCGATACCGTTGTGGTCGAAGAGCGCCAAGCGGCCGTTATGGTCAGCGGCGATGTTGAGCGCGATTACCTGTTTGAACTAAACAACCAAGAATCGGCGGGCCGTAACTTGATCCGTTTTGCGCCAACCAAACCAGGTATTACGCACGTTTTGGTGCGTGGGGTGCGTGATTCGGGCTTATTCTCTAAGTATTTCACGCTGGATGAATTTGCCACAGCGACCCTGTCGGATGGTGATGAAGTCCTATTCAGTGCCGATCAAAAGCCAGACACCATTGTGGTTCAGCTCGAGGGCAGCTTTAACGGCCCAGCACGCTATGCCGTACCGCGTGATACAACCTTAATTAGCTTGTTAGACAATGTGAGTGTCCCGCAAAACTTAACGGACACTCGTAACATCTCCCTGCGCCGAATCAGCGTGGCCGAGCGTCAGCGTCAATCTTTAATGGACAGCTTACGCCGCCTAGAAACCACGTATTTGGGGGCATCATCATCCACCCCGCAAGAAGCCGAAATTCGAGTTCGTGAAGCGGAGCTGATCGCAAAATTCATCGAAAAAGCTTCTCAGGCTGAACCGACAGGCCGCATGGTGGTTGCCAACCGCGGTAATGTGGCGGATATCCGTTTGCAAGATGGTGATGTCATCACCATCCCAGAAACGACCCAATCGGTGCTCATCAGCGGTGAAGTGTTGATCCCTCAAGCACTCGTGTATGAACGCGGCGAATCGGTGGTTGATTACATCGAGCGCTCTGGCGGCTTTACCCAGCACGCTGATGAAGAGAACATCCTACTGGTGCGTTTAAACGGTGAAGTACTGAATGCTGACCGCGCTAAGCTACAGCCAGGTGATGAGATCATTGTATTGCCGGAGGTTCCGACCAAGAACCTACAGCTTGCAACCAGTATCACTCAGATCTTATATCAATTAGCGGTAGCAACGAAAGTCGCGTTGGATTTGTAAAATAGTAAAGTGTGAATATGACCCAGTTAACGTTTCTAGTCACTGGCGGCGCAGGCTTTATCGGGTCTGCAGTCGTAAGAGAGTTAATCAATAACACAGACCACAAAGTGGTTAATGTGGATAAGTTAACGTATGCCGGTAATTTAGAATCGTTAACAGAGGTCTCTGGTAATGATCGTTACTCGTTTGAGCAAATCGACATCTGTGATGCCGCAGCAGTGCAGCGGGTTTTCGATCAGCATCAGCCTGATATCGTGATGCATCTGGCTGCTGAAAGTCATGTTGACCGCTCTATCGATGGGCCGGGCGAGTTTATCCAAACCAATGTGATTGGCACATACATTCTGCTTGAAGCTGCAAGGAAGCATTGGAGCGATTTGCAATCTACTGACCCCAAAAAGGCAGAAGGCTTTCGCTTTCATCATATTTCGACGGATGAGGTGTATGGCGATCTGCATGGTCAAGACGATTTATTCACAGAAACAACACCTTACGCGCCAAGCTCACCTTACTCCGCAAGTAAAGCCAGCTCCGACCATCTGGTACGGGCTTGGCAACGCACTTATGGATTGCCGACATTGGTAACCAATTGCTCTAATAACTATGGGCCTTACCACTTCCCGGAAAAATTAATCCCCTTAATGATTCTTAATGCATTAGCGGGTAAGGCACTGCCTGTCTACGGAGATGGCAAGCAAGTGCGTGACTGGTTATTTGTAGAAGATCACGCTCGGGCACTGATACTGGTAGCACAAAAGGGTGCGATCGCTTCCACGTATAACATTGGTGGTCACAATGAAAAGCAAAACATAGAAGTGGTTACAACGCTATGTGATTTGCTAGAAGAGCTTCGCCCAGCTGCGGAGAACGAAAACGTTTCCAACGAAGGTTATCGAAGCCTGATAACCTATGTAAAAGATCGACCCGGCCATGATCTTCGATATGCCATAGATGCCAGCAAGATCGAGCAAGACTTAGGCTGGACCCCACAAGAAACATTTGAATCTGGCCTTAAAAAGACGGTTATCTGGTACTTAGATCATCAAGAGTGGTGGCAACGTGTACAGGATGGAAGTTACCAAGGCGAACGTTTAGGGACCCTGTAAATAAATAAGAGGTGCGTACGTATGTCACGTAAAGGTATTATTTTAGCAGGCGGTTCTGGCACACGTTTGCACCCGATAACTAGAGGTGTATCAAAGCAGCTCTTGCCAATCTATGACAAACCGATGATCTTTTATCCGATTTCCGTACTCATGCTGGCGGGTATAAGAGATATCTTAATCATATCCACCCCAGAAGACTTGCCTCAGTATCAGAATTTATTAGGGGAAGGATCCGAGTACGGGGTTAACTTCGAATATGAAGTCCAACCGACACCCGATGGGCTGGCGCAAGCCTTCATCATTGGGCAGCGTTTTATCGGGCAGGATAATGTTTGCCTAGTGTTAGGCGACAATATTTTCCACGGCCAGTACTTTAGTGAGCAGCTTAAAAAAGCGGCATCGGTTGAAAGCGGTGCAACCGTATTTGGCTATCTAGTAAAAGATCCTGAACGTTTTGGTGTTGTTGAATTTGACAAAGAAGGCAATGCAATCAGCATAGAGGAAAAACCAGAAAAACCAAAATCATCTTATGCGGTTACGGGGCTGTATTTTTTTGATAACGATGTTGTAGACATAGCAAAACAAGTGAAACCCTCCAAACGAGGTGAGCTTGAAATTACCGATGTAATAAACACCTACCTTAAAAAAGGACACCTAAAGGTTGAAAAACTAAGCCGTGGTTTTGCTTGGTTAGATACAGGGACACACGATAGTTTGTTAGCCGCATCACAGTATGTACAAACGATCGAACATAGACAGGGTATGAAAGTAGCGTGTTTAGAAGAAATTGCATGGCGACAAGGATGGATATCGGAAGAGCAACTTTTAGAAAGTGGCCGCAAGTTAAGTAAAACCAGCTACGGGCAATATCTAATTGATTTGCCAAGTGAAGGCAGAAAGTATTTTAAATGAGTTTGATTAAAAGATGACACAGCAAGTAAGAACGCCGTGGCAAGTGACGCGTAGTGTGTGGTATGCGTTGTTTATGCGTGAGGCGTTATCACGAACCACTGCAGATCGATTCGCATGGTTTTGGATGATCATCGAGCCGGCAGCGATGATTGTTATTATGGTTTTGATTCGTTCGGTAGCGATGGGTAATACCCATCATGTTGGTGGCGCTGAATTTATACCATGGTTTATTGTTGGCTTGTTTGGTTTCTACTTATATCGTGAAAATATGATTAGGTTGATAGGGGCAATAGACTCTAATAAGGCCTTGTTTGCGTATCGGCAAGTAAAACCTATAGACCCAGTGTTTGTAAGGTCGTTTGTAGAGTCAACACTCCGATCCTTTTTGTTTTTGCTGTTTATTTTCTTAGGAAGTCTTATAGATATAAATTTGTTTCCCTCTGATGCTATAAAAGTACTGTATGTATGGCTCTTGATATGGTTTCTTGGTTTAGGATCAGGACTGATCTTATCAGCATTATCAACCATGTATCCAGAAATAGGAAGAATTACTCGAATAATAAGCTTTCCATTATTACTTATCTCAGGTGTTTTATTTCCCATACATTACGTGCCACAAGAACTGAGAGAGATATTGCTGCTTAATCCGGTAGCTCATGCTTTAGAAATATTAAGAGGGGCATTTTTTTCAAACTATCAAATGATATCAGAAGTTAGTAGTTTATATCTCATCTTAAGTGTATTAGTTACCATGCTAATGGGACTTATTTTGCATATACGCTTCGAAGAAGAGTTAAAAGCGAAATGATAGAAATAAATAATGTATATAAAAGATATAAAAAACACCCAGGGTCAAGTTGGGTTTTAGAGGATATCAATTTAAAAATACCCAGAAATGTATCTGTAGGATTGATTGGCAGAAATGGGGCAGGTAAATCAACATTACTTAGACTTATAGCTGGAATGGATACACCTGATAAAGGTGAAATAATAAGAAACTGTAGAGTATCTTGGCCTGTAGGTTTATCTGGTGGTTTTAATGGATCGATGACCGGCAGACAAAATGTAAAATTTGTAGCGCGAATTAATGGTTACGATAATAAAATTGATGAAATCATTAAAAAAGTAGAAGACTTTGCAGAAATTGGCAAAGCTTTTGATGAGCCTATTAGGACTTACTCTTCCGGTATGAAGTCAAGACTTGGGTTTGGTTTATCGTTAGCATTTGATTTTGATGTCTATATTAGCGACGAAGCAACTGCTGTAGGTGATAGAGTATTTAAACAAAAAGCGTCAAAAGCATTTAAAGATAGAGTAAGTAAATCTAGCCTCATAATCGTTTCGCATGGGGAAAAGATATTGAAAGATTTATGTCAGGCTGGAATATTAGTAGATAAAGGTAGGGCGACTTGGTTTGATGATATAAATGAAGCCTTAAGTGAATATCATAAGTTGACTGGTCTTGGAAAAAAATAAAGTGGGAAATCTATAAAAATGGTTAAATCGGTGAAAAATAATCCGGTATGGATAGTATGTCTGGTATTCATAGTTAGTTCGATAATGTATTGGGGTTTTTTAGCAACCGATAAGTTTGTATCTGAATCAAATGTGATTTTAGAAAGTCCGCAAGTGTCATCAAATGCGGGTATAAGTCTACAAAGTATTATAGGTGGTGGCACAAATAATCATGATATGTTGGTTCTTAAGGACTATATTTTATCAACGGATATGATGAGAAAAGTTGAAGAAAAATTTCAGATAAGTAAACACTATTCAAACAGTAAAATAGATTTTTTCTCTAGACTTGACTCTGGTGAAGTTCCCGCAGAAAAAATGCATGAATATTACAAGAAAATTATAGTTGTAGAACTAGATGAATACGCTCAAATATTAAGGATTCAAGTTAAAGCTTACAGTCCGGAATACGCACAGAATGTATTGAATTTTCTTCTAAAAGAAGGAGAAAAAGAAATGAATGAGATGGGGCGACGTTTAGCTGCGGAGCAAGTTAGCTTCTTAGAAACTCAAGTAGAAGAACTTGCCAATAATTTAGATGATTCAAGATCTGAAATTTTGACGTATCAAAACGAAAAAGGTTTAGTATCCCCAACAGCAACAGTTGAGAGTATTAATGTTGTTGTATCATCGTTAGAAAAAGAGGCTGCAAGTCTTAAAGCTCAACTTAATGCAAGCCTAGCATTTCAGAGTAAAAGTGCTCCTTCTGTAAAAAGATTACAATCTGAAATCTCTGCAGTAGAAAAGCAAATAAAAGATGAACGATCAAGAGTAGCGGAAAGTGAAGGGCAAGCACTAAACGTTACTTCGTCAGAATATCAGATGCTGGAAATGAAGTTGAAATTTGCAGAAGAAAGCTATTCGGCTGCAATATATGCATTGGAAAATACAAGAATAGAAGCGGCTAGAAAATTAAAGCAAGTTTCGGTTCTTCAATCCCCAACGCTGCCAGAATACTCCACAGAACCGAAAAGAATATACAATATAACAGTAAGTATATTGATAAGTGTCTTTTTAACTCTGATACTGCATATGTTGTTCTTGATAATAAAAGATCATAGGGATTAATATGAAAGTTGCTACAATTATTATTCCTATTCGATGTAAAAATATAGATGACAATATACTCAGGTTAAAGAGGTTGTTAAATAGAATTCCAAGTGAATTTGAAGTATGTGTGATAGACGATGGAAGCTCTAATAAAGCCAGTGAGTACATAAGAAAATTATCTGAAAAAAAAGCTATTTATTATTACATAAACAGCAAATGGAAAAGTTTTTCACTATCCAGAGCTAGAAATACTGGATTAAAAATCGCAACCACGCCTGTGAGTATATTCCACGATGTGGATTTTATTGCGTCTCCCGAAATTTATAATGACCTAGCTCAGTTAATAGATCACGTAAATCTAAAAAATAAGCCTGAGAATTTTTTCTGTGTTCCAGTGGCTTTCTTGACAGAACAAGGTACAAAAAACTATTTAAAGGATTCGAACCTACAGAATAGTAATTATTGGAGAATGTCTGAACACCCAAATCATCCAACTGAAGATGTACAATTTATAGTTAAGGGAAGCTCGTGTATTGTTGCTAACGTGAAACATTTAATTGAAATCGGAGGTCACGATGAGTCTTATACTGGGCATGGTGCTGAAGACTTTGAATTGTTGCATCGTTTAGGAGAAGAGTTCCCAAAATGGGAGCGACCAGAAAATTACTCACTAAATTATGGCTCAGGGTTTATATCGGAGTATAAAGGTTTTAGAGCTTATTTCTCGAAGTTCTCAACTGTATGCGATAGTTGGAGTATAGCTCTGATTCATCTGTGGCATCCTAAAAGAAAGGGCTTGTTTTACTATAAGCATAAGAAAAACTTTAGTAAGTTAAAGGTGTTGATGGATGGCTAAAGTATTGGCGGTAATTACTGGGCAGCTAAGAAATGCTGTTGAGAATATTGATAACTGGAATAGTTTTTTCTCAAAAAATAATCTAGATGTTGAATACCTATTTGTTATATGGGATGAAATTGGTAATGTCGACCCTAATAAAATTCATCTTAGAAGTTTGGATGTAGTCCAAGCAAAAGAAAATTTTATTTTATCATCTCGGGATCATATTTACTTTGCAAAAAAACGTGAATTGCTAAGTGAAATTGAGCACATTAAAAAGAAACTAAAATGTGTAGAAGTTAAAGTTTATAAGTATAAAAAAGAATATCTAGAGTCTATAGATGGACTAGAAATATGTGAAAAGCTTAAAAAGGATTCACATCCTTGGTGGCAAGGAAGTATACCAGTTGCTTACCTTAATAAAGAAGCAATGAACATAATAAAAGATAAATATCTAGGTCAATATGAATACTATTGTAGATTGCAGAGTGAGGTAAACTTTGATGTTGATGGGTCTGTATTAGATTTCGATAGCGATATCATAACATCTCCCGATACGATAAATAAAGATAAGCAAGTATCAATAAAATTTTTCATGGGAAAATATGATAGTTTCTCTACTTTAATGAATGCATTTTATGAACTGATAGATCCTTATAAAAACTATAACAATGTTAATAGTAAATCAGATCTACCTATCGGTGAGAGGTTTTTGAAACAGCTCGCTAATAAATATAAGCTTAATGTTGCTTATAGCGTGAGAACAATCATTAATAGAGAGAAACTCCTTCCAAGACTTCCTGTATATAAAACCAATCAATACTTCTTAGATATATTTCCAGAAATAGTTTTTGTCAATAAGGGAGTATATGATTCTATAAAAATGGCTAATGATGCTTTCAATAAAGCCAGAAGTGATAAGTATTTATTAATACATGGTGGCAACTTCATTCCTAGTAAAGTATTAGATAAGGCTGAAATAAAAGAAATAAGAAGTGATATAGAAAGAAATATTAGAAAATCTGATTTTAATGAAGTGATTAAATCAATAACTTTCATAGAGTCTAAAAGTTCTATAGGTTTTTATCTTAAGAATTTGAAGAGGTTATCATGTAATATATTGGAGGATAATGATGTATATTCTTGATTGTACTTTAAGAGATGGTGGCTATTATAATAATTGGGATTTTCCAGTTGAAGTGGTAAATGAATATCTCGATGTTATGTCTCAAGTAGGTGTTAACATAGTTGAGTTAGGATTACGAACTTTAAAGAAGAACTCATTCAAAGGTGCTTCTGCTTACACTAGTGAATCATACTTGCAAAGCTTGAAGTTGCCAAATAATCTTAAAGTTTCCGTTATGATTAATGCATCAGAGCTATTAAGTAATCCATTAGAAAATATATCTTATCTATTTGATTTGAATTCTGCTAACAGTAAAGTTGATATTGTTAGAATCGCATGTCATAAATCTGAAATAATAAAAATTGGTGAAAGTGTTCAATATTTATTGGATCAAGGCTACCAAGTAGTAATAAATCTAATGCAAATAACCTCTTGTAGTGATTCGTCAATTCAAGAAATTTTAGATTTTTTAGATAATTTTAATATTTCTTGTTTTTACATAGCTGATAGTACTGGTTCAGCAAAAGTAAAAGATATTGATACTATAGTTAATAAGATAAAAATTCGTTGGGAGAAAGATCTTGGTATTCATGCTCATGATAACATGGGCTTAGCATTGGAGAATACACTTGCTGCAATACATAATGGAGTTTCGTGGATTGATTCAACTGTTACAGGTATGGGGCGTGGTCCTGGAAATGTAAAAACAGAAGAACTATTAATTGAATTATTTGGTTGCAATCCTTTACTAATAAAATTGTTTTCTTTAATAGAAAGCTATTTTTCACCACTTAAATCAAAATGTAAGTGGGGTACGAATCATTTCTACTATCTATCCGGTAAATATTCTATTCATCCAAGTTATATACAGGAAGCACTTTCAGATGAAAGTTTAACAAATGATGATGTATTTTACTTAGTGAACTATTTGAAGGAAATTGACGCTAAAAAATATGATATTGCGAGTTTGAAAGAAGCACTAAGCTTTTACGCGATGACAGAGGGTAAAAGCTTTGTTAATAATCTTATCCTGAAGGATAAAGAAGTTCTTTTAGTAGCAAATGGCCCAAGTACGCATAAATATCAAGATTATATTCATAAATATATTTCTAAATATGATCCAGTCGTTATTGAGTTGAATTTTCAGAATAATTCTTTTAAGTGTGATTACTTAATAGCTAGTCACCCTCTGAAAATTATATCTGATTCCACAAAGTATCGAGAAAAGAATATACCAGTTATAATGCCTTTCTCTCAGATGCCTCTAGATTTGTCTTCAAAAATTTCATATGAAAATATTGTTGACTTTGGGATTGAAATCAATAGCTCCTTTTTATTTAGTCAGCATAAAGCAATAGTGCCTAGTCAGGCAGTTTTAGCTTATGCTCTGGGTTTTGTTAATGCTTCTGGTGCGACTAGCATAAAAATGGTGGGTTTTGATGGATATAAGTCAGGGGATAGACGTAATGATGAAATAAATAATATATTTAATTTGTATCATGACTCTGATCTTATAAAACCTATATCCTTAACTAAAACGTATTTTAATGTAAACGAACAAAGTATATTTAGCTTTGTTTGATTGAGGAATATTATGGCTGAGTTAGGTATTTTTTGTAAAACTGTTGATTCTTCAATTATTGAAGCAGCTGCTTTATCTAATATCAATTTTATAATTTTAGATAGAGAACATGGTAATGCGTCTTGGACTGAAATTCAAAATATGATCAATGCAGCTAAGGATCATGATATTAAAGTTGTTGTCAGAACCAGAGATGTTAACCCTTCCGAGATTGGCAAATCATTTGATTGCGGTGCAGATGGAGTGCAAATTCCTAATATATCAAGTGTTGAAGAAGCTAAATTAGCAATAAGTAGTGCTAAATTTCATCCTCTTGGCAAAAGAGGGGTATGTCGTTTTGTAAAATCAGCTAATTTTGGATCAATGGAAAAAGATGTATATTTCTCCAAAGAAAATAAAAAGCAGGTTATATTACAGATAGAAGGCGTTAATGCTATCGATAAGCTAAATGATATTCTGGAGATAGATCATATAGACGTTATATTTATTGGTCCTTATGACCTATCTCAAAGTGTTGGAAAACCTGGTGATATTAATAGTCAAGAAGTTGAGGCGTTGATAGCAGAAATTGTATCAAAATGTAAAAATAAAGGTATAAAAGTTGGCATATTTGCAGATGAAATACTTAATGCAAAAAAATATATTAACTTAGGTATTGGGTATGTAGCTTATTCTGTAGATGTTAATATTTTTACAAATGCTTTGAATTTGATTACCAAAGAGGTTAGATAATATGTTTGACGATGTTTCTGTTATTATTCCTGTACGAGAAGGTAGTAGTAGGATTAAAGATAAAATTTTTCTGCCTTTTGCAAATGGCATGAATTTATTAGAGTGGAAAATTTACCAGCTTAAGAAAGTTCAGGATGCACAAAAAATATTTATAAGCTCTAACTCTGAAAACGTAAAAAAAACAGCAGAGGAAATGGGTGTTAGATTTCTTAAAAGGAATGATTATCTAAGTACTGGCCATGTGGCATCATTTTCCGAAGTAATTACTGGGATAGTTAATGATATTGAAACTGAACACTTTGCTTGGGTAACGGTAGTTGTTCCTTTAATGACACCTTCTGAATACAGGAGTGCTTTCGAAAGTTATATAAAAAATTGTGTAGATACTCAAGAATTCGATAGCCTTGTATCAGTTAACCTTTTAAAAGATTATTTTTGGATGAATGGAAAACCATTAAATTATCAGGCAAATAAAGATCATACTATAAGCCAAAATTTGCCGGATTTATTCCGGGTTACAAACGGTCTATACATGTCAGATAAAAAAAGTACTCTAGAACGTGGATATTTTTTAGGAAAAAATCCATTTATGCATAAGGTATCAAAAATATCCGGTGTTGATATTGATGAGTATGAAGACTATCAAATTTCTAAATCACTTTTCGAGGTTTATAGTGATAAATAGTTATAGTAATGTATTTTTTGACTGTGATGGAGTTATTTTAGACTCTAATAAACTTAAGAGTGACGCATTTTATCTATCAACATTAGAGTATGGTGAAGATAAAGCTCTTTTGTTTAAGAGTTATCATCAATCTCATGGTGGTATATCTAGATATGTCAAATTTAAGTATTTTATCGAAAATATACTAAATGTGCCTTTTTCTTCAAAGCTTAATGAAAAATTACTCAATTCATATAGCGAAATTGTCAAGACAAGCTTACTCGAGTGTCAATTAAATGATTTTATGGTCACGGTGGCTGAGGCATCATTGCTCAATGGTAAAAATACTTGTGTTATTACCGGGGGAGATCAAGAAGAAGTTACTTATGTTTTTAAGAAAAGAAATATATTGAAATATTTCTCTCTAGGAGTTTTTGGTAGCCCTAAGTCTAAATATCAAATATTTGAAAATTTAATGTCATCGCATCCTGGATCTACTGTGTATGTAGGCGATAGTATGTATGACTATGAAGTATCTAAAGAGTTTGGTGCGGATTTTTTATTCTATGATAAATGGACTGAGATAAAAGATAAAGATGATTGGATTTCAAAAAATAATATTAAAGTTTTTGATGAAATTGATTTATGAAAAATATATTTTTACATATTGGTTTGCATAAAACAGGAACTAGTTCAATTCAAAAATTTCTTAAAAGTAATGAGGAGTTTTTGAGGTCAAATGATTATGTGTATTATAACCCGTCTCCTTGGCCAATTCCATTTAAACGAGAACCTGTTATAGATCTAGATACTTCGGGTTTGCAAAGGATCCATGAACTTCCTTTCTCTAATGTTATAATAAGTCATGAAAACTTTTCTTGGTTATTTGAAGTTGATAAGGTGAAGGAGTTGTATGATGCATTAGTCGATAATAATCAGAAATGTAAAGTTATTATATATCTAAGAAGACAAGATTCTCTTGCAGTTTCACAAAAGCAAGAAGGAACTAAGTGGATTGATAACTCAGTTGCCTATGGACATTCTGAATCAGCTCTGCCTGATAAGCTAAATTATTTTTCTTTAAATTATTTGGATTTTGAGAATAAGATAAAACTCTGGTCATCTATTTTTGGTGAAAAAAATGTCATTGTAAGAGTTTTAGAGAAGTCAAAGTTGTTAAATTCAAATGTTGTAGATGATTTCTGTTCTGTTGTTGGTATTCCTTTTGAGAATGTTGATACAAGTGTTCATGTGAATGAATCTATTTCTAAAAATAAACAGTTACTTTTACATCTTACGAGACCGTACTTTCAGGAGCAAACCATTGAAAAACATCGGTTTGTTAAGATGGTTCTATCATTAAATGATGGCTGTAACCAAAAGCTTTTACCTACCTATAACGAAGCTTTAACATTTTATTCAAGTTTTAAAGAATCAAATGATCGGTTATCTTGTTATCTTGGGTTTAATATATTTGATGAGGATTTTAGTTCATATTCTAATGAATCAGATCAAACTCTTGATAGAGAATATGTTATTAAGTACTTGTCAGAAATTATTTTAAATTTGATATCGGAAAATGAAAGTTTGAGATCTAAGCTTGATGAAAATTCATTTGAGTGGTATAGAGATCTAGCTTTGAGAATTGAAAATTATGATATTAAATTAGCATTAAAAGTTATGACTAGAGCACTTCATCTAAAACCAGACGCTCCTTTTGTTAAAAGAAAGGTTATTGAATATAAAGCTAAAATTTAGGTGGTAATGGTGGTTAAGGAAATCATTTCTGTTTTGTCGCATTTTACGCGTTATTTGCACTTTTTTATTTTGGCTTTGTACCATTCTTTTGAATTAAAACAAGTTTACTCTGGTTCGAAATCTCGCTTGAAGAAATCTTCTCATATTTTGATTTGTACCTTCAAAAATGAAGGCCATAGACTTCCATTTTTTCTACAATATTACAGAGATATGGGTGTTGAGTATTTTATATTAATTGATAATGATTCTTCAGATGGCTTTATTAAATATATAGAAGGATCAGATGATGTTTGTGTTTTTTTAGCTAAAGGCAGTTACAAAAAATCCAATTTTGGAATGCACTGGGTAAATTATTTGCTTCTAGTCTTTGGGCGCGGCAAGTGGTGTATTACTTGTGATCCTGATGAATTTTTAATTTATCCATACATGAAAACTAGATCTTTGCAAAATTTGACATCCTATTTAGATAGTATTAGTCAAGAGTCCTTCTTTACACCACTTGTCGATATGTACAGTGATAAGGATATCTCTGAGACGGTGTACACGCCGGGTCAAAATCCTCTAGATGTTTGCCGTTATTTTGATGATGTGCCATATAAAGTTCAGAAAGATTTTAGATATAAAAATTTATTTCTTCAAGGCGGCGTTAGGCGTAGATTTTTTTCTAGTAGTAACCCCTCTTCAGCTCCTGCACTGAATAAAGTTTGTTTGGTTAAATGGCGTTGGTATTTTGCATATATAGAGTCTATGCATATGGCTATTCCGAAACGTGTTAATATCTGTTACAAAGAAAATCACACAACTGGCGCCATGCTTCACTTTAAGTTTATAAGTGCTTTACAAGATAAAGTCGAGCAAGAGCTTGTTAATAAACAGCACTATAATGATTCTGCTGAATATAAAGTTTACGGTAACGTAATAAAAGAAAAGCAAATTCTATATGCAGAAGGTATTTCAAAAAAGTACGAAGGGTGGGAGTCTTTATATGAGTCCGGCTTTATTAGCAAGGGAGAGTGGTAAATATGAAAGTATCTTATATTCTTCTTGCTCATGAGTCTCCGGAAAAGCTCAAGCCCTTGATATGTTCATTACTTTGTTCTGGGTCTGATGTATACATACATCATGATATATCGTGTAAAAATAATCTAATAAAAGAGTCTGCTAGTTGGGGTATTGATAGCTTTGATGGTAATCTTTTTTTTGCAGACAGATTACATGTTGTATGGGGGGAGTGGTCAATAATTCAAGCAACCCTTAATTGTATAGAACTTATCGCCCAAAATGGTTTCGAAAGCGACTACTATTATTTGCTTTCTGGTAGCTGTTTTCCTGTTAAGCCTGTTGATCAATTGGAATCGTTTCTAAAAGATAACTCCTATGACTTTATAGAATGTGTCGATGCCGAAAAGAACCGATGGGTCACTGGTGGTCTACAAAAAGAGCGTTGGAGTAAATTTAATTTTTTTAACTGGCGTTATCAGCCAAATTTATTTGATTATTCTCTTTTTATTCAGAGAAAAATAGGTATAAATCGAAAGTTGCCCTTTAATCATATACCACACATGGGATCACAATGGTGGTGTTTGCGCTCTGCAACTCTTTCAAAGTTATTTGATTTGATCAAGGATAACCCTAGTCTTACATCTTTCTATAAAAGCACGTGGATTCCGGATGAGCTTTTCTTTCAAACGCTTGTAGCTAATACTGTACCAAAAAATCAAATATCTGCTAATTTATTAACTCGCTATACTTTTACTTCAAGAGGAGTTCCAAAAGTATATTATAACGATGATGTTTCAAAAGTTTTTATCTCAGAGACTAAGTTTTTTGTCAGAAAGGTTAGTCATGATGCTGAAGAATTTCGTGATTTTTTTTCAAATGTCTTTTTAAATAATAATCATAAAGAAATTAGCCATATGGAAATCCTTTCTAAGAAAAATGAATCTGATTATTCTAATTTAAAAAGGTCTTCAAGGTTTTTTTGCCAAACTCATGAAGGGTCTTTATTGGAGAGGATAAGGTCAAATATTATTGTTATCTTTTCCGCTAGTTTATCTGTTCATGAAAAATATAATTTATTAACATCTGATGATAAGGTTTATCTTAATATTTATGATGTTTTAAAACTTCATGGTATTGACTCGAATGAGTTTATTATCGACAGAATAGATTCGCCTTTTTTTGATGAAGACTTTGAATATCTTATTTATTCTGCAACTCTAAAGTATCCCGATAAAACTTTGGTTGTTAATGTGAGTGATATTGAAAGTAAGTTTTTGATTTTATTTTCAAGGGTGTCAAAATCTCTAGTGTTTAACTGTGGGGCTCAGGATGAAGATTATTTTTATCATAATAGATTGCTTATAAATCTTTTTGGTAAGCATAAGGTTAGTTTGGTTAATGAGGCTACATTATCATTTGATGATCAGAATGTTAATAGAGTCTCATCGATTATAAACACCGAAGTTGATAGTTCTGATTTATATTCTTTATTCAAGCGTATACCTGTATCTATTCGGTTGCATGTTTTTTCTCCTGAATGCGATTCTGATTTATATTTCGATTCTGATTGCTCAGTCAGTACAGATGTCGCTTTAAGATTCTTGGGATTTATTGATTACTTGATGTGTTCTGATTCACAATCTAAGTGTTTTGATATCTATATTTCAAATTGTTTCTTGTCTATTATTGATTATTTGAAATGGTCTGCCAAGATTACGATTTATGATCATTCTAGTGAATATAAATATCATGGTCGTATGTCTAGTTTTGATATAAATTCATATTCTAAATTTATTAATGAATCTGTATTTCACGATTGTAAAGTGATTGCTTTGTGAGGTTCTTCAGTTTTTCTAAAGGGATAGTATCTATCCCTTTTGTTGATCAATTTATAGAAGCCAAGGTTATTGGTTGTTCTTTGTTGTTTTTTTTTAAAAGTTGCTCTGTCTTAGGATGGGGTTTAAAAAGCAACACTTTTTTTCCTAGGTTATTAGCTCGTATTTTCTTCAAAGAATTTGTTTTTTTAGAAGATGGCTTTCTTCGTTCCGTAAAGCTCGGTGTTGAAGGTGCAAATCCCCATTCCCTGGTCGTTGATCATTCTGGTATCTATTACGATGCTACTTGCCCATCTGATCTGGAAAAGGCTATTCACCAAAATCATCTGGATCCAGCCCAGATAGAGCGAGCTTTAAATTGCATTTCTTTGATAAAGCAGCACCGCTTATCGAAATATAACCAAGCGCCCGAAGTCAGTTTTAACTTAAGTGGTAAACCTAAAGTTCTTGTCGTTGATCAGACCTTTGGAGATGCTTCCATTCAATACGGATTGGCAAGCGCTTCTTCCTTTGAAAAAATGCTGCGGCAAGCGGTGTTAGATCATCCTGATTCTGAAATCCTCGTTAAAATCCATCCCGACGTGTTAGCCGGTAAAAAGCAAGGCCACTTGTTAACCCTTGCTGAAGAGTTGGGTTGTACTCTGATCACTGAGCAATGTAATCCATGGTCGGTACTTGATATAGTGACGGATGTTTATGTTGTTACCAGTCAAATGGGCTTTGAGGCACTTCTTGCGGGTAAAACCGTTCATTGCTTTGGAATGCCTTTTTACGGAGGATGGGGCCTCACGATTGATGCATTGTCATGTGAGCGACGTAATGTTGAGCGATCATTAGAGGCGATTTTTTATTCAGCCTATATCCAGTATTGTCGTTATGTTGATCTCAACACCGGTCAGCGTTGCGAGGTAGAAGATACCATTCAGCACTTAGTAGACGAGCGTGATCAGTTTTTATCGTCTTCCATTTAATGTTTAGCAGGGAATAGCAGGTTTCTTATGCCATCATGCTTATCTATTTTTGAGTCATCCAACGTCCAGTTCGGCACCAGCGGCGCCCGTGGCTTAGTTACGGATTTCACGCCGGAGGTTGTCGGCGCGTTCACTCAGTCCTTTATCGAGCACATGCAGTCTAACTTCGATTTCGGTTCAATCGCGATTGCCATCGATAACCGCCCAAGCAGCCCAGATATTGCCTTAGCCAGTATCAAAGTGATGCGCCAGTTAGGTTTGCAGGTGGATTACTACGCTGTTGTTCCTACGCCTGCGCTGGCGTTGCAAGCGATGAAGGATAACATTCCTTGCATCATGGTGACTGGCAGTCATATCCCTTTCGACCGGAACGGGCTTAAGTTCTACCGTCCCGACGGTGAGATCAGCAAAGAGGATGAGCAAGCCATCTTAAACTGCGAGTCTCCCTTTGTCGGCTTTGCGGATATCGAATTACCCGAAGTAAAGCCAGAAGCGGCTCACAATTACATCAGTCGCAATAAAGGCTTGTTTGCATCCGGAACGTTGGAAGGTAAGCGTATAGGCTTGTTTGAGCACTCAAGCGCTGGTCGTGATCTCTATGCGGATGTGTTTACCGCACTTGGGGCAGAAGTGATTTCGCTAGAGCGTACCGATACGTTTGTACCGATCGATACCGAAGCTGTCTCGGAAGAGGATAAAGCCAAAGCCAAAAAATGGGCGGAGAAATACCAACTTGATGCGATCTTCTCAACCGATGGTGATGGGGATCGCCCATTGATCTCTGATGAACACGGCAACTGGTTACGTGGCGACATCGTGGGCTTAATGACGGCTCAGTACTTGGGTATCGAAGCTTTAGCCGTTCCTGTGAGTTGTAATACCGCCATCGAAAAGAGCGAATTTTTCAAGCAAGTAACGCGTACTCGCATCGGCTCACCCTACGTTATAGCTGCCTTTGATGAGTTGGCATCGTTCAACTCGGTGGCAGGGTTCGAAGCGAACGGTGGTTTCTTGTTAGGGTCGGATTGCTCATTAAATGATGTCACCCTTAAAGCGCTGCCTACGCGGGATGCGTTATTGCCAGGTATCGTCGTTATCGCAGGTAGCGAAAAACAAGGCAAGCGAATTATTGAGTGGGTCGAGAGCTTACCTCAGCGCTTTACCGCAAGTGACCGTATTAAAGAGGTGCCTACTGAGTGGAGTAAAGCCTTTCTCCAAGAAGGCGAGAAGGATGTAGCTGCATTGCTTGCTAAGATTGGTCTAGCCGATGCATCTGTCGAAAGTGTTTCAACGATTGATGGGTTAAGGGTCAATCTTGCCTGCGGCAATATTGTTCATTTGCGTCCTTCCGGTAATGCGCCTGAACTACGCTGTTATGCGGAGGCTGACTCTGAAGCCAATGCGCAGTCAATTGTGAGCAAAGTCCTGAGCCACGTCCAAGCGTTAGCTTCTTGAAGTATCTACCCCTATTGGGTTTATGGGTTGGTATTGCTCTATCAACTCAAGCTCATGCCATCGGCTTTTTGGGGGCGGCAACGGTTGGCTTTGAAGTGCAATCGTTCCAATCCTGCGGCTCCGCTCACGAGTACTGGCTTGCCTTATCGAAGGCGGATTATAAAAACTACTTCCCACTTGGCGAGGAGCCCTATTCTGAACAATTCGTCTATGCGGAGGGTGAGTTTGTTCATGGTGTGGTAGGCGAGTTTGCTATGGAACATGCTGCCGTTTTGGATGTCTCATCAATATCTATTGTTAGCTCGATTATGGAACGTAATAGGTGTAGATAGATTGTAATTAATAGTATGGAGAATTTTATAAGGAAATTATTAAAAATAAAATTTTGTGTCTTTTAAAAGGAATTTAATAAAAGGATTTTTTTATGTCGCAAGCTAAACTGATTGATCTTGGAAATAAGTGTTTAGATCAAAGAATTGAAGTACCTTCTGCACCTCTATGGCATATGGGTAAAGTTGCAGTCTTTGACTCTGAAAAGAGCTATTTGTTACTCCAGAACACAATTGACTATTTGACCTGTAAAGGGAAGCAAGGGTTGTCTTTCACATCTGATGAGAAAGAGTTTCTTATAGAATTATTTGAGGCTTTATGGTGGGGAGGGAAGTATAAGGATTATGATGAAGCTGCTAAACTTGCTAATCACTATGTGAACGGGGATGGTGAAGCGATTATTATAAATTCTCAGGTTTATAAAGAGTCAGTGATTGTTAAAGCTACAATTGAAGCTATGAAAGAATATATTGTAGACTTAGATTCTAAAAGCGAACCAATTGCCTTTATTAGCTCTAAAGATAAACGTTTTACGCTTTCTCAATTTGCCCAGCATCTACTTCGTGGTAGAAGAGATCCTGAAACTAAAGGATACTTATATAGTTACGGAGCTTTACTAACTGAGCAGGTAAATAAACGTTTAAAAAATGCTGATCATAGATTTTATTTGAATGTTAAGACTTTTAAGGATAAGGATGGATATCATTCTACTTGGAAAGTCGATAGTGTTTATGATTTTGAGCCTTTTTCTAAAGGTGATGTGACGCATTTGCCGCTTAATGAGCAGTATGTTATCAAATTGCCAGATGGTTTATCTCACTATATGACCGTTATAGGTATTGCTAAAGCCTTTAGACATACATCTAGTTGGCAGGAGGTTTGGAAATGAAGAATATATCAATCTTTGTTTTAACTAGTTTTTTCACTGTTTTTCTAATTGGTTGCTCTGATAAATCCGAAGAATGTTTGGTAAGTAATGTAAATTATAAAATTACGAGCACTGATGCCACTCAACAGGGTTTTTCAGTATACCTATCGGTATCAGGGTTTAGTGATAAGGTTTATTTTTATTCGCTTTTTACCAGTGAGCCTGAATTTGACGTTTGTGGAAAGCCAAATATCAAACCTGTCTCAAAAGTATATGATGACCCTGGGGCTGGATTACCAACAGCGATTATTATTAAAGATGGAACGATTGATTTAATTTTTTCTGATGAAATAGAGAGCGTTGATTACAAATCACTTCCTGTAAATATCGAAAAATAAAAGGCACAAAAAAGCCGCTCATTCGAGCGGCTTTTTCAGTTCTACCTAACCCAATTAGATATACCCACGCTCGCGCATGTATTCAATCACTTGGTCGGCACATTCTTCAGCGGTAGCGGAAGACGTATCCAAACGGCATTCTGGGTTTTCCGGTGCTTCGTAAGGGGAGTCGATACCGGTAAAGTTTTTCAGCTCGCCTTGGCGGGCTTTCTTGTACAGGCCTTTTACGTCGCGCTCTTCAGCTACGCTCAGTGGTGTGTTGATGTGAATCTCGATGAACTCACCATCTTCTACCATTTCACGTGCCATATCGCGCTCGGAGCGGAACGGAGAGATAAACGCGCTGATTACGATCAAGCCCGCATCGACGATCAATTTAGCCACTTCCGCAATACGGCGGATGTTTTCAACGCGGTCAGCATCGGTAAAGCCAAGGTCTTTATTGAGGCCATGGCGGATGTTGTCACCGTCCATCAGGTAGGTGTGATGGCCCATGCTGAACAGCTTCTTCTCTACCAAGTTGGCGATGGTGGATTTGCCTGCACCCGAAAGGCCAGTCAACCACAGGATGCATGGCTTCTGGTGCTTCAGGGTAGAACGCGCTTCCTTGTTTACATCCACGTGTTGCATCGTGATGTTTTGGCTGCGACGCAGGGCAAAGTTAATCAGACCCGCACCTACGGTGTAGTTGCTTAAACGGTCGATCAGGATAAAACCACCGGTGTCTTGGTTGTCTGTGTACGGATCAAACGGGATCGACTGATCCAGGCTGATGGTACAAATACCAATGCCGTTCAGTTCCAGCTTCTTAGCCGCCGTGTGCTCAAGTGTATTGACGTTCACTTGGTACTTAATGTCGGTCAGGGTTGCGGAAACAGTTTTAGTGCCGACTTTCATTAAGTAAGTACGGCCTGGGAGCATTGGCTCGTCGTGCATCCAAACGATGGTCGTTTCAAACTGTTTAGCAACCGAAGCCGGTTGCGTTGCTTCAACCAGTAAGTCACCGCGAGAAATATCAATCTCGTCTGCCAGTGTAATCGTAATCGATTGGCCTGCAACGGCTTGTTCAAGATCTCCATCGCGCGTGACGATGCGGTCAACCGTACTTTCTTTACCCGATGGCAATACGCGAATACGATCACCCGGTTTAACCACACCACCTGCGATCTGGCCAGAGAACCCACGGAAATCCAGGTTAGGGCGGTTAACCCACTGAACCGGCATACGGAACGCTGATTTTTGCAGACGCTCTTCGTCAATCTCGACGGTTTCCAAGAAGCCCATCAAGGTTGTGCCGCGGTACCAAGGGGTACGTTCGCTTGGCTCGATGATGTTGTCGCCTTTAAACGCCGAGATCGGGATAAAGGTGATGTTCTGGATGCCCAGTTGTTTCGCAAACTCGGTGTAATCTTCAACGATTTGGTTGAAGGTCTTCTCAGAGTAATCCACCAAGTCCATCTTGTTGATCGCAACCACAATGTGGCGGATACCGATCAAGTTAACCAAGAAGCTGTGACGACGTGTTTGCGTAAGGATGCCTTTACGCGCATCAACCATCAGAATCGCAACGTCCGCTGTGGAAGCGCCCGTCACCATGTTACGGGTGTACTGCTCATGCCCTGGGGTGTCCGCAACGATGAACTTACGACGATCCGTCGAGAAGAAGCGATACGCTACGTCGATTGTGATGCCTTGCTCGCGCTCAGCGGCAAGACCATCCACCAACAGGGCAAAGTCGATCTCATCGCCTTGGGTACCAAACTTCTTAGAGTCGGATTCAACCGCAGCAAGCTGGTCTTCAAACAGCATTTTTGATTCGTACAGCAAACGACCGATCAGGGTACTTTTACCGTCGTCAACGCTACCGCATGTGATGAAACGCAGCAGGCTTTTGTGTTCGTGATTCTTCAGATATTCGTTGATATCTGTTGAGATCAAATCGGATACGTGTGCCATTAGAAGTAGCCCTCCTGCTTTTTCTTCTCCATGGATGCGGCCGAATCGTGGTCAATCACACGGCCTTGGCGCTCAGAGGTGTTGGTCAGGAGCATCTCTTGAATGATCTCAGGGAGCGTTGCCGCTTCTGATTCAACTGCACCGGTCAGTGGGTAGCAACCCAAGGTACGGAAGCGTACTTTCTTCATCATTGGCACTTCGCCTTCGCGCAGTGGCATGCGGTCATCATCCACCATGATCAAGGTGCCATCACGCTCAACGACTGGGCGCTCTGCTGAGTAGTACAAAGGCACCAACGGGATCTTCTCTAGGTGGATGTATTGCCAGATATCCAGCTCAGTCCAGTTTGAGATCGGGAATACACGGATGGATTCGCCTTTGTGCTTACGGGCGTTGTACTGCTTCCAAAGCTCTGGGCGTTGGTTTTTCGGATCCCAGCGGTGATCAGCGCTACGGAACGAGAAGATACGCTCTTTCGCACGGGATTTTTCCTCGTCACGACGCGCACCACCAAAGGCGGCATCAAAACCGTACTTATCCAGCGCTTGCTTCAAGCCTTCGGTTTTCATGATGTCGGTGTGGATGGCAGAACCGTGGGTGAACGGGTTGATGTCTTTCTCAACACCTTCTGGGTTCACGTGCACGAGCAGGTCTAAACCCAAGTCCTTCGTGATCTGATCACGAAACTCGTACATTTCACGGAATTTCCAGCGCGTATCAACGTGCAGTAATGGGAATGGCGGTAGCGATGGGTAAAACGCTTTCATCGCTATGTGCAGCATGACTGCACTGTCTTTACCGATGGAGTAGAGCATGACAGGGTTTTCTGTCTCGGCAACCACTTCCCGCATGATCTGGATGCTCTCCGCTTCCAGGCGTTGCAAATGTGTTAAAGGCATATCCTTCCCCGGGATTGTCTGTTGAGATTGAGAATGAGTTGTCAGCCAAGGCTTGGCTGCATCCGCATCCAATAAGGCTTTAAGTTCGTGAAACGGCACACACAACAGATGTGGCTGTTGCGACAACCAGGCGTTCAGTCGTGTGTGTTTGGATAAATCCGGCACTTTCAGGGTAATCACCGCAGGCTCTTTGTCGTGAAACAGTGCGGCTAAAAAGTCGATCAAGCCCTGCTCATCAAAGTTCTGGTCTTGATGCCACCAGTAGAGCTTTCGCTTGGCGTCTTTGGCATACACCTGATAACCCATGGCGTTTGGCAGCGCGAGGTTGTCATCGAGTGAGCGAAGCGGGCGCAGGTTACGAAGCCCGATGGTCAGGAGCTTCGCCTTACAAAAGCGAGTGTCGATCGCCTCGGCTTGGTCGCTTTGCCAGCGCTTAAACAACTCTCGATCCAGCGTCAGGGTACTTTCGGCCGGAAAAAAACCGGCGCTTTTTAAGTAGCGTTGGACGGTTTTAAGCGACGGTGCTTTTTGTTGGCGCGCAGCTAAGGTATCGCTTAAAGCATCCTTAATGAGGTCCGCCGTCCAGACGTGTTGGTCGATAGGGGCGGGCTGATCCAGTAACGCCAATAAGTGCTCGGACAGGTCATCTTTTGTGATGCGTTTGCTGCCCGAAGGGCGTCCCCGCGGTTGGGTTTTTAACGCTAACCAGCCGCCTTCCAGAAACTTTTTGTACGCGGCGATGATCGTAGGGTGGCTTAAACCGGTGCTGTCTTGAATCTCATTTAGGCTTTTCTTTTGAATACGCATCATGACCGCGCGTTTGCGCAGTTGGTCGAGCTTTTCTTGCGAGAGGTTTGATCCTTCCATGATGATCCAGACACAAAGCCTTAACGGTTTGGTTAAAAAGTGATCGCCAAAGCGACATTGGTTGAGATACTACGCAATTGTCGTTAGTATCTCAATACGCTTTATTAAACATTTTTTGTCTCGATCTGTTTTGCTTTGTGTTGTTAGTCTCGAGACGTTTGCGGTCAGCCAGTTAACGCGTTATTTTTACACGGCATTTGGCCTTTTATGGGAAGCTCCTAAGCTCATGGAATACGAAGCTTATTTAACACTTGCGATTGTTTTAGGCGTTCTTATCGCGCTCGTCTTCAGTAAATTGGCCACCGATGTCATCTTAATGTCCGCGCTTGCGGCTCTTGTGATTTTGGGCATTTTAACCCCCATGGAAGGGTTAGCGGGGTTCTCTAACCCTGGCGTTATGACGATAGCGACCTTGTACATTGTGGCAGCCGGTCTAAAAGAAACCGGTGCCATTCAGTGGATTGCCAGTCGTCTGTTGGGCCAGCCTCAATCCATCCGTAAGGGCTTAATCAAAGTCGTTATCCCAACCTCGGTGATGAGTGCGTTTATGAACAACACCGCGGTGGTAGCGATGTTCATACCTTCCATCCAAGATTGGTCTAAACGCGTAAACATCCCTGCCTCTAAGCTTTTGATCCCATTGAGTTATGCCGCTATTTTAGGCGGTACCTGTACCTTAATCGGTACCAGCACCAACTTAGTGGTCGATGGCTTAATGCAATCGACCCTTGGCATGCATTTGAGCATGTTCTCTCTAGCCTGGTTGGGTTTGCCTTTACTGTTTGTCGGCGGGCTTTTTATGTACCTTTTTGCTGATAAATTGCTCCCAAACCGTGCCAGTAACATTGATCAATTGGGTAACGCCCGTGAATACAGTGTGGATGTCACCGTTGATATCAATGGACCTTTGGTGGGTAAAAGTATTGAGGAAGCCGGCCTTCGTAATTTGACCCATGGTTATCTGGTAGAGATTCACCGCGATACTCGAATATTATCCGCTGTGTCGCCAGATACATTGTTATTGGCAAATGATGAGTTGGTGTTTATCGGTGCGCCCGAATGCGCCCGTGAGCTGCGTAACATTCATGGTTTAAGCCCAGCCAATGGGGATGTGGATAAATTAAAAGTCGCCAGCCACGAGCGCTGCCTAGTCGAGGCGGTGATCGGCCCTGAGTTCGTCGGTCTGGATCAAACCATCAAAGACTCACGCTTTAGAACGCGTTTTCAGGCGGCGATTTTGTCGGTATCGCGCAATGGTGAGCGTATCAAAGGTAAGATCGGTGATATCCGTTTGCAGGTCGGTGATACCTTGCTATTAGAAACCGGCCAAGACTTTGTCGGCCAGTATCGCTCGCGTCGAGACTTCTTGCTGGTTAGCGCCATGAACGACTCGACCCCGCCAGCCTTTAAAAAAGCCCCGCTGGCTTTGTACATTCTGCTGGGTATGGTGGTGATCAGTGCAACAGGGTTACTGAGTATCCTTGAGGCGGCGTTTTTGGCGGCCGGTGCTATGATCATCACGCGGTGTATCTCGATTACCAAAGCGCGTCGTAACATAGACCTTACCGTGATTACCGTGATTGCAGCGTCCTTCTCGCTTGGGGAGGCGATGACCAAAACCGGCATGGCGGCCGAAATTGCCGGATGGCTAATGATCAGTGAGGATATGTCCCCGTGGGTGATGTTGGCCTTGGTGTATCTACTGACCACGACCTTTACCGAGATCATCACTAACAATGCTGCGGCAATTTTAATGTTCCCCATTGCTGTTTCCATCGCAGAGCAGTTGGGGGTAAGCCCATTACCTTATGTAATTGCGGTGATGTTTGCGGCTTCGGCCAGCTTTATTACGCCGCTTGGCTACCAAACCAACTTGATGGTGATGGGGCCTGGCGGTTATCAGACGTCGGACTTTGCACGCATCGGTATACCGATGAGCATCGTAGCGGCGCTGACCTCGATTTTATTGATTCCCTTTATTTGGCCGTTTTGATCGATCTTAATGGCTGACTTTTTAGTGACAAACGAGAAGGATATCTCCGATGCAATTTGATACCGATAAACTTCTGGCGCTGGCCAAGCAAGCTGGCGACGCTGTGATGGACATCTACAAAAAGGACTTTGCCGTCTATGACAAATCCGACAGCAGCCCGTTAACAGAAGCCGATTTGGCATCGCACCACATTCTGGTCGATGGCCTAAAAGCGATTGCACCGGCGATTCCGGTTCTGTCCGAAGAGTCGACCGATGCCGAAAAAGAGGAACGTCTTAGCTGGAGCGAGTACTGGTTGATCGACCCACTCGACGGCACCAAAGAGTTCATCAAGAAAAACGGCGAGTTCACCATCAATGTGGCTCTGATTAAAGATGGTCAGCCTGTGTGGGGTGTAGTGTATGCACCTGCAATGGATATCCTTTACTGGGGTGAGTTAGGCCAAGGCGCTTTCAAACAAGAGGGCGATGCGCCTGCGAAAGCGATCCAATGTGGCGATAATCCAAGTGTGAAAACCGGCTGGCGTGTTGTAGGCAGCCGCTCGCACCAATCCGACGATTTTAAAGCCTTCATGGAAGCGCTGCCGGAGGCCGACATCGTGGCGATGGGCAGCTCTCTAAAACTGTGTTTGGTCGCCGAAGGCGCTGCCGATTTGTACCCACGCCTTGGCCCAACCAGCGAATGGGATACCGCGGCAGCACACGCCGTTGTTTTGGCCGCGGGTGGTCAGGTTCTGGAAGTCGAAAGCCTCAAGCCTTTGATCTACAACAGCCGCCCAGACACCCTGTTGAACCCATACTTTATCGTGTGTAAAGAACCAAGCGAGTTTTGGGCTAAGTAATTAAAAAAATATGGATATTTAATTCAAGGATGAAATGTGCAACTTTTATTTAATATAAATAAGCAGAAGCTTATAGTTTCAACGAAAAGTTATTCAGCAGTCATGCATGCAACTAGCGGAAAGAATGATTGTATGAATCAAGCAACTGTCGAGTGCATGGAAAAAGGCTGGCAAGGCCCCATTCCTGTTGGGGATTATTACCTTCTTCCTCAGGAGTTAAGTGATCCCACGCCAATTGGTGATATGTTTCGAAGCTTTCGACCGGACTCCCCAGGTGACTGGGGAGATTTTAGGATTCGTATCCACCCCAAAAGTACAACCGAGTCGTACGGTCGAGACAATTTCTTTCTCCACGGAGGACGGCTAAAAGGTAGTGCGGGTTGTATTGATGTTGGAGGCGGGTTGTTCGGTGATGACTCAACTGATAAGTTGGTTCTCGCTATCAGTATGAGCAAACTTCCAATAAATCTTAAGGTGGTTGCTGGGTGATTGTGCTTTTTAAGCCTTTACAGTTTTTTCTTTTGAATATACGACCATTATATTTATTGCTGGTATTTTTGTTACTCAGTCACATTGGACGTGAATTTCAGATATCGAATACGATGTTAGCAGTGAATGGTTTGCTGGCTCTTTTTGTTAGTTATCGGTTCTCCGTTAGTCTACCTGAGTTATTCGTTTTAGCTGGGTTGTATTTTTTCTATATCTATGGAGTTTGTACGTTCGCATTAGGGCCACCCTTTGAACTCGGTAAGATGTGCGAGTTATCAATCGGTCATATCTCTATTAGTGTATGCTTATTTCTAATTCCTTTCTTAGTGGGATACTCCTTAAGAAAACTCTTCAAAGAGAACAAATGAAAGATAGACCTTGTTGATTTATAAGGCGAATGTTATGTTCGCCTTTTGTCTATCTGTGTTTTTGGATCATGTCTGAGCGCTTAGCGTCGCTATCGTCCCCACCCATTGTTTACAGTGTCCGTTTCTGGAACCGTAAAGCGGTTTCTGTGATTGTCGAAAAAGCCTTTGGTTATGCCCCTTTGTTTGTGAATGATTTTTCGCGGGCATTGTCGTTGGCGCAACTCAATCACGCGCCCTTCATTGGTTGGTCATCACGCGTAACGGCCGACCAAGAAGCACGCATTCGCCAGCACGTGCCTTTTTATCGTCTAGAAGACGGCTTTATTCGCTCTGTGGGGTTGGGTGCGGGGTTAACCGGCGGCGCTTCCTATGTGATGGATCGAAAGGGGATCTATTACAACGCAAAGCAAGAAAGCGCACTGGAGTCGATGCTCAATGACCGTGAGATCACGTCGGCTCAAGCGGAGCGCGCTCAAAAGCTGATTGATAAAATCGTCTCGCTCAACATCACCAAGTACAACATCCAAGGTAAGAAGGCCAATCTGCCGACATCCGATCAAGAGAAGATCTTAGTGATCGGGCAAGTGGCCGACGATGCGTCGATCCGCAACAGTCTATCTAGCACCTTGGATTGTGCGAACAGTGAGAACATCAATCTGGATCTGATTAGCGCGGCTAGGGCGCGTTATCCAGAGGCCTGCATTGTTTTCAAACCCCATCCAGATGTGGTTAAAGGGCTTCGTAAAGGTGCAGTCACCCACCAAGAGATTGCGTCCAAGGTCGATGCCGTCAGTGCCGAGGTGGATATTCTAGAGGCGATCCATTGGTGTGATCGACTGGTCACCGTGTCATCTTTAAGTGGTTTTGAAGCCTTACTGCGCGGTAAGCAGGTGACTACGTTTGGCTCGCCGTTTTACGCGGGTTGGGGGCTAACCGAAGACGATGTCATCTTTGAACGGCGCACCAGAACCTTAACGCTCCAGGCGTTGGTGTATCAGTTATTGGTGGAATACAGTCACTATTACGACCCCAGACATGAGCGGGCATGTGAACCAGAGGTCTTGGTGAAGTACTTATCCCGCCAGAAACGTTCTTGGTGGGTTGGGGTCAAATGCCGTGTATTAACAACCCTTTCATGGGTTGGGACACGACTCGGAATTTAAGGAATCAGGATGCCCAGCATCGTTATTACCGGTGCCACCGGCGCCATTGGTTCAGCGTTAGCAAAACAATATGCCCGCCAAGGCTACTGTCTTATTTTGCAGGGTCGCCAGCAAGCGGTGCTCGATGCCTTGGTTAAGGAGTGCCAAGCGCTGGGAGGCGAAGCCGAAGCGCACACGCTCAGCTTATCGGACCCAGAATCCACTCGTGAGTGGGCACATTCCATTTTATCGCGACATCAACCCGAGATCGTCTATGCCAATGCCGGAATGAACATCAACACCGGCGAGCAGCAAGAAGGCGAATCCTGGGAGGAGATGAACCGCTTGCTCGATTTGAACGTAAAATCGACGCTGGCCCTCACTCATGTATTTGCGCTCTCGATGAAGCAACAAAGGCGCGGGCAGTTGGTGTTGATCAGCTCGCTGGCGGCGTTTTTTGGTTTGCCGGACACCCCAAGCTACAGCGCCAGTAAAGCGGCTGTTAAAGCGTACGCCGAAGGGATTCGCGGTTGGCTTGCCCCCTTTAACGTGGGAGTCACCGTTGTGATGCCAGGCTACGTGGCCTCGCCGATGTGCCATGCGATGCCTGGGCCCAAGCCGTTTTTATGGACGCCGGAGCGCGCCGCCAAAGTGATTACTCGCCGCGTGGCGAAAAACCACCCGAGGATCAGTTTTCCATTCCCGCTAAACATCGGCTGTTGGGGCTTAGCGGCCTTGCCACCGGGTGTGTCGCAAAAAATCTTAAAGTGGCTAGGGTATGGTGGTTAAGCGATGTCCCAGATGATACTGCCGGCCTTGCTGGGCCTATTAGCCAGTTTTGCCCTGTGTTTATTACTGACCCCGAAGCAGCGCTCGTTTTTCTCGCTACCTAAGGCCTCTTATGCGTTTCATATCGGTGGTTTTTTTGCGCTGCTCACCTTTGAGATGATCTTGTTTCGCCGTCCTTGGTTTGCGGTAGGCAATGTTTTGGCACTGCATGCCTTGGTAATTGTGGTCAATAATGCCAAGTACCACTCCATGAGGGAGCCGTTCTTGGTTCACGATTTTGAGTACTTTACCGATGCGATCAAACACCCACGTTTGTATTTGCCGTTTTTCGGGGTTGGTAAAGCCATAGCGGCCACCATCGGCTTTATCGCGGTATTGGGGTTGGGCATCTATTGGGAGACGCCGCTTTATGATCAGCCGGGTGTCACCCTGACCGATACCTATTTTACGATTGTTGCTTTGTTTGTCGCGGCGGCGATCAGCATCCGAGTGGGGATGCGCTATCAAGTGAAGGGCTTGAGCCTCAACCCTGAAACCGATTACCAGCGTTTGGGGTTTGCGGGTTTTCTTTGGCATTACGGGCTTTTGCATATCCGTACCAAAACCACGACCGAGCGTGCCGAGTGGGACCATTCCATCGAAAGCCCCGTTCATTCGCAACACTTACCGAACCTGGTTGTCGTGCAAAGCGAATCCTTTTTTGACCCACGTGCGGATTATCCAAACCTACTCGACCCATCCATCTTGAGTCATTTTGATCAGACCTGCCATGAAGCTTATGGGTACGGCGCGCTCACCGTGCCTGCGTGGGGGGCGAATACCATCAGAACCGAATCGGCCTTTTTAACAGGTCATGCTGCCAAACAATTTGGCGTGCATCAATTCAGCCCATACCGGCATTTGATGAAGTCCCCCAAAACCACGCTGGCACATGCGTTAAAAGCGTTGGGCTATCGTACCGTGTGCGTACACCCTTATCCGGCCTCGTTTTACCTGCGCGACCAGCTTTACCCTAAGATGGGTTTTGATGAGTTTATCGACATCACCGCGTTTACCGAGGCCGACAAGGTCGGGCAATACACTGGGGATGTACCGCTTACAGAAAAGGTGCTGACCTTGTTGGAGCCATCGGATGCGCCGGTGTTTGTGTTTGTGATCACGATGGAAAACCACGGGCCACTGCATCTTGAAAAGCCAGAGGTTGAAGATCAAAACGCCTTGTATGTAGATACACAACCTGCCGAGTGTGATGACCTGACGGTATATGCTAAGCACTTACAAAATGCGGATCGCATGATCGAAATGCTAACCGCATCTCTGTCGCACTCCGACCGCGGTGGAGTGTTGGCATGGTATGGCGATCATGTTCCTATTATGGCGGATGTCTATCGCACGCTGGGCGCACCCAGCGGCGAAACGCGTTATTTCCTCTGGAGCGATCAGTACGAGATTAAACGGCCAGAGGCGAACGTACCTTCGGATGTGTCGGAGCTTGCGCCTCAGATTCTGACGCTGGTGTCGGAGCGCTATCACGCGGCGTCTTAGGTGGAAACACCTTAAGCAGTTGCTCAAGCGGCGATTCGGGCAGGCAAAAGCGCTCGGTGGCCGAATCGACCCCGGCGTTAATCCCTTTCTTGCTGTAAAAGCCGCCATAGATCTGGGTGGTGTGGATCACCGTTCGTTGAAACGCTTTAAAGAGCGCCATGTTAGGCTTTGCCGTGTCCGTCCAAAACTCATCCAACGAGCACTGAGCCGTTAAACCATGAAGGTTGTAGATCGGGTCGGATAGGGTGATCAATCGGCATTTATGAAACAGGGCCGAAGTCCCCACCGTGCTGTTGATGGTGATCACCCCTTGGGTGTGATCCAACAAAGTAGGCAGATGCCCGCTCTCTAAATACAGGGTGCGTCCAACTAAGCCGAGCGAGCGCTCCAGTTTATGGATGATCTTTTTAAAAGAGACAAACCCGGTATCCAGCGGGTGGTTCTTGATCACCAATAGCGTATCTTTTGGGGCGTGTGCCGCAAATGAGGCCATCGTGGTTTGAATCACTTCGGCCATTGAGTTAAACGGCGAGTGCGTTTGAATCTGACTGTCGCTGTCTAACTGAAGCGGCAGGATGTAATAAGGCTGTTTGGAGGCGAGTAGCTCATCAATGGTCACCTTGTCCTTGCGCTCATAAAAGGGCATCTTCGAAAAACGTGAGCCCCAGCCGGCCAGCTCCACTCCAGAGATGTAAGGGCGATGTGTGCTGTAACCTGGATAAAACAGTGGGTTTAAAAGATTGGGCGCGTGATAGCCAATCTCGTGGTAGCCCAATAACAAAATCGGGTTAGCGATGGTGTCGTTTTCGGTCAGTGGGTCCAGCGTGTCAGCAACGCTTTTGTACCACTCTGGGCATTTAGGCAGTTTGGAAAAGCCGTTAATGCCGCCTTCTTCGAGTGTTAACCAGCGTGGGCGAAAATAACCCTCTTCAAAGACTTGGCAGCGAACATTATGCGAGGCCTGAAAACGCAAAGCGGCCGCATTCACCGGGCGTGTGTCGCCCAACATGATGATGTCGGTAATCCCTTTTTGCTCGATGGTTTTTTCTAAAAAAGCCGGGAGTTGCTCAACGTGCTGGCGAAACGCATCGGCGGGTTTGTTGCGCCAATAAACGCGATCGCCCATGTTGAAGTTGATCTTCGATACGCCCGCGCCTTCGCTCAGTAATCGATCACCGAGCTTAGAAAAGAAGGGGCTCGTTGGCCCCTGCAAAAAAAGAAAATGACGATTGTTCACTCACGCATCTCAGAGCAAGGTTTTTAATAAAACCAGTGTCTCTCGAATCTGGCTTTCGGTGTGTTCACACGAGAGGAAGAAGCGCAAGCGAGCGCTCTGCTCTGGTACGGCAGGGTACAAAATAGGCTGGACGTTAATCCCTTTTTCAAACAAGGCCGCCGATGCTTTTGCCGCCGTAACGGAGCTACCAATAATGATCGGGATAACCGCAATCCCTTGGCATTCACCCACGTTAAAGCCAAGTGACTTTGCATTCTCTAAAAAGTAATTTGAGATCGCCTTCAGTTGTTGAATACGCTCAGGCTCCTCTTGCATGACTTCCAACGAGGCGATGGCAGCACCCGCAATCGGAGCGGGCATGCCAACACTGTAAAGGAAACCGGGTGCAAGGTAGCGTAAATGCTCAATCAGTGCGGACTCGCCTGCAATGTAACCACCACAGCCAGACATGGTTTTACTGAGCGTACCCATCCAGATATCCACATCTTTACCGGGAACGCCAAACTCTTCACGCAGGCCGAGTCCGTGCTCGCCCAGTACGCCAAAGGAGTGGGCTTCATCGACCATCAAAAAGCAGTAATGCTCTTTTTTAATCTCAACTAAGCGCTTAAGGTCTGGGTAGTCGCCGTCCATGCTGTACAGGCCTTCAACGACAATAAGCACGCGCTCAAACTGATGGCGATTATCGCTTAACAGTTTTTCAAGGGCGTCTAGGTCATTGTGCGGAAAGGAAAGCCGCTTGGAGCCAGAGAGTTGCGCACCCACGATGGAACTGTTGTGGATGTACTCATCGTGAACAATAAGGTCTTTTGGGCCAAACAGGTAGCCAATGGTCGAGACATTGGTGGCGTGACCGCTGACAAACGTAATGGCATCTTCCACTTCGTACATATCAGCGATTTTTTGCTCAAGCTGCTGGTGAATCGGGCGCTCGCCGGACACAATGCGGCTGGCCGACACGGAGGTACCGTAATGGTCTATCGCATCTTTAGCCGCTTGGTTCACCTTCGGATGGCCAGACAACCCTAGGTAGTTATAACTGGCAAAGTTAATGACCTCTTTGCCATTGATCATCGACGTTGCGCCTGCAACCCCTTCGTGAGTTCGAAAAAAAGGGCTGTCGATGCCTAGGCTTGCTGCGCCGTTTTTGATGATCTGCATCTGCT
This sequence comes from Neptunomonas sp. ABH4_499, assembly GCF_056160565.1. Lineage (NCBI taxonomy): Bacteria > Pseudomonadati > Pseudomonadota > Gammaproteobacteria > Oceanospirillales > Oceanospirillaceae > Neptunomonas > Neptunomonas sp. ABH4_499. Next base: position 327,368 of record NZ_JBSWXK010000001.1, on the reverse strand, counting down.
GGAACCCCGGCAGTTGATCAAAACGGGTCGCTTTTTCGTATTTACTGCTGGTGGATTTTAAGATTGATGAGATGCCACCACCGGCATTTTCCGCACGCTTCAGGCGTTGCTGAAGCGTTTTTTGGATCAGTTTATCTTTGATGTTCTGAGACAACTTTTGCGATGTCATTCAGCCGAATCTCCTTTACCGGCGTGTTGCTTGGCCACGTGTGAGGCCATATCTTCCTGAGCGGATTCATCCCCTCGAATCTGTGCGGCAAGGCGCTCGCTGAGTTTCGCAAGCGTTGGCGTTTCGCTTAAAGCCATCACCGATACAGTGACGCCTAAACGGGATTCGATGGCCGACATCAATTCCACGCCCATCAATGAGTCTAGACCCATATCGTACATAGAGCGATTAATGTCGAGCTTTTCTTCGGACGTCATCAGGATCTGAGCCAACTCAGACCGCAAAACATCAAGAACAGTTTCAATCAGTTCCGATTCGGACATCGCGAGCAGCGTATCCAGATCAAGACGATTGTCTTCACCTTGGTCGCTGTCCTGAGCGGTGCGTGCCACTTCCAAGAACTTCGCTTGATCCGCGCTTGGCAGGAAGCGGCTTAATGGCCCCCAGTCAAACTCCAGAACCCCTTGTTGAACGATGCCGTGTACGATCATCTTCTCAAGGGCGTCCAACGCTTTCTTGGATGGCAGGGCTTGGCCGCCGATTCGACTTTGCAACGCATCTTTGATTTTCTCGTTGCGTGCCAAGAAACCTACATCGTCAATGGCACCCCAGCGTGGACTGGTGGCTGCCTCGCCTCGTGCTTGACGGTTGGCTGCCAGCGCTTCGAGCCAATGGTTTGCCGCAACGTAACAGGTTTGGCCGGGGTTACCCAGCAATGTCGTAGCGGAGGAGTACAGCACGAACAGATCCAAGTTCTCGGTCAGTTCATCCAGCCATTGTGCGCTCATGATTTTGGTGCGAAGCACGCGCTCTAGCTGATCATCTTCAAGGTTTAGCGCTAAGCTGTCTTCGATCAGTGCCGCTGCATGTACCACGCCTTTCAAGGTAGGCATGGTGTCATTGATGGTCGCCAGTGTACCTGAAAGGGCGGCTTTATCAGTGACATCACAGGCAAACGCCTGAGCGTTGATACCGCTTGATTTAAAGTGCGCTAACGCCTCGGTGGCTTCTTCAGAGCTTGCGCCACGGCGGCTCAGCAAGGCTAAGTGACGCGCGCCTTTTTCAACCAGCCATTGTGCGGTTTTAAGGCCAAATCCGCCCAGACCACCGGTCACTAGGTAGGTCGCATCCGGGTTAAGGGTAAGAGCTTGCTCGTCTACTTTTTTCGACTTGCTGCTGGCTTCGAGCGGTTGGTCGTAACCGACCACAATTTTACCGATCTGCTTCGCCTGCTGCATATAACGGAACGCATCTACGATGTGTGTCGCATCAAAGCGCGTGTACGGCAGCGGGTACAGTGTACCGTCTGCAAACAGCCCCATCATTTCAGTAAAGAGGCGATGGGTCAGTACCGGTTTTTCCTGCATCAACTGGTCCGCATCAATACCAAAGTAACTGATGTTGTTGCGGAACGGGCGAAGGCCAATGTGGGTGTTCTCGTAAAAGTCGCGTTTGCCAAGCTCCAAGAAGCGGCCAAACGGTTTTAATACCCGCAAGTTTTGGTTGATCGCTTCACCGGCGAGTGAGTTTAAGACGACATCGACGCCCCGACCGTCGGTTTCAAACAGGATCTCTTCGGCGTAGGTCAGTGAGCGAGAATCGTAGATGTGATCCACACCCATCATCTTCAAGAAGTCACGCTTGCTGTCAGACCCCGCCGTTGCGTAGATCTCGGCACCAATCCAACGAGCTACTTGGATCGCCGCAATACCCACACCCCCAGCTGCGCCGTGGATTAGGATCTTCTCGCCAGGCTCTAAGCGCCCTAAATAGTGAAGGGCGTAATAGACCGTAAAGAAAGTACTCGGGATGGTTGAAGCGGCCTCGAAAGAGATCCCCTCTGGAATGTGGGAGATCGCATTTGGCGTTGTAATAACACGGCGCGAGAAACTTGCAGGGCCAAAACCGACGACGGCATCGCCAATCGCATACCCCTCGACACCTTCGGCAACCTCTGTCACGACACCCGAAAACTCTAAGCCAAGCGTTGGGCCAGCAAAGCCGTTTTCGATCGCTTCATCCGACAAAAGGCCAAGTGTATACATCACATCACGGAAGTTAAGGCCGGTGGCTTTGACGTCAACGCGAAGCTGTCCGGCTTCAAGTGGCGTATCGTTCTGCGCAAACCATTTCAGGTTTTTAAGCTGACCTGGCATATCAAAGCCAAGGAAAACGTTTTCAGCCTGATCAGTGGTGTCGTTAATCTCAGCCCATGCAGATTCATCGGTCACACGAAGGCGTGGTGCAAAGCATAAGCCATCGGCGTTGATGAAGACTTCTGCCTCATTGGTGGTTGAACCGCAGACGTTTAGTAAGGTCTCGACAGTCGCTTCTGAGGTGTGGCCAGAGGCCACGTCCACTAAGCGGAATGCCGCTTTAACGGTTTCGTTCATCAGGGTACGGGTAAAGCCCCACACCGCCGAATCGTGAGAAAGCGTGCTCGAGCCACCTTGGTAGATCCCTGCGACACCTTCGGTCACAACGACAACTGTTTGCTCAAGGCCAGCACCTTCTAGCGCTTTATAAAGATGATTGACCGCTTTGCATCGGTTCGACAGCTGCTGGAACACGCCCTCATCAAATGAAGAGGAGGCGGCCTCTGGTAGCAAAATGATGCGATCCGCATGCGCGTTTGAAACCGTATCAATCCAGCTCTCTGCACTGTGGTCGGCCAACGACGCATAATCCGATTCAATGTGCTGAATTTGCAGCTGTGCACCCGCGGATGCCAGAATAGATTTAGCTAGGTCAGAGCTTGGGCCAAGCAGCAGCCAACTACCCTCCGGTGCCGTCTCAGCCGAGGCAGAACCTGTGGCACTTGCGGTTAACCAGAACTGGCTGTGATCAACGGCGGTATGGGCTAAATGCACTTGGCTAAAGCCGCTTTGTTCCAGCAGGGTTATCCAGGCTTTTGGCGTAATCTGTTGCGTTGTGTGCGTGTCGGCATCCACGGTCCATTTTGGATCAACCGATAGAACCGCCTCTAACCAATCGGTGTATTGCGGTGCAATAAAGAGTACATTCGCTCCTTCGGCCGTGAAGACACTGAGGTGCCTTAACAATTGACCCATGCTGTCCAGAGCCACGCCATCAATGTGGATGATCACTGTATCGAAGGTGCGAGCTTGCTCGTTGTCATCCAGCAGTGAGAACACATTCATCAAAGGATAACTTTCCTGGAGGTGTTCAGCACGCAGTAGAGCATCGCCATCTAAGCTTGCGAAGGCCAAATCTTGTTGAGCAAAATCAAATTTTGCAGCTAACACCGGCAGAATCGCAGGCTCAAAAACACCCACTTCGAGTACGCGTCGGCGCGCGGTAGGCGTAGCTTGCTCTTCTAAAAAGCGGGCAACCTGCTGACCCAAATGGGCACGCAGGGCGCTGTTGCTGCGGTGGGCAAGCAACTGTGGATACAAGCTATCGATCTCAACCTCGAATGCGCTGCGATCACCGGACAGTAGGGCGTTTAGGTGTAAACCAAAGCGCCCCACCAAATGGGTCATCGCAAAGTAGTCCGGGTAGTCGCGTGCCATCATTTGCCAGATGTCATCAGCGGGGATGGCATCTTCTTCTTGATAGACTCGGTATTGCTGTCCTTCGGACTCAACAACACCGCGGGCTTCTGCAAAGCGAAGCAAGGCTTCGATGAAGCGAGCGCCTTCGTCTTGCTGTTGCTTCCATTGATCAATCCGCTGCGCATCGATCACACCGTCTTCTGCATGTTGCCCCAGCGTTTCGCGAAGGTAGGCGGTAATCAAAGCATCGCACAACGGGTCAAACTCTTCGGTTAAGACACGCGAGCGTTGGTTAAGGTCGCCTTTTAGGTCCTTGCCGAGGAGTGTGGCCCAAGCAGAATCGGTGGCCGTCGCCACTGGGCTGATCGGTGTTAGCTGATAATCCAAGAAATCAACGTGTTGCTGGGCGTTCTTTTTGACCCGTACCGCACGGAATCGAGCTTCTTTCACCGATAAGATGTGCTCGCCATCGGCTGAGAACCAATCGAACTCAGCGGTAATCGAGTGAGGCGCACGCTTGATCAGTTTGGCTCGAACCACAGAAGGCTTCAGTGCGCCTTGCTGCATGAATAAGCGACCAATACGCGTTGGTACATAGGCGATGCCTTGTTCGGCATTTAACCGATCCAACATGAAATGGATGATCAGCTGGAACGTGCAATCAAGCTGTGCCGGATGCACTCCAAGACCTTGGGTATCGTAGTCCGGTGCCATGCGAGCAACCACGGTGTGCTCATCGGCCCAGCCTGCATCTAAGGTTTGGAAGGCGCGGCCGTAGTCCAAACCTGCTTTGGCGGTGTACTCAAGGTGTTTTGCTTGATCAAAATCAGGCGCGCGCTCAGGAATAACCGGTGCTTGGGCTGACAAGTACAAGCCTGTGGCCATTTTAAGGGCACGGGCATTGGCGTTAGGTGTCCACTGCTCGCCAGTAACGAGCTCGCGACTTTGTAGGGTTACTTTGCCCGTTTCTGGGGTGTATTGAACGCGCAGTTTTTTGCAGCTGTCCTCATCCAGAAGGATCGGTTGTTTAATCTCAAGCTCTTCAAGCTCAAGGATACCTGCATCGGAATATTCAGAGGCCGCGGCACGCAAAATCTCTATATAGCCGGTTCCTGGGAATACCACGTTTTCGCCCACTTTGTGGTCGGCTAACCAAGGCACCTGATGCGTATCGAGCGTGTTTTCCCATGTGTTATCAATCTGTTTCACTGGGAAGCCGAGCAACGGGTGCGTCAGCGTTCGCTCGAGCATGCCTAACGATTCGGCCGTGGTCGGGTGCCACAGAGATTCACGTTGCCAAGGGTAATCAGGCAGCTCAACAAAACGGCCAGTAACGGGCAGCAGTGTGTCAGGTTTTGTAGGTAGGGAGAGCAGGGCCGTAGAGGCGCTTGCTTCGATGGCATTGAGCGTCGCGTCGCGTCGCGTCATGGTTGACAGAACGGTGCCTTCTAGATTCGCCGCTTTTAACTGATCGTTCAGGTAGCTTTTCAGGACCGGGTGAGCGCCAATCTCGACAAAATGGGTGATGCCTTGCTGAATTAAGGCATCAATCGCCGATTGGAACTGAACCGGCTGGCGAATGTTATCCCACCAGTAGTTGGCGCCAAGTTGCGTGCCTTCAGTGATGCCGCCTGCAACCGTGGAGTAAAACGGGATAGTCGTCGCTTTGGGGGCAAGAGTCGATAAGCTCTGCTTGATGCCCGACTCGATCGGGTCCATCGCTGAACTATGGAAGGCATAATTCAGGCTTAAGCGTCGATGGAAGGTACCGTCTTCCGCTAGGCGTGCTTCAATCAGGCTTAGCTGGTCAGGGTTACCGGCCAAGGTTGTGCCTTTCACGCTGTTGACGCCGGCAAGTTCAACCTGATCGCAGCCCAAAGACTCTTTGATGGCCAGCATGTCGGATTCGCCAAGGCCAACGGCGGTCATCTCGCCGTTGCCGGCTGTTTCGCCTTGAGATTGGCTGCGGTGATAGATAACGCTGACCGCTTCTTCCAATGTTAGCGCGCCACTTGCCCAAGCTGAGGCTACTTCACCGACACTGTGGCCAGTGACGGCTACCGGTGTCACGTGGTGCTCTTTTAATAGGGCGGTGATACCCACCTGCAAAGCAAACAGAGCAGGTTGAGCAATCTCCGTCTGAGCGAAGCGATCTTTGCCGTTTAAGCCTTGTAGCTCATCCACTAAGGAGAACCCAGCCAACGGCGTGAAGTAGCGATCCACTTCGGTAACGGCTTGTCGGAAGCTTGAAGAGGTTTCAAGCAAGGTTTTACCCATGGTTTCCCATTGGCAACCGTTGCCGGAATACACAAAGGCGACATCGGAGCTTGGCTTATCCAAGTAGAGTGGGGTGATCTCTTGATCGAGCTTCGCTTCGATCAGTGCCAGTGCCTCTTCCTTGGTTTTTACCCACAGAACCAATGCTTGGCTGTGACGCTCACGACGTTCCAGTAAGTTATACGCAAGATCATAAAGAGCGATCGAATCATCCCCTAACAGCTCAATCAGTTGAGCAAGGGTTTCCTGCAGTGCGTGTGTATCTCGCGCTGACACAACCAACGGCAGTGGCTCATCAGATGCAACGGAGTCCGCCAGTTGGCTTTGAGTTAAGGTATCGCTCGGTGGCGATTGCAGGATGACGTGCGCATTCGCGCCACCAAAACCAAAGGAGTTTAAGCCAACCGTGAGGGGCTTATCTTTTGGCAGGGGACGGTTCTTGCTGACCACTTCGATGTTCCAATCCGAAAACTGAATGTTCGGATTCGGCGTTTTCATGCTGATGGTCGCCGGTACTTCGCGATAGCGAATGGCGGACAAGGCTTTAGCAAGGCCGGCAACACCGGAAGCTGCTTCTAGGTGACCGACGTTACTTTTGATCGATCCGATGGGCAGTGGTGACTGACGCTTCTGCCCCAATGCAAGGCCAATGGCGCGTGTTTCAATAGGGTCACCGACGGAGGTACCGGTGCCGTGCGCTTCAAGATAATCTAGATCGTCGGCCGTAAGGCCCGCTTTGGCATAGGTGGCGCTCATCAGCTCCATCTGTGCGTTGGGGTTAGGCACGGTCAGACCGGATTTGTACCCGTCTGTGTTAACGCCAGAGCCTGCCACAACCGCCAAAATACGATCGCCATCACGTACGGCGGCATCAAGGTCTTTCAAATAGAAAATACCGCCGCCTTCAGAGCGCACGTAGCCATCGCCATCGGCATCAAAGACTTGGCAGCGTCCTTTAGGAGACAGCATCGTAGCTTTGGAAAAAGCGATAAAGCCGTATGGGTGTAAATGTAAGCTGACACCGCCTGCGAGTGCTTGTTCAGTCTCGCCAGAGCGAATCGCTTGGCACGCCTGGTGAAACGCCACCAACGAGGATGAACAGGCCGTATCCATCGCAATGCTTGGACCGTGCAGGTCAAACAGGTAGGAGATACGGTTGGCCGCTATACTGGCGGTGTTGCCAGTCGCAACGGATGAGTCAACGATGGACAGATCTTCGGTGAAACGATAGGCGTAATCGGCGCTCGCGATGCCGATGTAGACTCCGCATTGACTGCCTTTAAGGCGGCTCGGAGCGACACCGGCGTGTTCGATCGCTTCCCACGACATCTCCAGCAATAAACGTTGCTGAGGGTCCATTAAGGAAGCTTCGCGCGGCGAAATACCAAAAAAGGCGGCGTCAAAACCGGACACATCCCCGATGGAGCCTGCCTTAAAGGTGTAGCTGGTAGCAGGGTGCTTTTTATCGGGATGGGTATAAGCGTCAAATGACCAACGACCCTCTTCTACATGGCTAACCAGATCTTTATTGGCAAGAAGGTCATTCCAGAAATCGCGAGGTGTTGTACCGGGGAAACGAAAAGAGGTGCCGATTATAGCAACACGTTTGTCCATAACTTAAAAAACTCTAGCTCCGATAGATCGGTAATCGACTCATTGTACGTAATATTCTGTCGAAAAGGAGGGTTTTATTGTAAAAAAATTCGACTTATGAAGGAGTTAGTCAGTGTACGAAGGTATGATTGAGAATGGTTCTCAATCAATTGAAATCAAAGGAAGTTTTCAGTGGTGGGCCCAGCAGGACTCGAACCTGCGACCAAAGGATTATGAGTCCTCTGCTCTAACCAACTGAGCTATAGGCCCTAGAAGAGGCGCCAATCATACCGATTCAGTATGATTGGCGCAATAGCTTGAATTTATTGCAGAAGTTTATTCGTCGAGGAAGCTACGCAGGTGGTCTGAGCGGCTTGGGTGACGCAGTTTGCGTAGCGCTTTCGCTTCGATCTGACGGATACGCTCACGGGTAACGTCGAACTGCTTACCCACCTCTTCGAGTGTGTGGTCAGTGTTCATGTCGATACCGAAACGCATACGCAGTACTTTGGCTTCACGTGCTGTTAGGCCAGAAAGTACTTCACGAGTGGCTTCGCGCAGGCCTTCGCCGGTTGCTGATTCCACTGGTGACGTGTGGTTAACGTCTTCAATAAAGTCGCCAAGGCTTGAATCTTCGTCGTCGCCTATCGGTGTTTCCATCGAAATCGGCTCTTTAGCGATCTTCAATACCTTACGGATCTTATCTTCAGGCATCTCCATGCGCTCAGCCAGCTCTTCTGGAAGCGGCTCGCGACCCATCTCTTGCAACATTTGGCGAGAGATACGGTTCAACTTGTTGATCGTCTCGATCATGTGAACCGGGATACGAATCGTACGTGCTTGGTCGGCAATCGAGCGGGTAATGGCCTGACGAATCCACCAAGTGGCGTACGTGGAGAACTTGTAACCACGACGGTATTCAAACTTATCCACCGCTTTCATCAAGCCGATGTTGCCTTCTTGGATCAGATCCAGGAATTGCAAACCTCGGTTGGTGTATTTCTTGGCGATCGAGATAACCAGACGAAGGTTGGCTTCAACCATCTCTTTCTTGGCACGACGAGCGCGTGCTTCACCGATCGACATGCGGCGGTTAACTTCTTTGATGTCACTCAGGGTGATCATCGCATCTTCTTCGATCTGAACCAGCTTGCGTTGAGCTCGCTGAAGATCAGGCAGGTTAGCACGAATGCCGTCTGCAAATTTTTCGGAACTGTCCGCAAGGTCTTCTAACCATTTTGGATCAGTTTCGTTGCCCGGGAATTCCTGAATGAAGAATTTACGTGGCATGCCGCAACGCTGAATACAGATGCGCATGATGGTGCGCTCTTGTTGGCGAATGCGGTCGATGAATTCGCGTACACGCTCAACGAGGAAGTCGTAATAGCGTGGTGAAAGCTTGATTGGCGAAAACGAAGCGGCAAGCTCTTCAAAAGCGGCATTGTAGTCAGCCGAGTTGCGGCCTGCTTTTTCAACCGCGAGATGCAGAGCAACCAGTTTTTCGTTCAGCAGTGTAAAGCGTTGACGGGCTTCTTCCGGGTCTGGGCCGCGATCGCCGTCATCGTCATCATCACTGTCGTTGTTGCCATCTTCTTCGTCTTCATCATCGTCATCGGAATCGTCTTTTTCCTCGGCAACAGGCTCCGCGTCGGATTGTGGTACGAAGTCGCTGGTGTCAGGGTCGATGTAACCGCTGAAAATGTCGCTTAGGCGGCCTTCTTCTTGAAGAGTGGTGTTGTACGCTTCAAGGATGGTTTCAACTGAACCTGGGAAGTGTGCCAAGGCCGACATGACTTCACGAATACCTTCTTCGATTCGTTTAGCGATGTCGATTTCGCCTTCGCGGGTCAGCAGTTCTACGGTACCCATCTCGCGCATGTACATGCGCACCGGGTCGGTTGTACGACCAGCGTCGGATTCCACTGCGGCAAGCGCGGCAACGGCATCTTCGTCTGCGTCTTCTGCTGAGTCGCCTTCAGTCATCAACAGGGTTTCAGCGTCCGGAGCTTCCTCGGAAACACTGATGCCCATGTCGTTGATCATTCGAATGATGTCTTCTACCTGATCTGGATCGGCAATATCCTCAGGTAAGTGATCGTTTACCTCGGCGTACGTGAGGTAACCCTGTTCCTTACCGCGGGCGATCAATTCTTTAAGACGAGATTGCTGCTGCTGCGAGGTATCTGACATAGATGTCCTACAATGATGCGATTAAGAGACTACAAAAAAGTAAGCGCGATATTATAACGCTAAGGGCGATTTTTTGCTACCCAAAGCCCAAGTTGGAGCCTACTTTCTGCTCAAGTTTAGTTCAACTTGGACATATTGCGGGACAAGCGATGACGAATCGCTGATACAAAGTGTTACTAAAAGGGAACAATGGGCTTGAGCTGTGTTATCGGAATAATGTGGGCGCCGCGTGATTTTTCAAGGTGCGGGCAAAAATTAAGGTCGTTTGCAGGCTGTAAGTAGCTCAGCAAGTCGCTTTTTCTCATCTTGAGACAGGGTTGAAAGCGGTCGTTTTTGCAGTTTGCTCAGCTCCACTTCTTGGCAGCGGGCGGTAAGGCGTTTCCATGCATCCAAAAATAACCGTCCTGGGTCGCCAGTCAGTATGGGGTCGAGACGTGAGATTTCGCTCAAGGCTACTAGGTGGCCTGACAGGTGATCATCGTCGCGCCAATCGACCAAAATAAAGGGTAGCGGTTTTTCGCCGTGCTCGATCAAATAACCCAATAGCTCATGGAGTAGGGTGGCTTGAGGGTCTTGCAAGTCCTGAACGGGAGGAAGGTTGTTTTCCGCAAGCTTCACGAGCTTGGGTTCATGCAGTAGCAATGAGATCAAATGAGCGCAAAGTGACAGTGCGTTGCTGCTGGATTGACCTGCCGGTTTGTTGTGCGGCTTGCGCTCAGTACGCCCTTTGGTTGGCTCGTGACCACGATAGTGCTCCTCATCCGTATATGGGATGGGGTGGTCATCGTAACTTGGGTAGTCTTCATACCCCTCGGGTGCCTCATGGGTGGGAGCTGCTGAGGCGGGAGATTCTGACGGTGCTTTTGGCTGGGTCAGCTGTATAGTGCTGTTGATCTGATCCGCCGTTAAGCCTGTTACCTCGCTGATGCGCTCGAACATCATCTCTTTAAGTATCCCGGGTTTCATTTTTTGTATCATGGGTAAAGCTTGGCTACTGAAGCGGGCGCGGCCATCGATGCTGGTCATGTCGCTTTGTTCTGACAGGCTCTTAAAGAAAAACTCCGATAGTGGCAGGGCTTCTCTAAGCTGCTGCTCAAACGCATCTGCACCACCGTTTCGCACTAGAGTGTCGGGGTCTTCGCCATCAGGTAAAAAGAGGAATTTCGCTTCTTGCCCATCTTTGATGACGGGGAGGGCGGTTTCAAGGGCGCGTGAGGCGGCTTTTCGTCCTGCTGCATCCCCATCAAAGCAAAAAATGATCTCCGAGACGGTTTTGAATAGCCGCTCTAGGTGGTGTTCGGTTGTGGCGGTGCCGAGTGTGGCCACAGAATACGTGATACCGAACTGCGCAAGACTGATTACATCCATATAGCCTTCAACGATGACAATCCGTTCAAGGCGTTGTGTCAGTTTGCGGGCTTCATACAGGCCGTACAGTTCCCGACCTTTATGAAAGGTCTCGGTTTCTGGTGAGTTAAGGTATTTAGGCTTGTCATCTCCAAGAACTCGCCCGCCAAAGCCAATCACTCGGCCGCGTACATCGCGTATCGGAAACATAATACGATGGCGGAAGCGGTCATAAAGAGAGTCTTTCTCTTCGTGGCGTATCAGCATGCCGCTCAGTTCCAGCAGGTTGGCTTTCTCACTGTTAGAGCCTACGCCATCCAGTAGGTTGCTCCATCCAGGTGGGGCGTAACCAATGCCAAAAAACTGAGCGACCTTGCCGGTCAAACCGCGTTTTTTAAGGTAGTTAATGGCGTCGTTTTTTTGTGCGTGTGAGCGCAGTTGCAGCTGAAAGAAGTCGTTGGCTTCTTCTAAAATTTGGTATTGGGCTTTGTGCTCGGGGCGGCGGTTTTTGATGCTCTCATCTTTGGGAACATCGACCCCCACCATTTTGGCGACCTCTTCCACGGCTTGTGGAAATTCGAGTCGCTCGTACTCCATTAAAAAACCAATTGCATTACCGCCGGCACCACAGCCAAAGCAGTAATAGAACTGTTTATCCGGACTTACGGAAAAAGAGGGGGATTTTTCTTGGTGGAAAGGGCATAGGCCGGAGTAGTTTTTTCCGGCTTTCTTGAGTTTTACGCGTCCGTCGATAACGTCAACGATGTTAACGCGTGCAAGCAGGTCGTCTATAAAGCTTTGAGGTATACGGCCTGCCATGCTCTCTCCGCACGGGTGGTGGGATTATTTGGCCAGTTGAGCCTTAACCAATCCAGAAACAGCGCCCATGTCGGCACGGCCTTGTAGGTTTGGCTTCAAAACGGCCATCACTTTACCCATGTCTTGCATGCCAGCAGCGCCAGATTGGCTGATGGCATCGGAAATCAGTGTGGTAATTTCTTCATTGGTTAGCGGTTGCGGCAAGAAAGTTTTAATCACCTCCAGCTCTTGTCGCTCAGTGTCCGCAAGATCGGTGCGGCCCGCTTCTTCATATTGGGCAATCGAGTCTTTGCGCTGCTTGGACATTTTGTCCAATACCGCTAAAACTTGTGTGTCATCCAGTTCGATACGCTCGTCTACTTCTACGCGTTTGATGTCTGCCAAAATCAAGCTGACGGTGTTACGTCGCTCTTTGTCGCCGGAGCGCATGGCTTCTTTACGTGCTTCAGTAATCTGTTTTTTCAGATCTGACATGCTAATAACCTGTATCGAGTGGGTTCGCCCAAAAAATGTGAATTAAATGATCGTGTTTACGTTGCTAATCAATCAGTACAAACGAACGCGACGAGACGCTTCACGTTGAACTTTTTTAGCGTGACGCTTAACAGCCGCCGCCGCTTTACGCTTACGAACAGATGTTGGTTTTTCGTAGAATTCGCGCTTACGAACTTCTGCCAAAATACCTGCTTTTTCGCAAGAACGTTTGAAACGACGCAGAGCAACGTCAAATGGCTCGTTATCTTTAACTTTAACAGCTGGCATGATGCCTCCTGATGGTGTGAGTAGAGCTCAATAGTGAGCAGATTTATTCGACCCATTTCGAATAAGGTGCAAAATTCTATTCATCCGCTCATATTTTGTCAAAGAATCTGTCGTGAAATTGCGCGTTTTTTCAGGGATAATGCGCGCTCAAGTAATCTATCCAGATGCAGAGACCGTGCGAATGAATGTTTTGGGGATTGAGACCTCCTGTGATGAGACCGGTGTTGCCATTTACAGCAGTGACAAAGGGCTGCTGGGCGATGCGTTATACAGTCAGGTGAAAATGCACGCCGAGTATGGCGGTGTGGTGCCTGAGTTGGCCTCCCGTGATCACGTTCGTAAGCTCTTGCCATTGATTCGTCAGGTCGTGTCTGAAGCCAATCTGACATCATCCGATATCGATGCCATTGCTTATACCTCCGGCCCCGGTCTAGTGGGTGCGTTAATGGTGGGGGCGTCGACGGGGCGTTCGTTGGCCATGGCCTGGGGGGTTCCTGCCATCGGTGTGCACCATATGGAAGGTCATCTTCTGGCCCCGATGTTGGAGGAGTCACCGCCAGCGTTTCCTTTTGTGGCGCTATTGGTCAGTGGTGGTCATACCCAGTTGGTCAAAGTGACCGGTATCGGTGAGTATGAGTTACTGGGTGAGTCGCTGGATGATGCCGCAGGTGAAGCGTTCGATAAAGCTGCGAAGATGCTGGGGCTCGATTACCCAGGTGGTCCGCTCATTGCCAAATTGGCTCAGCTGGGCACCGATGGTCGTTTTAAATTCCCGCGCCCGATGACCGACCGCCCCGGGTTGGATTTTAGTTTCTCCGGTTTAAAAACCTTCACGCTGAACACCATTACAGCGCACACCGGTGATGATGGCGTGATCAGTGATCAAGACAAAGCCGACATTGCTCGTGCATTTGAAGAGGCGGCGGTTGAAACCTTGGCGATTAAGTGCCGTCGTGCTTTGCAACACACTGGCCTTAAGCAGCTGATTATTGCAGGCGGCGTCAGTGCCAATACACGCCTTCGGGAGCGCCTTGAAGAGGTGATGCAAAAAGAGAAAGCAACACTTTATTACGCGCGCCCAGCGTTTTGTACCGATAATGGCGCTATGATCGCTTACGCCGGTTGTCAGCGTTTGCTCGCGGGGCAGCAGAGTGATCTTGTGATTGAAGCCAAGCCGCGTTGGCCAATGGAAATGCTACCAAGCGTCTAATAGGAATCCGCATGAACGATACAGTGTTTATTGAAGGTCTGACCATTGAAACCGTCATCGGTATCTATGATTGGGAGCGCGAAATACGCCAGCGAGTGATTTTAGATGTCGAAATGAAAACCGACATTCGCTTAGCGGCACAGCACGAAGAGATTGATCACACGTTAAATTACAAATCGGTGTGTGATCGTTTGATTGAGTTTATCGAGGCCAGTGAGTTTTTATTGGTTGAAACCATGGCCGAAGAGATCGCGCAACTGATCATGAATGAATTCAATGTGTCTGGGCTTTCTGTGAAAGTCACTAAGCCTGATGCCATCCAGCAGGCGCGCGGTGTCGGGGTCAAGATCATTCGCGGAGAGTTTCATTAATGGCGCAGGTTTACCTAAGCCTTGGCAGTAATATCGATCGTTATCAGCATATTACCGCAGCGCTGAATGCACTGCAGGACGCGTTTGGTTCGATGTCGATATCGTCGGTTTATGAGAGCGAAGCGGTCGGATTTAAGGGCAGTGCGTTCTTAAACTTGGTGGTTGGCCTTGAAACGGATTGGAGTGTCGGCGAGCTGTCACGATGGTTGAAGCGCCTTGAGGATCGAAACGGTCGAAAACGCGGCGGGCCAAAATTTGCGCCACGCACCTTAGATGTGGATATCTTAACCTATGATGATTGCATCGGCTTGATCGATGGGGTTGAGCTGCCTCGTGGCGAAATACTCTATAACGCCTTTGTCTTGTGGCCGCTGGCCGAAATAGCCCCTAATGAAGCGCACCCGATCAGCAAAGAGATCTACCGTATTTTGTGGTCGCGTTACGATAAAACTCAACAGGTCTTAGCCCCAGTTGAGTTTCGCTGGCAAGGACGCTTGATCTCAAGCACTGTTTAAAAGGCGCTCAGCGCGAGTTGTGCGTATTTTCCAATGAGGCGATTTGACGACGGATCAGCTCCTCTCGAATCGCTTTGCCTTTATGCCCATCCTGAATGACGCTCTGCACATCGACCGATTGAATCGCTTGAAGTGATGTATCGATGTCTTGTTCAAACGCAGTGTCGACCTTATCCCTTTGTAATGCGTTCACCAAACGTGTCGTGTTGATCACCTCGGTTAAGCGCTCTTGTTTTCGCTCGGCATCAAGCGCTTGTAAGACGCTCAGTTGGTCATGGGCGTCCAGTGATGACCATGCCAGTAAGTGATGTGCACAACGATGACTTAAACAGATCGCTTCCCGTGTGGCGTTGGGCATTTTCAAATCGCGACACAGGGCTTCGACGTCATCATGGCTTTCCTCCTTGAGGTAAGCGGTGATCAGTGCGGCCAAACGCTCTGTAGCTGAAAACCCATCAAACAGGGAGTCAGGTGTGGCTTCTCGGTTGATATCGCCAATTGGTGCGAGTCTTGGAAAAAGGCTCGCGGTGGCTCCGGCATCATTGAGCACTTTAAAGAAGACAAGTGGGGAGCGTTCACCGAGTGCGCGAAACATCTCTTGCCAGATGCGCTCCTTTGTTAGGTGTAGAAGCTCGTCGCTGTCGCTGATCTTTCGCATCAACTCTAGGGTTTCGTCTGCCACGGTAAAGCCTAAATGGGCATATCGGGCAGCGAAGCGAGCCACACGAAGGACGCGAAGCGGGTCCTCCTCAAAGGCGGCTGAGACATGCCGAAGGTATCGCTGTTCTAAGTCGAGCTGGCCACCGTAAGGGTCAACCAGTTTGCCGTCTTGGTCCATTGCCATGGCGTTGATGGTTAAATCGCGACGGGAGAGATCTTCTTCTAAGGTCACATCGGGTGCAGCATAATAATCAAAGCCGTTATAGCCTTTGCCATTTTTCCGCTCGGTTCGCGCCAGGGCATATTCCTCTTTGGTATCGGGATGCAGAAAGACAGGGAAGTCACTACCTACCGGCTTGAACCCCTTTTCTTGCATCTCCTTGGGTGTCGCGCCAACGACGACCCAGTCTTTATCGTAGACTGGGTATTTCAATAAGGTGTCTCTGACGGCACCGCCAACCAAGTAGGCTTTCATGATGGCTCTCTTAAGATTCGACTTTTTCGGGCTGGCTCACGCGCCACTCTTCAAAACCACCATTAAGGCTTGAGACGTCCTCAAATCCGCGTTCAACCAAGAAGGCGGCGGCGTTTTGACTGCTGATACCGTGATAGCAGCAAACAATGACCGGTGTTTCAAAATCCCATTCGCTAAGCACTTGCTCAAGGTTGTCATTGCTTAAATGAACCGCCTTTTCAATTCGGGAGGCGGCAAAACTTTGAGGGTCGCGAATGTCAGCGATGACAGCGCCTTGTTCCATCAGCTCTAGGGCTTCTGGGATGGATATGCAGCGGTATTGGCTCATAGAGTACCTCTAAAAAATGTAAGCGCAGTCTTACGCGCGTTGCTGGCTGGGGACGGAGGTTCGCTCGAGAGTGTCCAGGTTTAATGCCGTAAGGGCGGCTCCCCAGACACAGCCTGTATCCAATGCTTGGAAATGATCCGACCCGGTTTTGCCCTCCAAGGCGGCCCAGTGGCCAAACACACAAGTTTCATTTGGCCAATGCTGTTCCCGGATCTGAAACCATGGGGCAAAGCCTTTGGGCTGGCTATCGAGTCCCTCTTTTGATGCAAATTCCAACTTCCCACTGGGCGAGCAAAAACGCATGCGGGTAAAGTAGTTGGTGATGACTCGTAACCGGTCTGTCCCCAATAGCGTATCAGACCATTGGGCAGGTTCGTTGCCGTACATGTGCTGAAAGTAAGGCAGAGGGTCTTCGTGTAAAGCGCTCTGTACCTCTTGGGATAGGGTGAGTGCTTGTGGAATGCTCCAGTGTGGGTGGAGACCTGCATGCACCATATAAAGCGCACGCTTAGGGTCATAGTGCATTAAAGGCAGGGTTAATAACCAGTCCATCAACGCATCACGATCCGGTGCGTTTAAAATGTCTTCTATCGTGTCGGAACGCTTAGGTTTGGTAACCCCAAAATGCACGGCCAGTAGATGCAGATCGTGATTGCCTAGGACGCATTTGGCTTGTGGGCCTATGTCTTTAATAAAACGCAGCGTTTCCAGTGATTCGGGGCCTCGGTTGACCAGGTCGCCGCACAACCAGAGCGTATCGCTGTCGGTAAAGTTAAGCTGTGTAAGAAGCTGCTTAAGTTCCGTTAAGCAGCCTTGAATATCACCAATTGCATACGTTGCCATGTCAGAACCCGAAATGCATGAAGGGTGGTCAGTGCAGCGCGTTGGGCTGCGCCAATGTGAACGGGGCGATCGGAGCTTTGAATTGCTCGCCGCTTGAGGTTTCCATCAGGTAATAACCATACATGCTGCCAACGTGGGTCGCCAACACCGTGCCGCTGGTGTATTGGTACTGATCATCCGGTTGTATGACCGGCTGTTCACCCACAACGCCTTCACCTTCGATCTCTTGTACGTGTTCGTTGCCATCGGTAACAATCCAGCGGCGGCTCAGTAATTGAACCGGGCTTTGGGATTGATTGCGAATGGTGATCTCGTAGGAGAACACAAAACGATGCGCTTCCGGGTCCGACTGGTCCGGTAAGAAACGTGTAATGACATTGATCTTAATGTCGTGTTCGGAAGGTCTTATCTCTTGCACGTTAACTACCCTTGTTATCCGTCAGCCAATCAGCGATTTTAATGAAATCGCTTAATTCTAAACGCTCAGGTCGTAAACCTGGGTCCACGTTTAAGCTTTCAAGGATATCGGGGCTGATCAGCTCTTTCAAATTATTCCGTAAGGTTTTGCGACGCATGGTAAATGCCGTCTTGACCACTTTTTCCAGCGTTTCTACCGATTTAGCGGTTTGTGGCAGCGTCTGATATGGCGTCAGTCGGACGATCGCCGAGTCCACTTTAGGAACCGGATCAAAAGCTTCAGGCGGAACGATAAACAGAGGCTCTACCTTGCAGTAGTATTGCGCCATGATGCCCAGTCGGCCGTAGTGATTATCGCCCGGCTGAGCGGCTAAGCGATCCACAACCTCCTTTTGGAGCATAAAGTGCATGTCCAAAATATCTCCGTTGTGGCTGAGCAAATGAAAAATCAACTGGGTCGATATGTTGTAAGGCAAGTTACCCACAACCCGCAGCAGTCGATCGTCATCTTCGCGAAGCGTGCCAAAATTAAACTTCATCGCATCGGTTTCGAAGATGCGGAATTTATCGCCAAATCGGAAAAACTTAGTGCGCAAAATGGGTGGCAGGTCACGGTCGAGCTCGATCGCGTCCAGTGCGCCGGCTTCATCCAGAATCTCTTCTGTTAATGCGCCAAGACCTGGACCAATCTCTACCATATGATCTGTTGGGTGGGGCGCAATGGAGCGAATGATCTGACGAATGATGGCCTGATCTTGTAAAAAGTTCTGTCCAAAGCGTTTGCGGGCCTTATGCATGGCCGGTTTTTTTGAGCTCATAGGTAATCTGATTCGACTGGTTATTTGGTCTTATTGAGGCGGTTCTGTGTCATTTCACTGGCGTATTGGATGGCCACTCGTAAGCTACCATCGTTGGCTTGGCCGAGACCGGCAAGGCCAAGGGCGGTGCCATGGTCAACCGATGTGCGGATGATGGGCATGCCAAGGGTGATGTTAACAGCATTCCCAAACCCTTTGTACTTAAGCACAGGAAGACCTTGGTCGTGGTACATGGCAAGTACTGCGTCACACTTGCTGAGGTGTTTTTCGGTAAACAAGGTATCGGCCGGTAACGGGCCGATCAAATTGGCGCCTTTCGCACGCCACTGTTCGAGTACCGGCTCGATGATGTCGATCTCTTCATGGCCCATATGCCCGCCTTCGCCAGCGTGTGGGTTAAGGCCGCAGACCAAAATGCGAGGCTTAGGTAGGCCAAAATCGTGCACTAAATCATGATGCAGTGCTTTGATGATCTCGTTAAGGCGCGTTTCAGTGATGGCATTGGCAACCTCTCGAAGCGGCAGGTGGGTGGTTACCAACGCCACTTTTAGCCCTTCGGTTGCCAGCATCATGACCACTTTTTCGCTTTGGGTCAGCGCTTCTAAAAACTCGGTGTGGCCACTGAAAGGGATGCCCGCATCGTTGATGATCCCCTTGTGCACCGGGGCGGTGACCATGGCATCAAAGGTTTGGGACAAGCAGCCTTCGCACGCTGCCGTTAACGTATCTAGCACATATTGGCCATTTTCGCTGTCCAACTTACCTGCTGTAACTGGGGCGTTAGTGGCAATGGGGTAAACCCAGAGCGACCCTGCTTCAGAGGCTTCGCGGGGCATGTCCGGTGACCAGGTTTTTAGCGTGATGTTAAGACCTAACTGAGTTGCGCGCTTAGCCAGCACGTCAGGGCAACCGATGGCAATCAATTGATCGCGCCACGATTGCTGGCTGATAGCGAGTACCAAATCCGGGCCGATGCCGGCGGGCTCTCCTGGGGTAATGGCTAAACGGGCAATCATGGTTACTTCACTTCTACGTAAGCTTCGGAACGGATCTCACGTAACCAGTTGGCGAGTTCTTCATTGAACTTGCGCTTGGTCAGTAAAGAGCGCGCTTGGTTTTCTAAAATCTGGTCGCTCATGTCTTGCTGGCGACGATCTTCTACTTGAAGAATGTGCCAACCAAAGCGGCTTTCAAACGGCTGGCTGATTTGGTTCACAGGCGTGCTGTTCATCGCCTGCTCAAATTCAGGCACCATCTGACCTGGCTGTGCCCAGCCCAGCTCGCCGCCTTCGGAACCTGAGCCCAAGTCATCACTGAGTTCTTTAGCCAATTCGGTAAAGTTTTCACCCCCTTGAAGGCGTCGGTAAACCGAATCGATCAATCGTTTGGTTTGTTCTGGCGAGCGAATCTCACTCGGTTTTAACAGAATGTGACGAACCTTGGTTTGGTTGACCATCTGCACATCGCCACCGCGTTTATCACGCAATTGAACGATGTAAAATCCGCTCGGTGAGCGCACTGGCGCACTGATCTGACCTGGCTCTAAGCCTTTAAGGGCGGAGGCGATGTCTTCTGGTAGCTCGGAAGCTCGGCGCCAGCCAAGGTCTCCTCCGTTCAGAGCGTTCGGTGCGCTGGAGGCCGCAATGGCGGTTTCTGCAAAGTCAGCACCGTCTTTTAATGTGTCGAACAGAGCGTTCGCTTTCGCCTCGGATTGCTGAATCTGATCCGGTGTGGCTTGCTCCGGAATGTCGACCAAGATAAAGCTCAGTAGCAGTTCTGGCTGACTTAGCGCGTTTGGATCGGACTTCAAGAAGTTTTGAACCTCTTGGTCGGAGACACGAATACGGCGGCTTACGTTGCTTTGCTGCACTTGGTTGATGAGCATTTCGCGACGGATCTGTTCGCGAGCCGATACATAATCGCGCCCCTCAGCGATCAGGGCTTGGCGGAACTGCTGCACAGTCAAGCCATTACGAGCGGCGATGGATTGAATCGCTTCGTTGAGCTGGTTATCGGTGACACGAATGCCTTGTTGATCGGCTAATTGCAGCAGTAAGTTGTCGAGGACCAAACGATCCATCACCTGAGTGTTCAGGATGTTGGCAGGCGGGATCCGCTGGCCGCGCGCGCGCAGCTGCTCTACGATCAGTTCTGTACGTTGGTTCAGTTCGGAATCAAGCACAACATCGTCATTAACAATGGCGGCAACGCCATCGAGTAGCACTGGCTCAGCAAGAGAGACAGAGCAAGTGCTGGCGGCAATTGCGAGTGTTAGCCATTTCAATGGCGAGGTGAATCGTGTGCTAGAAGGTATCATCATTTTCATCACGCTGTTTAAAACCGGTTATTTTTTCCATGAAGTTTGAGCCGCCATCGCTGCCCAAGCTTCCGAGTCCTTTGAGTACAAATTGGACGTAGAGTGCCGAATCTTTTTCATCATTATCTTTGAGCCAATGGCGCGCCACCACTCGTGTCTTCCAGCAGCAGCTTTCGTACTCTAAACCAAAGGCCACATCCACATCGTCCTGCTCTAACCAGTTGCGCTGCCAAACCCCAAGGGATGACCAGCGTTCATTGATGGGCCAGAGGTAGCTCACGGTACTTTGTTCACGCTTATCGTCGGCTGAGCGGTAGCTTAAGTTCAGCAAGCGATTATCATCGGCACGGTAGCGTACCGATAAGTTATGTTCGGTGTTTTTGAAGGCTGAGTGGTCAAAGTTCGCGTCAAACGACAAATCAACGCGTTTGTTGGCCCGCCAAACCACCTGAGTGGCGATGTCTGATGAGCTTGATGTATCGAAGTCGCTTTCGTCATCGTCCAAGGTGACTTTTCGATCAGCATAATAGTACGCCTGTCCAACGCTGGCGCTTAAGGTTTCGCGGCCCATTGGGTCAAACAGGCGTGTGGTTAAGCCCAGCGAGAGTTGCTGGGTATCGCCGATGTGATCGTAACCACTGAATCGATTGGTGCGAAACAAAGCATCGTAATTGAAGTTGTATTCTTTGGTGTCAAAGTCCGGGATATCGCGTTGCGACTCATACGGTACATAGAGTGCGAACAGTCTTGGCTCCAAGGTTTGGCGGTACTCGTTTTCACCAAAATGAGTCGGACGCTCAAGGATGAGGCCGGTATCTAGACTTGCGATCGGCACAAATGTCGATGGATTTTCTTCGATGGTGCCATCGGT
Source organism: Neptunomonas sp. ABH4_499 (assembly GCF_056160565.1). Lineage (NCBI taxonomy): Bacteria > Pseudomonadati > Pseudomonadota > Gammaproteobacteria > Oceanospirillales > Oceanospirillaceae > Neptunomonas > Neptunomonas sp. ABH4_499. Next base: position 305,871 of record NZ_JBSWXK010000001.1, on the reverse strand, counting down.
TTCCGATAGCGAGTACTGACTTGCCCAGAGCTTCAAGCTTGGACGTACATAGAACCAAGGCTTGCTGTAATTGAGGTAGACTTCGGGCTCAACGTGCAAGCGAGTACCGTTAACCGCCTCGATGCCTGTTAAGTCGTTGTTATTCCGATAAAAGTGGGTCAGCTGAGCGGTGCCTGCGTAATTGATCAGGCGGCCTTTTTCAGAGGTGTCACCCTGAAAGGTCAGTTGAGGTAGGCGCTGATAAGGTCGTTCTACATCATCATCGACCGTCTGGTATCCCTGAATCAACGCATTTGCCGACCAAAGCTCTTCATTGTAGGTCAGCAGGGCCTTTCGGCCTAAGTGGCTATCGCCATCATAATCCGCCATGGTCGATAGATCGTCCATGTAGTCATCGTCGCTGACGTGAATGTAGTTGATCTCAGAGGTGATGTTTTCCGACCAGCGAGCCGGCTGCACGAAAGAGAATAGCCAGCGGTTTTGATCATCGTAATCGTTATCGCTGGCTAAAAAAGCCGTTGTCAGGGTGTTGTGAGTGTGCTCGGTTAAATAACGAAACTCGTTTTCTAACAAAATACCGCGCTTTTCGATGTAACTTGGCGAGAGCGTATCGTCCATGTGTGGCGCGATATTAAAGTAATAAGGCGTATTGATTTCGGAGCCGTCATCGCTGCTGTAACGAAGCGATGGGTATAAAAAACCACTCACACGACGATCATCAATCGGGAAGTAAAAGTAGGGCAAGTATAAAATCGGGACGTTGCCTACTTTTAGTGATGCGTGCTTGGCTAAGCCAAAGCCGGTCTCTTGATCAAGAATAATCTCACCTGCGGACAGCTTCCAAGACTCATCACCCGGAGGGCATTGGGTGTAGGTGCCTTCTACGATCCGGATCTTGTTATCACTTTCACGTGTGATGGTTTCTACATCGCCGCGAATCTGACGCTCATGCATCACGTACTGGGCACCGTTCAGTGTGGTGACCAGCGTTTGAGTATTAGCGTGTGCTGATTGGCCTTTCAGTAATAACCCAGGCTCACGGTAGGTCGCGCCGCCTTCTAGTGTGATGTCGCCAGTGACTTGGTTAAAGGTCGCCATTTCACTTTGCAAACGGCGATTGCCTTGCATGATGTCTACGCTGCCTTTGAGCACAGCGGCATCACCCAAATCTGAAAACCCTTCTTCAGCATTGATGATGACAGGTTGATCCAGTGCTTGGTCTTCAGATTCGGCCTTTTCCCACTCGGTCGGGTCGACATAGCGACCGGCACAAATACCAGCTGTGCCTGCAGGGTAGGGATACCAGTCCACAGAACGGTAGGGCGAGTCAGATGTGACGCCTGCCGCATTGGCAGATCCGCATTGTGCCGACTCTTTCGGTAAGTTCGTCAAGCAGGGAAGAGAGGATGAGGTTTCCTCGGCAACTGCAAGGGTAGGAACATAAAAGAGACACGCGCTGAACAAAGGCAGAAAAGAACGGGTCTTTACAGGCATCCGGGGTTTTCCATTGGGCCGATCGTGAAACTCAAACTTAAACGGTATTCAGTCCATGGATTAACGAGTGGATCGTTGTTTAAGTCGTAAAGTCTGGAATAATAAACATTCATTATTGGATGTGCTAGAGGAAACCGAAGAATGGACCCACGCCGCGATGGCTTAAAAGAGTGGATTGAATCAAAACGTACGGCTAAAACGCTGGAGCTTGATTCAGGTTGGCAGTTGTCCACCGTCTCGGGGGATGCCAGTTTCCGACGGTATTTTCGGGCTGCCGACGATCATCGCAACTACATAGCCGTTGACGCACCTCCCGACAAAGAAAACTCAGAGCCCTTCGTTCGCATTGCCAAGGCATTGAAAACGTATGGTATCCATGTGCCTCTGGTTCATCATGCTGACTTAACTAAGGGATACATGCTGTTAGAAGATCTGGGAGATCAACAGCTGTTACCTTTACTGAACGCCACCTCGGTTGATTCGTGGTATGCAAAAGCTTTAAACAGCTTACAGGCCATTCAGAAAGTACAGATTGAAGGTCTGCCTACTTATGACGCGCTGATGCTGATGCGGGAGATGCGTTTGCTGGATGAGTGGTTTGCCCCCGCTATTTTGGGGCGCCCTTTGGCACAATCGGACTTAGAGGTGCTTGAGCCTCTGTATCAAATGCTGATTGACTCGGCCTTACAGCAGTCAAAGGTCTGTGTGCATCGCGATTATCACAGTCGAAACCTGATGTGTTTGCCAACGGGTGATCTTGGCATCATTGATTTTCAGGACGCAGTGGTGGGGCCTATTACCTACGACTTGGTTTCGATTCTAAAAGATTGCTACATCGCGTGGCCAAGAGCGCAAGTCGAATCTTGGGTATCGAAGTTTCATCAATCACTGCTTAAGGATGGCGCTATCCCAGAGTCGGTAACGGGCGATCAGTTCTTGAAGTGGTTTGATTGGATGGGGCTTCAACGTCACATCAAGGTGTTGGGTATTTTTTGTCGCTTGGCGCTGCGGGATCACAAGTCCGCCTATTTGAGTGATCTACCTCTTGTGTATGCCTATGTTGTGGATATTGCGAATCGATACCCGGAGTTAGTCCCATTTAAAGCATGGTTAGACCGTGTTGTGTCGCCCGTCTTTGAGCAAGGGCTACAGAAGACCCAAGCGGCATGTGAGGCGGCACGATGAGGGCGATGATTTTAGCGGCGGGGCTTGGTACGCGCATGCGCCCCTTAACCTTGACGACCCCCAAACCCTTGATCCCGCTATTGGGAAAGCCCTTGATTGAATATCACATTGAACGCTTGGCGAAAGCGGGCATTAACGACATTGTGATTAACCATGCTTGGCTGGGTGAGAAGCTAGAAGAGGCGCTTGGTGATGGTGCACGATGGGGCGTTAATATTACCTACTCGCGAGAGGGTGAGCCGTTAGAGACGGCTGGTGGTATTTTGAAAGCCTTACCTTTGTTAAGCCCAAACGGAGAGACCTTTTGGGTAATCAATGGCGATGTATGGTCGGACTATGACGGCTTTCGGCGTCATGAGCTAACACCGGGTAAACTTGCACATTTGGTGCTTGTGGATAACCCAGAGCACAATCCGAACGGGGATTTTGGGCTTGTGGGTGATCATGTGTTGTCGGATCAGGATGAGCGTCACAGCTATACCTTCTCGGGGATCAGTCTACTTAGCCCACATTTATTTGATGGGTTAACACCTGGGGCTCATCGATTGGGACCGCTTTTAAAAGCCGCCTGTAAGCAGGGTGCGGTTGTTGGAGAGCATTATTCGGGACTCTGGTTTGATATTGGCACTGTTGAGCGCCTACAATCGGCCGAGCAAATGATTGAGCAGCAGTTTTAAGGGATGCTATGAGTCAGCAAGAGTCGGAAAAAAAAGGCCAAGCGGTGGGCGAGTCCATCTTCGCCTATCGAAAGGGGATTATCATCGGTGCCGTACTTGGGCTTTTGACCGGTAAAGTCTGGGCGATTGTGATCGGCGGTGCGATTGGGTTTTTCATCCAGCGAGGGATAAAAAAGGTCCTGAAAAATGTCGTGCCTCCCCAGCTTTTGTTCTTTAAAGCGACCTTTATGGCGATGGGGAAGCTTGCGAAGGCTGATGGTCGGGTCACCGAGAGTGAGATCCAATTCGCGCGTGCGGTCATGGATCAGATGCGCTTAAACGAAGAGCGCCGAAAAGAAGCGATCGCTTACTTCACAGAAGGTAAGTCCGACGAGTGTGATCTGGATGCGGTACTTAGACCGCTATCCATCATGTTGCAGCGTCAGCCGGCGGTCAAAATCGCCTTTGTTGAGATCCAGCTTCAAGCGGCCATGGCGGATGGTCAGGCGTCACAACCTGAGTTAGACATCATTCGTCACATCTGCATGGCGCTACGCATGTCATCCGAAGAGATGATGGCTTTAATGGCGCGCGTCCAAGCGCATCAGTCTTATTATCAACACAGTCAGTCGGGTGGGGCGGGCTATGTGCCTGAAGCTCAATTGCTTGAGGAGGCCTACGGCGTACTGGGTGTGAGTGCGAGCTCAACCGATGCCGAAGTGAAAAAAGCCTACCGTAAGCTGATGAGTCAACATCACCCCGATAAGCTGGTGTCCAAAGGTTTGCCAGAAGAGATGATGGCGATGGCAAAAGAAAAAGCGCAAGAGATTCAGTCCGCGTACGACCGGGTCAAACAAAGCCGCGGGATGCGCTAGACCATTACCACTATCCTTGTCCTCCGGGCGGTATGTTGCTCAAAGGTTGAGCTTGGCCGTCTGGTGCGACTTCTTCAATGGGTTCGATGGCGATTAATGTCCGCAATCGGCCATCAATGTAGCGAACCAGCCAATCACTTTGATTCCGAGACCAAGCTTGTTGTGGAATGCGCGCGGTTAGGTAAAACGCTTTGTCGGCTCGGTTTGCGATGGCTTGGCGCTGCTGTTGAGTTTGGGTGTTTTCTGAAAGCCTCGATTGCGTCGATTTAGGTAGGTCAATGTCCATAACGGGTAGATCAAGCTGGGCAATGAGGCTTAGGGTGTTTTGATCGCTGTTTTTTAACGGCGCTGGATCAATCATCATTAAGGACACTCGCGCTTGGTTTTGCAAAGTCTGCGCGGCTCTCGCGGCCCAAACGCTGCCATCCCCAATGCCTAAAATCACGATAGGGAAATCACCCAAAGCTTGCGCTCGTTGCATGGCAGCGAGCGTCTGGTTTGAGTTTAAAGCAAAGACGTTCTCCAGTGTGAATTGCTCACCTGTAATCGATTCACTGCTATCCGATTCTAAAGATTCTTGAGTGTGTGCAAGGTTCTCCTCGGTCGCATCAGTGGGCGTGGTGTCGGCTTGTTCGCTCTCGCTAACCTCCTCCGCGTTTACCGATTCTGATGGTTGACTCTCACCCTCGGGGGTCTCTACTGGCGCTTCAGTCGCGACGCGAATCAGTTTAAGCGTTGGTAGGGTGCGCTTGGGTATATCCAGTGTTGTGATCTTAGGGATCGGTAATACAAGGGTGTTCCATCCGGTCGTTGGCAATTGCTCTCTTAAGGCGTGTGTAATTCTTGGCCAGTCCTGATGCGTTCCGCTGTCGGGATAGAGCAGGACAGTGCCACGAACTACTTTATTGCGGTGTAGGGTTAGAAGTCCCTTGGGTGTAAATGCGTCGGTGCCAAGCTCGACCCACTCTTGATCGCTGGTTAAGCGGAGTTCGGACTCTAGTGCGTCAAAACGCGAGGCCTGAGGGTGAGGCAGCGTGCGCTCGGGGATTATTAAAGGTTCACTTTCGGTGCTGGTTTCTTGGTTTGCGCTTTGCTCTTCTGACTCGGGAGCTTCATTGGTGGTTTCTTCAGACCATGAAATTGGGCTGTATCCACTGAGGATCAGAAGGCAAAAAGCGGTATATAAAAAGGGGTGTGTATAAAAACGCATCAAATCGGTCATGCAATCAACGGGTGGTAAGGTACAATAGCCGCAAATTTTTAAGAAGTCGAAACGCCTAATCAAATCGATTGGGTTATCCGATCAAGATTGCGAGTATTCACATATGTCCGATTTTAAAATTGCTCCCTCGATTCTGTCTGCTGATTTTGCTCGTTTGGGCGAAGAAGTTGAAAACGTACTGGCGGCGGGTGCTGATATTGTTCACTTCGATGTGATGGATAACCATTATGTTCCGAACCTCACGATTGGTCCAATGGTGTGTAAGGCGCTGCGTACCTACGGTATTAAAGCTCCGATTGATGTTCACCTGATGGTTAAGCCTGTGGATCGAATGATCGGTGATTTTATTGAGGCAGGGGCTTCGTTTATTACGTTTCACCCAGAGGCTTCTGAGCATATCGATCGCTCATTGCAGATGATTCGAGATGGTGGCTGTAAAGCAGGCTTGGTATTTAACCCTGCAACGCCACTGCATTATTTGGATCATGTGATGGATAAATTGGACATGATTCTTTTGATGTCGGTAAACCCAGGTTTTGGTGGCCAAAAATTTATCCCAACAACCTTGGATAAGCTTAAGCAGGTACGTGAGCGCATTGATCAAAGTGGTTTCAATATTCGCCTTGAAGTCGATGGCGGTGTGGGTGTTGGCAATATTCGTGAAGTGGCTGAAGCGGGCGCTGATACTTTTGTAGCAGGCTCTGCCATTTTTAATACCGAAGATTATGCGGCCACCATTCAAAAAATGCGTGAGGAGCTAGCTAAAGTGGGTGCGATCACGTGCTGATCAAAAAAATCATGGGAGGATGCCTCCCTGATTTGATCATGCTGGATCTTGATGGGACGCTGGTGGACAGCGTCCCCAGTTTGGCACTCGCGATCAATGATATGTTGGCGCTGCAGACGGTTGATCCGGTGGATGAAGATCTGGTCAGAGCCTGGGTAGGTAATGGCGCCTCTAAGCTTGTTGAGCGGGCTTTAGCACAGGTGGCGCTGGATGTGTCTTTTGATGAGGCTTATAACGCTTTTTTGGCGGCTTATCAGCATCGTTTATCTGAGCGTCTTGTGCTGTATCCTGGTGTGATCGAGTTTTTAAATCAGGCTCGTTCATTAGGGATTCGATTGATGGTTGTCACGAATAAACCTTCTGCTTTTACGCTACCTGTTCTTCAAGCTGTTTCAATTGATGAATATTTTGAAGGTTGGGTTTGCGGAGACACTTTTTCAAAGAAAAAGCCAGATCCCATGCCGATCATCGAAACACTTGGGAAATTTGATCTGTATCACACAAATGTCCTATTCATAGGGGATTCAGTTAATGATCAATACGCTGCAGAGGCTGCAAATGTGGCGTTTTGTGGGGTTCCCTATGGGTATAACCACGGTAAGCCTTTGAATGCACAATGGATTGTAGAATCGCTGAGTGATCTGTTTTAATTAGTAGGTGTTTTCGCTTATTATGTGTCGCAAATCAGGCGTCGTTAACCCTATGATGTTAATGGTGTTTGTTTAAAACGCGATAGCGTGTCTGCTAAAAGAGACGCTAAAGAGATAAAAAAGAATATAAAAATCGATGCCTTAATAGTACTTGCCTAGTGCGGTCTGCAGTTTAGGGGGTGTTGTAACAGTTGGCATGAATATTTCATGCGTGTCGATGGTTTTATCGCAGTTTTAACCCTGAGAAATCATTATGCAGCTAAGCTTTGAAGTTACTGAAGACCCTGTAGTATTAAATCGCTATTACAAAATTCGTGAATATTGCTTTAGAAAGGATTTAGGGCTTGAGGACTTTGATGGGGGGGAGGACATCTTTGATTGTGCCGGAGTTGTTCTTGCTTTCTTCGATGGTGATCTCTGCATCGGTGGTGTTCGCCTTAATGGTGACAGTCGCCGATTAGATAAAAACCCAGGTCTGATGTTGCCTGTTGAGCATGCGTTTTCTGATCGAAGGAGTCGGTTCTCTTTGCAGTCAGAGCTATCCGATATAATTGAGGATGCTGCCTATTGTCAGTGGTCGCGATTAGTCATCATGCCTGAATATCGTAATCGAGTGAACTTGGCGTTGTTGTTGGAAAAGATGATAACGGTTGCACGCTTGTATGAATTCGGTTTTAGCTTCTATGTGTCGGGTTTGACTCAGGCACGTTTATATAAGCGTTATCATGAAAAGCTCGGCTATGCTTATTATTCGTTAAGCGGGTTTGATTTACCGGTTGAAGAGGGGTTTGAAACGCTCCCTCACGTACTCAGTGTGTCACGGATTGACTCGAAGGGAGCCGATATTGATATTACAGATTATCTGGCGTGTGGAGCGGTAGCAGAAGTGGCATAAGGAGTCTCTTGTTGGAGACGTTTAGTGCTATTTTCTGAAAAGTATCGTTTACAATAAACTTCTGTTGTATTTATAATTGAGCGTAATTGTGGATGGTGGGTAGCCTTGTGCTGCTCTAAAAGGATGTTTTGGAGGAAACGCTCGTGCGTAATCTCATACGGAAGTGCTCCTCAAGAGTGCCTGTTCTAGGGGCTCTTATAAGTGGATTGATTCTCTCTGGCTGTTCTACGAACAGTAACTTTTCTTCAATTCCTGAAGATCAACGTTTTCAGCAACCTGATTACGAATACGTGATTGGTGCGGGTGATGCGTTACAGATCTTTGTCTGGGGTAATGAAGAGCTCTCTGGTGCTGTTCCTGTTAGGCCGGATGGCAAGATAACGACGCGTTTGGTTGAAGATCTTGATGCTAGTGGTAAGACTTCAACTGAGCTTGCTCGAGAAATCGAAGAAGTCTATTCCCGATACATTAAAAATCCCGTCGTAACCGTGATGGTTAACGGTTTTGTTGCTGTTCCTGACCAACAGATACGTGTGGTTGGTGCGGGTGTAACACCTCTCTCTCTACCTTATCGCAAACATATGACTCTGCTGGATCTGATGGTCGCGGTGGGTGGTCTGTCTGAATTTGCAGACGGTGATAACGCTGTTTTGGTTCGTCGCTTCGACGGTGAGCAAAATAGTTACAGCTTGAAGCTGGATCGCTTACTGAAAGACGGAGATATCGATGCGAACTTGGCGCTGATGCCAGGCGATATCGTGATTATCCCAGAAGCGTGGTTCTAACCACAGAGAGTCTACTATGCGTGATGTAATAGGTCAGATTACCGAGTATGTTTGGGGGGTCTGGCGCTTTCGTTGGCTTGCTGCTGTTGTTGTTTGGGTTGTTGCTATGGCCGGTTGGGTGTTTGTGGCGTTAACGCCAGAACAATACCTTGCAACGGCACGTGTGCACGTCGATACAAATACGATCCTTCGTCCGCTGTTGAGGGGCTTGGCTATCCAGCCGGATGTTGACGAGCGTATCGCTCTGATGAGTAAGACGATGCTCAGCCGTCCAAACCTTGAGCAGTTAATGCGTATGGCTGATCTTGATCTGTCTGTTCGAACCGAGCAACAGAAAGAGCAGATCATGAATGATCTAAAAAACTCCATCTCGCTGAGTGGCGATCGCCGTAATGCTTCCCTTTACACCGTTTCCTTTAAGCATGAAGACCGAGAAACCGCAAAAAAAGTGGTTGAGTCGATGCTGACGGTCTTTGTGGAAAGTGCGCTGGGTGATAAGCGAAAAGACAGTTCTGGTGCTCAGGAGTTCTTGGATAAGCAGATCGCTGATTATGAACAGCGTCTTCGGGAAGCGGAAGCGCGTTTATCGGACTTTAAACAGAAAAACTCAGGCATGATGCCATCGGATATGGATGAGTATTATCGTCGTCTTGAGTTTGAGCGTGAGCAGCTATCGTCTGCTCAGTTGCAGCTTCGTGCTGTGGTGAATCGTAAAGAGGAATTGGAGCGTCAACTGGAAGGTGAAGAACCTGTTTTTCTCTCCAATCAAGTTGAAACTTCTCCTCAGGTGACCGCTATTGAACAGCGAATCACTTCGATGCAAAACAACCTAGACTCTTTATTGCTTCGTTACACTGACGAACACCCCTCTGTAAAACAAGTACGTGACATGATCTCTGCTCTCAAGAGTGAAAAAGCGGCCTCGGTTGCTGCCTTGAAGCGGGCAGCGCCTGATGATTATGCAGGGTTTAGCGATAATCCTGTTTACCAGCAAATGCGTACTATGTTGGCTGAAACAGAAGCGTCTGAAGCTGAGCTAAGTACTCGTGTTGATGAATACGAAACGCGTGTCAAAGGTTTGGAAGATCAGATTGGTCAAATTCCAGAGCTGGAATCTGAATACCAGCAATTAACCCGAGATTATGATGTTATCGCGCGTCAACATCAGACGCTGCTTGGGCGTCGTGAAAGTGCTCGTATATCTGAAAATGTTGAGCAGCAAGCCAACGACCTTAAGTTCCGTGTTATTGACCCGCCGTTTGTACCGCTAAAACCAAATGAACCCAACAAAATGTTGATGAACTCCATGGTGTTGGTGGCGTCTTTAGGTGCGGGTATTGGTATTGCTTTGGTGATGGCTTTATTGCGTCCGGTTGTAAGCACGAAGTCGACACTGAGTCAGCTAACAGGATTACCAGTGTTGGGCGCGGTTCACTTAATCCGAGCACCTGAAGAAAAGCGGCAAGCCTTCATTAATAACTTGTTGTTCTTGGCGGCAGCGCTTGGGTTGTTATTGGTCTTTGTCGTTGTCTCGGTATTCCAAGGAATGCAGTTGGATATCGTGGGGATAATGCCTGTTATCAACGGAGAGATCGCATGAGTATTATCGAAAAAGCGGTTAAGCGATTAGATGTTCGTGGCCGTAAAGCGTCTCAAGAGCCTGCGCCGTCTGAACCAGTCGTAGCTTCATCAGTTGCACAGCAAAATATAAACAAAGTGCCAGCACAAAGTGCGGCGGTATCTTCGTTTACGGCAGAGCCAAAACGCGCGGATGAATCGAAGGCGCGAGTGGACATCCCTCTCGCTCGATTGGCGTCACAGGGTATGGTCAGCCCAAGTGCTCCTCGCTCAACGATTGCGGAAGAGTACCGTGGGATTAAACGTCCGCTTCTGATGAATATCAACGGTCAAACAGCGGCTGAGGTTAAATACCCTAACCTGATCATGGTATCTAGCTCTTTGTCTGGCGAGGGTAAGACCTTCTCGTCAGTCAACTTGGCCATGAGCATCGCAATGGAGCAAGACAAGTCTGTATTGTTCGTAGATGCCGATGTGTCTAAAGCCTCGGCGGGACGTATGCTGGGCATTGAAGGCGATACCCCAGGTTTGATCGATTTATTACACAATCCTGATCTGTCTGTACAAGATGTTCTCCTACACACCAATATCCCGAATTTTCGTGTGATACCGGCGGGACGTTTGCATGAGCGCGCAACCGAATTATTAGCCAGCCATAACATGAAAGTTCTGATGGAAGAGCTGGCTGAGCGCTATTCAGACCGAGTGATCGTCTTTGATTCGCCTCCTTTATTGTTGACCACTGAGGCTTCTGTACTTGCCAATTTGATGGGGCAAGTTGTTTTTGTGGTGGCTGCCGAGCAAACATCTCAAGATGCAATACTTGAGGGTCTTCAGCGCATTACCTCGGACGCCATTGTGGCTCTGGTGCTTAATAAAGCCAAGCATCAAAGCTCCGGCGGTTATGGGTACGGATATGGTTACGGTTATGGCTATGGAAGCCGACTTGCGCCGTCCGAAGAAAAAGCAGCTCATTGAGGGGCATTAAGCGTGCGTTTTAAGATGGATCTAAAAGCGTCGACAAGCTGCGTGTTGCTGATGTGCTCGGCGATACCGAACGCTAATGCAGAAGAGTGGGAGCTTACAAAAAGCATCTCTTTGAATGCGGCGTTGACCGATAATGATCGATTGACCTATCGGGATGAGCAAACGGCGCTGGACGCATCCGTGGTGCCCTCACTCAAGTTGACTCGAAACTCTGGCCGTATCAGTGCTAACTTGGACGCTCAATTTGAGTTAAGCACATCGGAGCGAGACAACTTTATACCCCATCTTCGCTCCAGTATGTCAGCTGAATTGGAGCCAGGTCGTTACTTTATTGATGCATCGGCCAATATCACTCAAAATTCGACCAGCATTATTCGTGATGGTGCGGTTGATGATGACTCGGGCCAATACAATCAGGTACCTGAGTCCGAATCTTCGACTCGCACGACTGTATCCGTCAGTCCCTACGCAAAATACCATTTTTCGGATCAGGCAGACCTACTCACTCGATATACCTTTGATTACAGTAAAAGCACCGGGGCAACCAGTAGCGATAGGATCAGTAACCAGTTTGATGCGAATTTAACCAGTGGGGATGATTGGTCAAAAGTATCTTGGGCCTTGTTGGGTCAGTATCGTCAAAACAACAACACCAGTGGCGGAAACCAAAATGGATTTGGTTCTCTTGATGCGCAGCTAGGCTATCTCATTCTGCCAACATTACGTGCAACGATGACGCTAGGGTATGAAACCAATGATTACAGCAGTAGCCGCAGTGATAACCAAGGTGATCGTTGGCAAGCTGGACTGGCGTGGTTTCCATCTTCAAGGACTTCCGTCAATGTTGGCTATGGAGAACGCTATTTTGGTAGCTGGCCAACGATCAGCATCATGCATCGTCAACGACATAGCGTGTTTTCGTTAGCTTATACACATGAAGTTGTTGATTCCGATGCCGAATTTACACGACTCTTTCGCACTGCGGTTGATAGCTCCGACCCCAGCGCTCAACCTCGTCTTGTTGAGAAAACGTTTACCGAAGGGGTCTATATCGATGAGAGCTTATCGGCCTCTTGGATGCTGACTGGGGTCAGAAGTACTCTGAATTTCTTCGCCCGCTCTTCCACAAAGCAGTACGAAAACCGCTTTATGCCTGATGAAGAAACGAAAACCATAGGTTCTACGTTTACGCGTCGTTTATCACCGTTATCGGATTTTGCTGCAACTTACTCGCTTTACCAGCAAAACCGTTATCAAAATGTGGATACAACCACGCACAGCATCTATTTATCGTTGTCGCGCCAGCTTCCCGAAGACAGCTCGATCTCGTTGTCTTACCTGTTAGCTAAGCGCAATAGCGAATTTGAAATTTTCGAATACACGGAGAATCGGTTGCAGCTGTCGATTATGCATCAGTTCTGAGACCGAGAAAGGATTCCCATATGAAACCGTATAAAGTGATCTGTGTGGTTGGCGCAAGACCCAACTTTATGAAGATTGCACCGATCATGCGTGCTTTTTCAGAAAGTGAATTGATTGAAGCGGTACTTCTGCACACCGGTCAGCATTACGATCAAAGCATGAAGCACTCATTTTTTGATCAGTTGCACATCCCTGAACCCTCTATCGACCTAGAAGTTGGGTCTGGCTCGCACGCGGTTCAAACGGCTGAGGTCATGAAACGATTTGAGCCTGTGCTGGACGAGCATCAGCCGAACGCGGTTTTGGTTGTAGGCGATGTAAACTCAACGATTGCGTGTGCGCTTGTGGCTGTGAAGAAAGGGATCTCCGTCATTCACGTTGAAGCGGGCCTTCGAAGCGGTGATCGCACGATGCCCGAAGAGATCAACCGTGTCCTGACGGATCAAATTTCGAACCTTCTTTTTACCACAGAATCGGATGCAATAGAGAACCTTACCAAAGAGGGGATCGAGCCGTCTAAAGTGCACTTTGTGGGCAATGTGATGATCGACACCTTGCTGTATAACCTGCAGCGAGCAACGCCTTCTACCACAACATTGGAACAAGTCTTTGGCAGTGCACCAGACGCGTATGGTTTGATGACGTTACACCGTCCTTCTAATGTAGATGATCCAAAGGTTTTAGCGTCTTTATTGAATACACTTGCGAACATCAGTAAAGATCTGCCGTTGTACTTCCCAGTTCACCCCAGAACTCGCGCCTGCATCGAAAAGGCTGGTTTATCAAAGGTGATTGAGGCGGCTAATATCCATCTTTTACCGCCGCAAGGTTATCTTGAAATGCTTGGGCTGATGGCCGGTGCCAAAGTGGTACTTACGGACTCTGGTGGCATTCAAGAGGAAACCACCGCATTGGGTATCCCATGTATCACGTTGCGTGAAAATACAGAGCGCCCAATTACTTTAACGCAGGGCACGAACAGCCTTGCAGGTACCGATAGCCAAGTCATTACTTCTCTATTTAACGAGGTAATGGAAACAGGCGGTAAGTCAGGTCAGGTTCCTGAAAAGTGGGATGGCGATGCTGCTAAACGGATCTGCTCTGTGTTGGAAAGCTATTTTCAGCAGGGTACCTCTCTATGAGTCGTTTGCCCATCATCAATGCAATGACCGTGGATGTGGAAGATTATTTTCAAGTATCCGCGTTTGAGTCGCACATAGATCGTTCTGATTGGGATCATCACGAATGTCGCGTCGAACAAAACGTAGATCGAATACTGTCACTGTTTGATCAATACGATGTGAAGGCAACGTTTTTTACCTTGGGTTGGCTAGCTGAACGATACCCGGAAATGGTCCGACGAATCGTAGATCAAGGGCATGAATTGGCCAGTCATGGTTGGGATCACCGCCGTGTGACCAGTCTGACTCCGGATGAGTTTCGCCAGGATATTGAGCGATCCAAATCCATGCTGGAATCTGTGTCTGGGCACAAAATCGTCGGGTATAGAGCCCCCAGTTATTCGATTGGCGAGTCTAATTTATGGGCGTTGGATATCCTGCACGAGCAAGGCTTCGAGTACAGCTCGAGCATTGTCCCCGTCAAACACGACCATTACGGTATGCCTGGAGCGTCTCGGTTTGCGCATTGGCAATCCAACGGGCAACTGTTGGAGGTACCGGTTTCGACGACCACCGTTATGGGGAAAAACATCAACTGTGGTGGTGGTGGCTGGTTCCGTCTATTTCCCTATGTGTTTAGTCGTTGGGCGTTAAATCGTATTAATCAGGATGAGCAACAACCGGGTATCTTTTATTTTCATCCTTGGGAAATTGACCCGGATCAGCCGCGCATCAACAACCTCGGCGGTAAAACAAAGTTTCGTCACTACCTGAATCTTTCGCGTATGTACCCACGCTTAGAACAACTTTTGAAAGATTTTGAATGGGGGCGAATGGATGAGGTCTTTTTAAGTCCAGCATCCAAGGCGATCAAAGACGCCGCCTAATGAAATTCGTGTTCATTTAGGTTTCATCAAGTCAGTTTAAGCTAGGCGTTAGTATCTTCGCCCGTTAGACACTAAGGACAGTCATCATGCAGGTTATCTCGCTGAAAACCTTCACAGGAAACGGCCAAGCCCTTTGGAATGGGTTTGTTGACTCGCATCCTGAATCGACCTTTTTTCACAAAGCAGAATGGGCTGAAGTTTTAGAGCGAGCTTTTGGTCATAAAACACACTTTTTGATGGCCATTAACGAGCAAGAACAAGTGGTTGGCATTTTGCCGTTGGCCGAAGTGAAAAGCTTTCTGTTTGGGCACTCGCTTACCTCGTTGCCAATGTGCGTGTACGGTGGTGTGGTTGCTGACAATGATGAAGCCAAAGCGGCGCTCTTGCAGTACGCCTCAGATTTGGCGGACCACCTTCAAGTGGACGCCATGGAATTACGTCATCAATCGCCAAGCGGACATGATTGGCCGACCAAGCATCTTTACTACACGTTTAAAAAAGCACTCTCTGCGGATCACGATGAAAACATGAAAGCGATTCCGCGTAAGCGTCGTGCCATGATTCGCGGCGGTATCTCGGCAGGGTTACAGAGTGAAGCGGATCAGGGCGTGGATCGTTTTTTTGCAGCCTATGCAGAAAGCGTTAGAAACTTAGGTACACCTGTTTTTTCGAAAAAGTACTTTCGCATTCTTCGAGACGTTTTTGGTGATGATTGTCGAGTCTTGATGATTACGCATGAGGGTAAAGATATCGCCTCCTTAATGTCGTTTTATTTTAAGGAGGAAGTGCTGCCTTACTATGCAGGCAGCTTTGACAGTGCCAAGCACCTTAAAGCCCACGATTTCATGTATTGGGAGCTGATGCGCTTAAGTGTAGATGAAGGCTACAGAAGCTTCGATTTTGGTCGTTCAAAAGAGGGGACTGGTCCTTACTCCTTCAAAAAAGGGTGGGGGTTTGAGCCTATGCCCTTAGCGTACGAATACTACTTGGTTAAATCGCCCGCGATTCCTGAGGTGAACCCTACCAACCCTAAATACAAGCTGTTTATCAATGCTTGGAAACGCTTGCCACTTCCGATTGCGAATTGCGCTGGTCCGTTTCTTTCCAAGAGTCTAGGTTGATGAACAGTGCAGCGTCCTCCGACACCAAGGAGCCACTACTTTTTCTATGCCATCGAATTCCGTTCCCGCCCAATAAAGGGGATAAGATTCGTGCGTTTCATCTTCTGAAGTTTTTATCTCAGTACTTTGATGTGCACCTTGGTACGTTTGTCGACGACCCAGAGGATTGGGCGTATCAAGACGACCTTAAGACGTGGTGTGTAAGTACTCAGTTATTAGAGCTCAACCCTACGCGCGCAAAAATTAAATCATTGAAAGGTTTATTAAGAGGTCAGCCTCTTACTTTGCCGTTTTATGAGTCGAATGATCTACAACGCTGGGTTGATAGCACTGTGAATCGCTTTGGTATTACCAAAGCCGTTGCGTTTTCAGCGGCGATGGCCCAGTTTTTAGAGTCTTGCCCCAGCATGCTTACCACTCGTGTGATCGATATTGTCGATATTGATTCAGATAAGTGGCAGCAATACGCGGATCAAAAAACGTGGCCGATGAACTGGGTATACCGCCGAGAAGCGAAAACCCTATTTGAATACGAGAAGCGAATGGCTGAACAGTTTGATCGGTCCTTTTTCGTGTCTTCAACGGAAGCTCAAGATTTTATCGACAGAGCCCCAACAACGGCTTCTAAGGTGACGTTTTTTAATAACGGGGTCGATCATGAGTATTTTGCACCGGATGCGATGTTCGAAGACCCTTATGACGCATCTAAACCAATACGCTTTGTCTTCACGGGGGCGATGGATTATTGGCCTAACGTTGATGCTGTGGTGTGGTTTGCACAATCCGTGTTGCCCATCATTCAGAAAACCTACCCCGATGCTCAATTTGCAATCGTAGGTGGAAAGCCCACCGATCAAGTGACCGAGCTTTCACGCCTTCCCGGTGTGATGGTGACGGGACGAGTACCCGATGTGCGGCCCTACATACAGCATGCGACTTCGGTAGTGGCTCCCATGCGAATCGCAAGGGGGATACAGAATAAGGTCCTTGAAGGTATGGCAATGGCAAAACCGGTGGTCGTGACTCAAAAGGGGTTAGATGGCATTCCCGCGCTTGATGGGGAGCACGTCTATGTCGCCAACGATGAAACCGCGTTTGCGTCTGCGGTGTGTCAGAGTGTATCAGGGCAAGCACAGAACATTGGCCATTGCGCGCGAAGCTTTGTTCAAGATGAGTTCGATTGGGATCATACCTTGCCAGTGGTGCTCAAAGCGCTCAATAAGGAGGCCGTGCATGTCTGATGCGGTAGTCGGCGTTGACGAATCCAATAACACCTATGTGTTAACACAGCCGCACAAGCAGCGCTGGTGGCTGCACGCATGCTTGGCAATCCTTACGATTGGGATCAGTATTGGCGCGTTCTGGTCGACCTGGGTTGATATGGTCAGTATTTGGCTGCGTTCTGAGACCTTCACTCATGCTTTCTTGATTGCCCCCATTACGCTTTGGCTGATCTATGAAAAGCGCGATGCGCTGTTATCCCGTGTGCCTCGTTTTTCTGGGATAGGCATGGCTTTGGTGTTTTGTGGTGGCGGTGTTTGGCTGCTGGGGACCCTAATGGGCGCGGCGGTTATACAGCAATTAGCCGCGGTCGGCATTGTGATTGCTTTGGTACTTAGTTGTGTTGGTTGGTCGGCAAGCTGGAGTATCGCCTTCCCCTTATTATTTTTGTTCTTTATGGTGCCGATGGGTGAGGATCTTGTCCCACCGATGATGGAGTTTACCGCAGACTTTACCGTTGAGATGGTGCGCTTAACCGGCATTCCCGTCTATCGGGAGGGGCTGTTTTTCATGCTGCCAACGGGGAACTGGTCGGTCGTCGAGGCATGCAGTGGTGTCCGATATCTGATTGCCTCGATCACGCTTGGGGTGCTTTATGCCTATCTAACCTATGAGAAATGGTGGAAGCGCGGCATCTTCATTCTTATCTCGATCGGTGTACCCATCATCGCGAACGGGCTTCGCGCCTATATGATCGTTATGCTGGGACACATGAGTGACATGACCGTCGCCACGGGTGTCGACCACTTGGTTTATGGTTGGCTGTTCTTTGGTGTCGTGGTTTTCATCATGATTCGTATTGGTGCTTTTTTTAAGGATGAGATGGTATCCGATGTGGCATCGAACACGAGCGCTCTTGAGGTAACGTCATCAACGGGTAAAGGAAAATGGACGTTTGCGGCTCTGATCATTGTAGCGGTTACGGTTATTTGGCCGGTAGTGTATACGATTGAGCAAAACCAAGAGTATGTGATCGATCAAACGGCTTTTGATGGTGAACATTGGTCAGAAAAGGAATGGGAGCTCATTCAGTCGCCAGCTTGGCAATGGCCTTGGTCGCCGTTGGCGTTTGAAGCCATTCAGTCGGCTTTGTATTTTGAAAACAAAGAGCAACGTGGCGGCGTTTTTGTCGACTATTATCCCGACCCTGCTAAAGGTGAGTTAATCAATTCGCAAAACCTGTTGGTGGAGCCAGGGGAGCTCAGCAAGCGGGTTGTCTCGGTTTCTAATAAGAACCTCACATTTGATAATGGCGATGAGCTGCCGTATGAACTCGCACGCTTGTACGTCTCCAATACTGAGCTTTGGGTTGCTTCTTGGTATCAAGTGGGCGGTGAACCCATGGTTGGAACCTACAAAACCAAGTTGTGGGAAGGGCTCTCTCGCTTAATCATGGACCGTAAAGACCGTGCCAGAGTCATGTTTGTGATCGAGGTGGATCCCCTACAAGAAGGTAAAGCGCAAGACACGCTGGAGGACTTGATTCGATCCCGCTATCCCGATTTGAACGTCGAGATGAAAAAAAGAGGCGATGCACTGCATGAGCGCTGATTCTCGCCCGCTGGTAATGCACATCATCTACGCGCTGGGCACAGGCGGGATGGAAAATGGCATGATCAATATCATCAATCGAATGCCGAAAGAGCGCTATCGACATGTGATTGTATGCCTGACTGAAAAAACCCCGTTTGCAAAACGGTTGGAGCGCGATGACATCGAAATCATCGAGCTGCATAAACGTCCGGGTAACGATTGGCGAACCTACCTTAAGATCTGGAAGCTGCTCTGGCGTTATCGCCCCGATATCTTGCACACGCGCAACCTTTCAACGGTCGACCTCCAACTACTGGGCTGGTTGAGTCCTAACTGTGCATCGGTGCACGGTGAGCACGGGCGCGATATTTTTGATCTGGATGGCCAAAACCGAAAATACAACCTGCTTCGCAAAGCGATGCGACGTTTTATTAAGCGCTACATCGCTGTATCAAAGGATTTGGAACAGTGGCTGATAACCACCGTGGGTGTTCATCCGAATCGTGTTCATCAGATCTACAATGGCGTTGACCATGCTAGGTTTAATGCCGTATCGCCTGTGCCAGAGGGGATACCTGCTGGCTTTTTAAATGATGAAGTTTGTGTGGTTGGTACCGTTGGGCGTTTGGCGGCGGTGAAAGACCAAGTTACCTTGATTAAGGCCTTTGCCGCATTACGGTCGAGTCGTCCAGAACGTGCTGTCAAGTTAATGCTAGTAGGCGATGGGCCCTTAAGGGCTGAGTTAGAAAACTGCATTAGTGAGCATCAATTACATGGGGATGTTTGGCTGGCGGGGGACCGCTCCGATGTACCTGATTTGATGGCGCAGATGGATCTTTTTGTGTTGCCTTCGTTAGCCGAGGGGATCTCGAATACGATTTTGGAGGCGATGTCATCGGGGTTACCCGTCATTGCGACACAGACCGGCGGAAACCCTGAGTTGGTAAAAGACGGATTCAATGGTCACTTGTTCCCCGTGGGGGATGTGGATGCTTTAGCGAAGACGTTGGAAGATTGGATAGATCATCCAGCAAAGCGAGTGTCGATGGGTGCTGCAGCTCAGCAGTGGGTGCGTCAGAATTTTGATTGGAGTCAAACCGTCAACCACTATATCATGGTGTATGACACGCTGCTAAAGCGAACGTAAGGGATGTCGGTGAATAAGGAAGTGATCACATGTGTGGTGTAGTAGGCCTCTTTGATCTTAACGGATTGGCGGATTTTGATGAAGCGCTGATCCATGCAATGAACGAAACTCAGTTTCATCGCGGGCCTGATGCGGGTGGAATACACCGCGAAGCGGGCGTGGCTTTTGGTCACCGACGTTTAGCGATTATTGATCTATCCAATGGTGCTCAGCCATTGTTTAACGAAGATCACTCTGTTGTCGTCACGTACAATGGCGAAATCTATAATTTTGAGTCCCTGTCAGAAGAGCTCAAGGCATTAGGCCATACGTTCCGTACCCATTGCGATACCGAAGTCATTGTCCACGCTTGGGAAGAGTGGGGCGAGGCTTGCGTTGAACGCTTTCGTGGTATGTTTGTATTCGCCATTTGGGATCGTAATCAACAAACCCTCTTTATTGCCCGAGACCGCCTTGGTATTAAGCCATTATTTTACTCGCTGCTGGATGATGGCACATTGGCGTTTGGCTCTGAGCTCAAATCGCTTAAAGCACTCCCGAATTTGCCGCGTAAATTGGACCCTCGCGCGGTAGAGGACTATTTCACCTTTGGTTATATCCCTGAACCTAAAACAATTTTCCAGCGGGTGTATAAACTACGTCCCGGCCACACACTCACCTTAAAGGTGGGCGACACCTCTTTACCCTTACAAAAAGAGTATTGGGATATTCCGTTTAAGCCTGTGCCGTTTGCCAGCGAACAAGAGATGTACACTCAGCTGAACGGTTGGCTACGTGAAATCGTCGACATTCGCATGGTGGCTGAAGTGCCGCTCGGTGCATTCCTCTCAGGTGGTGTGGATTCCAGTGCGGTTGTGGCCACAATGGCCTCGCTACAAAGTGAGCCTGTGAACACCTGCGCCATCGGTTTTGATGTGGCTCAGTTTGATGAAACCGAATACGCAGACCGAATTGCAAAACAATACTCGACCAATCACTTCAAAGAAGAGGTCGCCAGCGATACCTTCCATTTAGTGGATACCTTGGCGGATCTTTATGATGAGCCTTATGCTGACAGTTCGGCCATTCCTACTTATAAAGTCTGCGAGTTAGCGAAAAAACGGGTAACGGTAGCCTTATCGGGAGATGGTGGGGATGAGAACTTTGCTGGTTACCGTCGCTACCGTTGGCACATGAATGAAGAGCAGCTTCGCTCGCGCTTGCCGTTATCCCTGCGCAAACCACTGTTCGGCGCGTTGGGTAAATGGTATCCCAAAGCCGATTGGGCACCTCGGGTGTTCCGTGCAAAAACCACCTTTCAGAGTTTGGCTCGTAACTCGGTCGAGGCCTACTTACATACCGTATCCTTGTTGAATCAAGAACAACGCGATGCGCTGTTCAGTGACCAGCTTAAAGAGTGGTTAGGTGGCTATAACGCCATTGAAGTGTTTAATGAGTATGTGGATAAGTCGCCCACAGATGATCCACTCT
Source organism: Neptunomonas sp. ABH4_499 (assembly GCF_056160565.1). Classification (NCBI taxonomy): domain Bacteria; kingdom Pseudomonadati; phylum Pseudomonadota; class Gammaproteobacteria; order Oceanospirillales; family Oceanospirillaceae; genus Neptunomonas; species Neptunomonas sp. ABH4_499. The sequence goes on along the minus strand of NZ_JBSWXK010000001.1, from coordinate 284,775 downwards.
CTTTGATTCAATACTTGGATATGAAAACCTATCTGGTTGGCGATATTTTGACCAAGGTAGACCGTGCGAGCATGGCGCATGCACTGGAGGTTCGCGTTCCGTTACTGGATCATAAATTCATTGAGTGGGTCTCGGGCCTGCCATCGGATGTGAAACTGAAAGGCCAAGAGGGTAAATACGCGCTGAAAAAAGCGTTAGAGCCGACTTTGCCACAAGACGTTTTATATCGCCCGAAAATGGGATTCGGTGTGCCATTGGCTAAATGGTTCCGCGGACCGTTAAAAACCAAAATAGAAGAGAGCCTTTTAGGCGATACGATTCGTCACAGTGGGCTTTTCAATATGAGTTACATTGAGTCAGTGTTGGCACAACATCAAAGTGGTGTGCGTGATCACAGTGTCGTGATCTGGACCTTATTGATGTTTAACGCCTTTTTGAATAACGAGCTTCACGCCGGTCATTCGCTGTCACACTAAGGATGGTTTTGTGAAAATTTTACATATTTTAGATCACTCAATCCCTCTTCACAGCGGATATACGTTTAGAACGCGCTCTATCTTAAAGCAGCAGCGCAGTTTTGGCTGGGAAACCGCCCATCTGACTTCCGGTAAGCAAGGTGAGTGCAGCTCGCCCATCGAAGAGGTCGAGGAGTTTCGGTTTTACCGATCTAAAGTCAATACTCGGTTTTACAGTCAATGGCCTGTCCTTAACCAATGGGCGTTCATCGAAGAGATGGCCGAGCGCTTAGAAGAAGTTGTAAACATTGAAAAACCTGACATCCTGCACGGTCACTCACCCGCGCTGACGGGCATGGCCGCCCTGAAAGTCCGAAAGAAAACCGGTATTCCCGTGGTGTATGAGTGCCGAGGCTTTTGGGAAGATGCCGCCGTAGATCACGGTACCTGTAAAGAAGGTGACCTTCGATACCGAATGACGCGCGCCATGGAAACACATGTGTTTAAAAACGCAGATGCAGTGACCACCATTTGTGAGGGGTTACGCGCAGACATTTCGGCACGTGGCATTCCAGATCAAAAAATCACGGTGATTCCTAATGCTGTGGACATAGAACGCTTCCCGGTCATCACGGAAAAAGAGAGTGCGTTATTGTCGCAGCTTAAGCTCAACGATAATACCGTGCTTGGTTTTATAGGGTCTTTCTATGCCTATGAAGGGCTGGTGTTTTTGGTTAGATCACTCAGTGATTACCTAAAGTCCAACCCCAATGTGGTGTTACTGTTAGTAGGTGGTGGCCCAGAAGATGCCTCGATCAAACAGTTGGTCGCCAATCTAGGCTTAGGTGAACAAGTTATTCTTACTGGCCGTGTACCGCATACGGAAGTCAACCGTTACTACAGCTTGGTCGATATCTTTATTTACCCACGACATCGTATGCGTCTGACCGATTTAGTGACTCCTTTGAAGCCATTGGAAGCGATGGCTCAGGGTAAGCTTGTGATTGCAAGTGATGTAGGGGGGCACAAAGAGCTGATACAGGATGGTTATAACGGTCGTCTGTTTGAAGCGGATTCAAGAGACTCATTAGTCAGTGCGGTAGATACCATGATTCTTGATAAAGCGAACTGGGCTGACCTGCGCCAACACGGCCGGGATTATGTTGAGCAGGTTCGTAACTGGGAAAACAGCGTGTCTAACTATCGATCGGTGTACGAGTCGCTCTTGTCATGATTCGCTTATGTGTGCTGACGACGCTTTATCCCAATTCAGTTAATCGTCGGCACGGTATTTTTGTTCATACACGTCTTAAGCAGTTGATCGCCTCTGGGGAGGTCAGTGCCCGAGTGATTGCACCGGTGCCTTGGTATCCCGTATCGTCCAAGCGTTTTGGTCGTTATGCTGAGTGGGCGAAGGTACCTCGTAAAGAGGTGATTGATGGAATTGAGATCGATCATCCACGCTACTTGGTTATTCCCAAAGTCGGTATGTTGCTCACGCCTTTATTCTTAGCACTGGCTTTTCTTAAGGCGGCTTGGTCACGCCGACGCGAGATCGATGTCTTAGATGCGCACTACTATTACCCCGACGGTGTTGCGGCCGCTCTTGTTAAAAAGTGGCTTAAGAAGCCTTTGGTCATCTCTGCACGTGGAACCGATATCAACGTTATCGCTGGTATGAAAGGGTCTGGAGCCATGGTTCGCTGGGCTTCTCGTATCGCGAAGCGCTCGATAGCGGTTTCGCAGTCACTTGCCGATACAATGCGGCGACGAGGTCTGTGTGATGATCGTATTGCGGTGTTAAGAAATGGCGTTGATAGAGGGGTGTTTAAACCGACCGAAGGGTTTACATGGCCGCACTCAGAGAAGGGATTAAAGCTTTTAAGCGTGGGTAACCTGACTGAACTTAAAGGGCATCGATACATGATCGAAGCCTTAGTTCAGATACCGGAGGCCTCCTTAGTGATCGTTGGACACGGCGAGGAGCAAGCCTCGCTTGAGGCTCTTGCTAAAGAACTGGGTGTCCAGGCACGACTCACCTTTCTACCGCCTGTCCCTCAGGAGGCGCTAGCCGCCATTTATACGGCCGCAGATCTCTTTATTTTAGCTTCATCTCGTGAAGGCTGGCCCAATGTTCTCTTGGAATCCCTAGCCTGTAATACACAAGTGATCAGTACTGATGTTGGCGGGGTTTCGGAGATTCTTTCTGTACCTGAACACGGCGGTCTTATTCCTGAGCGTTCCGCCAATGGAATTACCCAAGCAGTAACGGCGGCCAAGGAGTACGTGGGTATTGATCATCAAGCGTATGTCGAATCCTTTACTTGGGATCATGTAGTACGCGAGCAAGTCCGCCTTTATCAGGAGGTGGTCCGCTCATGAGGGATTTACTGATAACACTCATTGTCGTGGGGGCGATCCCTGCAACCTTGTACAGGCCCTATATCGGTATTTTAGTTTGGTCTTGGATCAGTTATATGAATCCGCACCGACTGGCGTATGGCTTTGCCTACAGCATGCCTTTTGCACAGATGATTGCGGTCGCGTTGGTGTTGGCGTTTCTCTTTAACCGCGATAAACAGAAGATTCCGCTTGATCGATTGACCGTTACGTGGGGGCTGTTTTTGCTTTGGATGTGTCTGACCACGGCGATGGCGATCTATCCTGATTCGGCTATGCCGGCTTTGATTAAAATCATTAAAATCCAAGCCGTTACCGTAATGAGCATCCTGTTTTTAACCAACTACAAGCGTGTAGAGTTTTTAATATGGACCATTGTACTCTCGATCGGGTTCTTCAGTTTTAAAGGTGGGATATTCACTTTGGCCACCGGTGGCGGGTTCCGCGTCTGGGGGCCACCTGGCAGTTTCATTCAAGAGAATAACTCACTGGCATTGGCAACTTTGATGGTGATCCCGCTTATTTATTATTTGTACACCGTACAAAAAAATAAGTGGATTAAGTACGGATTGATGGCGGGGTTTGGCTTAAGTTTAATATCGGCTTTGGGCTCTCAGTCTCGAGGGGCGTTTATCGCCTCGGCTGCAGTACTCGGGTTTTATTGGCTCAAAACCAAGGGCAAGCTGATCAGTGGCCTTGGGATTGTGATGTTCGCTGTGGTGGCATGGAATTTTATGCCGGCCGAATGGCATGAGCGGATGAGTTCGATTCAGGACTATCAAGAAGACCGCTCTGCAATGGGGCGAATCAATGCATGGATTTACAGTATTAACATCGCCAACCATAACATCACAGGCGGCGGTTTTAACTCTTGGGGTGAGCAAACCTATGCTGTGTATAACCCAAGTGCCGAGTTTGTGGCGGTTGCCCATAGTATTTATTTCAGCGTCTTGGCCGATCATGGCTGGATTGGTTTATTGCTTTTTTTACTGTGCTTTTTCTTTTCGTGGCGCAACCTCACCTTTGTCATAAGATACGCCGACAAAGGGGCACCCGAAGAAACACTCGCCAAAATGCTGCAAGTCAGTTACGTCGCCTATTTTACCGGTGGGGCATTTTTAAGTTTGTCTTATTTTGACCTGCCATGGCACTTGATTGCGATTTCCGTCCTGATGAAAAAATTCATGTTAGAGGGACAGTTAACCTATAATCCGCCGAAGCCCCGTTTTCCGTGGATGGAGCAAAGACCTAAACCTGCATCTACCTCGGGTCGAGGGCCATCGGCATGATGAACAGCATCGCACACTTGGCCATTCAGTCTTTACGCGTGTTAGGCCAAGGAAAGTCAGACGCACTTAGGGTGTTAATTTTCCACAACGTCTTTGAGGAAACGGACCCGATCAAACCCTCCGAACCCACGCGTGCCTCGTTTCGACAGCAATTGGTTTGGATTAAACAGCATTACACCCCCATTCGCTTAGATAAAGCCATTCGGCTGCAAAACGAAGGGCGGTTACCGGTAAATGCGATCAGCATTACGTTCGATGACGGTTACAAAAATAACCTGTACGTTGCTGCCGATGAATTAAACCGCGCGGGTATTGAGGCGACCTTTTACATCAGCACCGGTTTTACCGAAGGGGGCATGATGTGGAATGATCAGCTGGCTGAGTTGATCCGATCCAGTGATTTCTTAGATGCTGATCATTTAGGGCTAGGTCGAATCGTCTGTGAGACGCCAAGTGATATGCGTAAGGCCTATCAAACACTGACTCAACATATAAAATACAAAACTCCTGAAGAGCGGACTCAACTGATCGCCCATTGGATGGATGCGGCTAAAACCACCTTGCCGGATCTGATGATGACGGTAGAGGAGTTAAAACAGTTGTCTCAACAAGGGCATGAAATCGGTGCTCATACGATCCACCATCCGATTCTTTATACTCTTGATGAAAGCGCGGCGCGATCTGAGATCCAAACCAGTAAAGTAACCTTAGAAGGTTGGCTTGAAAGAGAAGTGGTAGGTTTTGCCTATCCCAACGGTGGCTTGGGTACAGACTTTACCGAGCGGGATGCCAAGATCGTTAAAGAGCTGGGCTTTTTATATGCCGTATCAACCGATTGGGGTGTTAATCCAGCGGAGGCGGATCGCTTTACATTAAAACGTTTTACCCCTTGGGATCAAACGCAGTGGAAATACCAGCTGCGTTTGCTTAAAGGCTAGATTAAAGGGCTATTCCTTTGGCGCTTCAGGTGTCGCTGCGGCTTCGCTTTCTTTGATGCGGCGCTGCAGTCCTTTTAGGGGAAAGTTCTTTTTGTACACTTGATCAGCATAGCCTTGAGCCGCGTCTATGTCGCCAAGGTCCAGACTGAGCAGGCCTAAGTTATACAGGGTCTGAAGATTGTTTGGATTAAGTGATTTGGCCTTTTCGTATTGTGCTTTGGCCTCATCAAGGTGATCTATCTTGTGCAGGTAGATCCCGTACAGCATATGGGTGACGTCATCTTTTGGGGAAAACTTGAGCGCTCTTTGGAAATAGCACTCAGGTTGTTTGATGCCTAAGTTTTTGTAGGGGCCTTTTAAAAATCGGTACTTAATGACCGTATTCAGAGCTCTGTGATGATTCGGCCACGCTTTTAAGGTGTAGTGTATATCACCTAACAAATTGTATTTTTGCTTAGCACCGCTGGTTAGGGTTTCCACTTTGTTATTAAAGTGGGCAGATTCAACCAAAAAAAGCTCGTGCTCATGAAGGTACGCTTGCGTGTAATCGTAGGGCCCAAACGATGCTTTGACACCTGTGCAGGGCTTTCCGGAAATATCATAGCCGGTCCACGGAGCTTCGGCCGCATGAGCGGCTTGCGTCAACGTTAAAGTGCCGAGTGCAATCAGTGAAACAGTAGCTGCGGGGCGAAAGTGCCTCGTCCAATCCATAACGAGCCTCGTGTACATCCTGTAATGTGCCAAAAAGAGAAGCAAATAAGCTAAACCAAAGAGGATTACATGATAGCGGAAAAACTGGCTTGGTTTCTATACAAACTGTTTTGTAAATGCGTGGGTTCCGCGACACCTAAGTATCGATTTGCAGACGTGAACGAACGCTCTGTCTGGATCTACTGTGCCACCATCGGTGAGCTCAATGCGTGCCTACAATTTATACAATTCTGGGCACAGGATCATGAAGTGATCTTGATTACGGAAAAACGCTTTTATGTGGACGCTTTTCAAGCCGCTGCACCCTTTGCTAAAACCCTAGTGGCATCCGATTTAGCACAGCAACCCCATTTGCCTTTACCGAGTCGGTTTATCCTATGTGAAATACCGATGGAGATGTTTGATGCGCCTTTTCATCTTGAATACGGCCTCTTAAGGGTGCTTAAGCAGCATAAAGTCCCCGTGTATGCAGTCAATGGCTGGCTTTATCAGGAAGCTTTGTCGTGTCGAGAGCATCAAATCGCCTATGCCTTGTTGGCGCGTTTTTATCGGGCGGCGTTTGATGGCTACTTTGTTCAAAGCGAGCGTATGAAGGCGCTGCTCATCCAAAAAGGGGTAGATGAGGGCAAGATTGAAACCTGTCCATCGTTTAAGTTGGATAAGAGTGAATGGGTTGTTGAAGAGACGCACAACGTAGCCTCCATTTTGCGCAATGGCGATAAGCTCCTCTGGGTGGGTGCCAGTCTCTCTTCGGATAAAGAAATTAAGCTGTGCCTTGCTGCGTTTAGTCAGTTTTGGCAAACAACGCATCGCCTAGTCCTAGTGCATCGTCACCCTGAAAAAGAACAGAGTTTGAATCAACTAACATCAGCGGTGCAGCAATCAGGCCTTGAGTGTGATCGCTTTAGCAATGGGCTAACAGGCGCCGAAGTCATTATCTTGGATACGTTTGGGGATTTAAGAAGCCTTTATCAGCATGCTGATCTGGTGTTTATCGGGAAAAATCACAATCCAATAGAGCCGATTACGCTTGCGAAAGGCCCTGTGATGACGATCGATGGCTGGGATGAGCGTTATTCAACCTACGAGCTTTATAACGCATGCAAAGAGCTCGGAGCGCTTCATTCAGTAATCGATGCCGCTTCTTGCCAAGAGGCCTCGCAAAAACCGCTGGCAGAGACGGCTGAACTGTGCCGAGGAAATACTGCTCAAACGGTGTTCGAGCGGATACTTACTTGGGGCTAAGCGCTGTATCGTTGGAACAGGTACTCCAGCGTGATGGCTCGCTGAATCAACATGGGGTCTTGGATTCTATCCACCTTGATGTAGTGTTTCATAAAATCCAGTGATTCAATCGGGCAATGCGGCTGTGTTAAAGCGCTTTCTAATGCATGCCCATCACTCTTGTTCCATCCTTTTAACGTCTGACTAAAACGGCGCAATAGGCTGGGTTTGTGAACGCTGATGGCGTATTTGAGCTGGTAACTAAGGGGCTTACTTTGATCAAACGTAAACCCGTAGTCGCTTGGGTAACTGGCTAAGGTTGGATTGATGGATTGAATTAACCCAGCCTGAAAACGCCCTTGGTCTTTGTAGCTTAGCGGGATTTGCTCGGTGCCCTCTGATAAGGCCTCGTGCATAAAAGGGAAAAAGCAGGTACCAAAGTTCGCGTTTATATGGATGTCACGACCGGCCCAAAAACGTCCCCTAAAGTGCTGATACAGCTCTTCATAGCTGGCTCTTTGGCCCTCTTGGGTCAAGTGAAGGTTGTCGCGCATTAATTGAGTCATGTGGTTTTGATAAGACTCGTAGTTAAAGCCGGTCAGTTCGCGAAAGTTGCACTGGGCATAAAAGGTATCACACAGCTGAGCTAACGAGGTTCGATAGCTCGGTGCGTAATAAAAATTGCGATAGATCTCACCCAGAGAGCCATTCATAGATGCTTGTTGACCTGCGTTTCGTCTAAGTCGATCTACCCGGTCAACGCCACCATCAAAAAGCCCATGCTCTACTTTCCAACCATCAAAGCTGTAGAAGGTGTTCAGTGTCTCGTCACCATCCACTATCTGGTCGGATGTCGGGTGTTGAGATTTATCCACAACGGTCAGATCTAGCTTTTCCTTTTGAGTGATCAATCGTGCGATTTGGACATCACTGTCTGTATCTTTGCCATACACAAAGAGCTTTGGACGAACCCCAAGCACTTGTGTGCAGGCTAAAAGGAGGCGCGAGTCGTAGCCTCCCGAGAAGGAGAGGTGCGTCTGCTCATTGATAGCAAGCTCATTAAAGTAATTGAGCAGTCGCTCTTTGTGATGCCCGATATGCTGATCAAATCCGCTAAGCTCCGGTTGACTATTGGGTTGAGCCTCAAACGGGATTAAGCGTGCATACTGGCGGCACACATGAACGTCGTGATGATGAGCTACGCGCTTAATTTCATTGAAAAACGTAGTTTGGCCAAACAGTGAGCCGTTGATCAAATACTCATAGACCGCATGATGATATTGGGTCAAACGCCCTCCAATCATGTCGGCAATGGCCAAAAAACTGTTGCTGACCAGCGTGTGATTGAAGGAGGTATAAAGAGCATGAGTGCCCATCTCATCTTGATGGATCACAACCCCATCAGGGGAGATCAATAGGATATGGGAGCACAGGTTTCTAAGACGCTTCAATACTTTAGGGGCTTGCCCCAGAGTCTGCCAATTTACATCGGATAATACCGCGTCTTTCCCTTGCCAGTTGATCAATACCACCTTGGATACGCTTTGAGCTGTATCGGGTGCCAGTTGAATCACCTTGGGCGGGTTACCATGAAAATCGGTATATAAACGCAATTCCCAGCCAGGTATGGTCTCAATGGCGTGGCGTTTCGCCCCCGTGGCACAAAAGTAGCGTTCAAAAACAGTACAGCGTTGGGCGAGGGATGCCTGGCAGAGCAAAAATGTGCTCATCCAAGGTATCCTTTTACCCGTTTTAGAAGCTGGCCGGTCTTAGAGAACAGGTTGATGTGCACCATCTCGCGGGTGATATCGGTCCAGCGATAGTGCCAATCCATCATTTTTCCGTAAAACTCGACACGTTTAAGATCGGTCTGGTCAAAAATGTACTCAAACTGCTGCTTGCGTAAGATGGAAGCTGGCGAAAAGCGTTGGAAGGCCTCGTTATAGGTCGTCTTTAGAATGATCAGTTCTTCATCGTTTAGGATACAAAGCTCCGAGACGATCAGCTCGTCATTGGCCCATAACTCAAACACTATGGCTTGCTCGCGATTGGCATAATCGCTTAGCAAGTCGATGTAAAACTGGCCTTGATCGTTATCGGGCGCGACGGCGGTGGCGCCATCGGCTTTCCAGCTTTGTGCCTCCAATGTTGCGTAGCGGGTGACCGCCTCCGGCATCTGATCGGCGTCGGTGATGCGTTTTACCGCGACCTCATAGCCCTCTTTAGCCATGCGGTTGGCCGACTTATTGGTGTTTTGACGCAGGTTTTTGCCTCGGCTAGCCCAGTACTCTTCAAACGAACCGATACAAGGCACGTGGCCAATCGTGATGTAAGGCAGTGTCTCGCTTGATTCTATGCCATTGATAACACTGACATTGGGGTCTTGCTGAGTAATGGAAAAACCAAGTGGCCAAGCGGATAGCTTTGGCATCAGGGCTGTGATCAAGGCTTTGGTGGAGACCTCGGGTGCTTGTAACCAGCAGCCAATCGGTGCTTGAGAGGGCTGGTAAGTACGGCCGATCCCCCAGCCTGTAATTGACACGAGTGTGATGGCGATGATCTGTTGTGTAGATCGATCCCGAGCCATCATGCACCGAACGTTCTCATGATCAAAATAGCGGATCGAAATGAGAAAAAAATCGATGGATAGAATCGGTGATGTGGATCTATTAAGCCGCTCCCAATCCGTTCTGTAATCCGACAGACGGCGAAGGGGTATCTCATCCCAGAGAACTTCTGACATATCGCTCTTCCTTGCTTGATAGGGGCATTTTATTTAATATCGTGCTTCATTTCTACTCCGATCCAACTGACAGGGAAGCAGTATGGAGTCTCTGAAGTCCTCTTTGATCTACTCGTTCGCACAAAAGTACGGCGAGATACTGGTTGCCTTTGTTTCCACCCTGATTTTGGCTCGTTTGTTGACTCCAGAAGAGGTGGGCGTTTATTCCTTAATTGCCACCTTGGTGGCGATCTCACATATGGTCCGTGACTTCGGGATCTCGAATTATATCGTTCAAGAGCAAAAGCTGACCGATGAGAAGATCATGACCTCGTTTTTGGTCACTTTGTGTATCTCCTACAGCATTGGATTACTTTTTTTTATCTTTAAAGGGCCGATTGCCCATTTTTTTGGCCATGACGGTTTAGCGGATGTACTCAGTATTGTATGCGTCGGCTTCTTTTTAATCCCGTTTGGATCGGTCTCTTTGAACTTACTGCGTAAAGATATGCAGTTCAAAAAGCTCTTTTGGGTCAACCTGTCTTCGGTGGTGTTTAACTCTGTATGTTCCATCGTACTGGCCTATCAAGGGTGGGGTTCCCTGAGTTTGGCTATTGGCGGGGTGGTTGGGATCTTAACCACGGTGATCATGAGTTCTTGGTTTCGTCGCAAAGTTAGGCTGGTTTGGCCAAGAGGGTCAGTATTTCGATACGTGTTAGGTTTTGGAATGAAGTCCTCTTATGTCTCTTTTTTGAACATGTTCATTATGCAGTTTCCCGAGATGATCATTGGTAAGATCAGCTCAATGGAGATGGTGGGGCTTTATAGCCGGGCGAATGGTTTGTCGAAACTCTTCAATATGGGCGTGCTTCAAGGCTTGTATCCCGTCTTATTACCGCATTTGGTTCGTAAACTCAGTGATGGGCACGACATTCGACAGGACTACCTCCGAGTGGTTGAAGTGGTAGCCTGTCTTGCTTTTCCATTTTATATCTTTCTCTTTATTTACTCTGAGACCATCATCCACATTTTGTACGGTGATCAATGGATCAAAGCGGCAGAGCTGGTCAGTTATATCGCCATCTCGGCGGGTGTGTTGACGGTGAGCAGCTTGAATGTCCAAGTGCTACTGGCTATGGGTAAGATCGATACGAACGTCAAAATGCAGACCGTTATTCAGATCATTACCTTAGGCTTGTTAATTGGGGCGGCGTTTTGGAGTGTAGAGGCAGTGCTAATAGCGCTGGTGATTGGGTCATTTGTGAATTTCTTTATCAGCTTTGGCGTTGTGGCTAAGCACTTGGAGTATCGAATATCTCAGCTATTTACCTGTTTTAGTGGTGCATTACTGGTGGCGATTCTATTGCTTGCTGAATGTTGGGGCGTGTCACTATTGGCTTGGGAACAAGACCCAAGCCTGATCCAATTCATCGGCTTAGGCGTGCTGTATTGTTCCCTTTGGTTTGCTGGTGCGGTGCTGATCTCCAAGAACGTTAAAGAGATGCTGGTCTCTTTTATGCCAAAGCGCTTTAGGGATAAATTAGGCGCGTAGAGCTAAAACGGCATTTCTAAGGCGGTCTTGAGCTTCTTTTAAGGTCTGGTCGTGACTGAGGTTTGGTGTTGCAGTGCGCTTTAACTTCTCCAGTTGTGCGGCAACCTGTTCTACTTCAGCAACGCTGCTGCGAACCTTAGGGGCTGGTGTGTATCGGCCTTTAAACAGATCTTTAATCAAAGCCTGTCGTTTAATGCTGTTTTTAAGTGCATTAAGCCCTGTATCGTTTGGGCAACCTGCAAAGGTTGGGTTAATCGAGTTAAAACGGATTTCAAGGTTAAGTGAGCCGCCCCAATCACTCCATTTACGCTGATCGATGTGTGGGTGGGCAACAACGGGCACCCAAGGTACTCGGTAGGCGTCGGAAATAATGGCGCCGTGCATCGCTTCTGTCAGAACAAACTCGCATTGAGTGACCGCCGCTACGAACTGCTCGAATGGCCATCGCGGATCAATAAACGTGACTCCGGCAAGCTCGCAAACACGCTCCCATTGACCTTCTATCGCACTGTCCACGTGCGGTATGTAGGCAATCTTACCCTTGATGGGTTGAAATGGTGTCGGTTTCACTTCTGGGAGTAGATAGGCGCCATCCAGCATAACCGTATTGCTGGGCAAGTCGAATGCCTTTGCAGTGACTGGGCCTCGTACGGCGATAAACTCCCAACGGCTGTCTAAAGCTGGCTTTTTACCATAGCCGTAACCGGAGGATACCACGGTGTAACGCTGAGCCTTCGGGATGCGGTGGTTCAGCAGAGTGCCCACTCCGATCATTAAGTGCTCTTCATTTTGGTCCAGCACCTCGGGGATTAAAGCATGCCAAAGCCATTCGTTAATATCATCACCGACATTACCTTGGCTCGATTTAAAATAATACGGCTTCATGAAACCCACTTCTTGATATGACTGAGTACCAGATACGCGATGATTTTAGCCGTTACTTGCTTTTGCATCGCTCGCCAAAAAGCGTGACTGGCTTTGACGTAATCGGCTTGCTTAAACGCGGCTGCGCCGTACTCGATGTGTCTGCGATAAGCGCGCTTATCGAGTAGCTTGCGATCAAGGCTGTGGCCAAAGCGATTGGTGTAGCCATACTTTAAAATGGCGGATTCGACCACGGCGCTGGCGTAGTCTTTATCCTTGATCGATGAGGTCAACGAGCTATGAGCAATCCGATACAAGGTCAGTGGTTTGTCAATGCGACAAAATAAGCCCACTTGGGTTAAACGAATGATCAGATCCCAATCTTCCGCAACCGGCATTGATGTATCGTACAGGCCCGTTAAGGTTAAGGCCTCTCTTCGAATCACGGTTGCGCTGGTTAACGCGTGATTGGTCAGTAGCTGCTTGTGATAGATGTCATCGCAATCGATGGTGGTTTTTGTGTGCTTTTGCTCAATCGCTTGGGTGGCTTCTAAAGCACTCTCTTTGGTGGCTTCCCAGAAGTGAAAATAGGTGTAGTAGCCAACCGCTTCAGGATGTTGCTGAATCGCTTTGGCCACTAACTCAAGCTTATCGTCCAGCCAAATATCATCCGAATCTAAAAAGGCGATAAAAGGCGCGCTTGATGCCAAAATACCGGTATTACGTGCGGAGGATACACCGCCGTTCTCCTGGCGAATCAGCGTCACCTTTGGATGCGAAGTCACCGCTGCCGGTAAGGGCTTTGTTGATCCATCATCAACAATGATGATCTCATTCGCAGGGAAGGTCTGTGCTAGTACGCTTTCCAGTGTGTCGATCAGTGTTTCATCGGCGTTGTAGGCCGGAATCACCACACTGAAAGCGATCTCATTTTGATCCATTGTGTGCATCCAGCCAAAGCTCTAACGTCATCATTAACCAGATCATTTCCCCATAGTAGGCCGAATGACCAAACTTGTGCTCGTGAATGATGTGATCAATATAGCTTGCCTGAACAATATGGCGCTTTTTAAGTCGGCTGAGCGCATCGTAAGCCATCTGGGTCAGTGGCGCATAGTCTTTAAGCCAGACGCCAAAGGGTAAGCCAAAGCCATGTTTGCTCTTGTTGATGGTGGCGTCGGGCAACCAGCCGGTTAGAGCTTCTTTATAGAAGTGGCGTAAATTCTGCCCTTTGAGTTTGAGCTGGTCTGGTACCTGAGTCGAGAGCTCGACCAAGTCATCATCCAGCATCGGGTATCGTACGTGAACATCGTTGATGTGGCTCATATTATTCACTTTCACCAAATCGTTATCGGCGAGCGTGATTTGCCAATCTAGGTACATCATACGATCAAGTTCGGAGCCATGCTCAGGACGATGATAGATATGATCTAATCGAAGATGGGCGGCGCTTGGATCAACCTGACGTAAAAAGTCCGCTTCAAAGATGTTTTGCAGTGGCTCCCGTTCAAGGAAGTTATATGTCTGCAGTCGGCGAGGTAAAGGCACCGCTGCTTGACGAATGTAGCTTTGTACCTTGCGCAAAATCGCGGTTGGCATACGGGCTTCGCTGAACGGTTCTAAAACAGATTGGCGCAATGCTTTGGGGAGGTTCTCGTAGTGACTAAACACTTTTTGCTTTGCATAGCGCTCATTGCCAGCGAACAGCTCATCACCTCCGTCACCCGCGAGCAGCGTATCCATGCCCCAGGACTTAGCCATGCGCGTGCAAAAATAAGCAGGCAGCGCGGATGAGTTACCAAAAGGCTCATCAAAAAAGGGAATGATCTCCGGTAGGGCTTTTACGATGTCCTCTGGGGTTACGTAATACTCATGCAGCTTTAAACCAAAATGCTCGGCGGTGATACGGGCGTATTCGATCTCATCGTAGCCTTCGGCATCAAAACCAATCGAGAACACATCGCTACCAGGCTGAATTTCAGCCAGCATGCCCGCCACTGTTGAACTATCCAAACCGCCACTTAAAAAGGCACCGGTTTTGCCCAGAATGCGCTGTTTTACCGATGCTTTTAAGGCGCGTTTTAGCTCATTAGCGAGATCGCTTTGGGTAGAAGGCCGCTGTGCTTTTTGAAAGTCGGGCACCCAGTAGGGGCGTGAAGTAACTGAGCCCGTATTCCCCTGATACGTCAGTTGTGTGGCCGCAGGGAGCTTTTTAACATCTTCAAACAGCGTTTGCTCAGCGGGGATCATATGGAAATAAAAATAATCAAAGATCCCTTGTGGCGCGAAAGGTGCGACCGATAATGCCTCGGGTAATTGGGTTGCGATGTTCATTTGTCGATAATCCGCATGGTAATAGACCGGGATTGTCGAAAACTTATCGTTATACAGGTGTACTTCGCACAGAAGCTTATCGACCACAATGACGAAAAACTCGCCGCGCAGTTGTTTAAGGTCGAGTTTTCCCGCCTCAATGGAGGGGATCTGTTCGCTTAAGGGGGCCGAGTCGATGTAAGGATCCCCACACCAAAGGTAATGGGTTTGCGTGGTTTCAACTTGATGAGGCACATGGTGGGGCGTGACGACTAATGGGCGAATTTCGCCTTCGCCATGGGGGAGTTCACCCGGCGTAATGGTCAGATAAAGATCGAACGTAGGGTTGAGGCCCATAAATGTGTTCGATGATGTACCCTGTGTCGAGTCAGTCATGCTTCAATCCTTAGAAACTCAATCAGCTGTATCCTTACAGGGGCTTATTGTATAAACCTTTGCCGGAAGTGTCTCGTTTTACCCTTCTAAAAGGATAAATATCCGGTTTTTTTTACATTAAGGATTAAGCCTTCACTCGATTCCTAGTATCATGTGCGGTTTCTGAGCTGTGGATGACAGGAGGTTGTTTTGGTAGCTGTTCAGGAGATCATCGATATTTTAGATGGCGCGCTGCAATTAGGCGGTCGTGCTGACCAGTTTGATGCCGAAACACCTTTGTTAGGCAGTATTCCAGAGTTTGATTCCATGGCTGTGGTTATGGTGATTGGTGCTTTGGAAGATCAATACGGTTTCACTGTCGATGATGACGAAATTAGCGCAGATGTGTTTGAAACAGTTGGTACATTACATCAATTTGTTGAAAGCAAACTGAGCTGAGTATGCTGAATCTTTATTCGGTAAAGGGCCCGTTCGGTGCCCTTTTTTTGTGTGATTACAATCCTGCCTCAACCGATCTTGTCCTGTTGCTCCCGCCCTTTGCCGAGGAGATGAACAAATCCCGCCATATCATTCGTCAACAAGCCGAGCGCCTGGTGGAGAAAGGCTACCGTGTCATCGTACCGGATCTCAGAGGGACCGGTGATTCAGAAGGCGATTGGTGTAACACATCCTACCAAGAGTGGCAGCAGGAAATCCTTTGGATCATTGAGCAGGCCAAGGCACAAGGTGCAACTTCACTTACTCTTTGGGCGATACGTGCTGGCGCTCTGTTACTGCCGGAGGTGATTTCATCATCCTCTTTACCCATTAAAACCTTAATTCTGTGGTCCCCAGTGTTAAAGGGCACGCAGTGGGTGAATCAGTTTATTCGATTGCGAACCGCCGCTGCGATGATGGCGGGTGTCAAAGAGAGCGCAAACGACATTAAAGCCCAACTGAATGCAGGTGAAGTGTTAGAGATAGCAGGGTATCGCGTGTCGGCAACGTCACTCTTAGCGCTCGAATCTCTTGAGCTTGAGCCAGCCGTCATTAGAGACCAATTCACCCTGCTGGGGGATGTTTCGGCTAAAGGTGTGGCAACACCCGTGATGACTAAGTTCTACGAAGGGCTTAACAACGCAGAACTTCTGGTGGCTGAGGGTGAAAGCTATTGGGGTACGCAAGAGCTGGCTGATGGGGGCGGGGTGATCGAGCTAACCTCTAACGCATTAGATTTAGTTACGTCCGTGAATCAGTCGAAGGCTTTGTCTTGGCCATTGGCGACTGATTATGCCTGCGAACCTTTTGTTATCCCTTACTCGTCGAGCCCGCTTCAGGGGGTGATTCACCCAACTCAAGAGCCACCGACGCAAGCGATCATCATGGTGGTTGGCGGCCCTCAATATCGGGTAGGAAGTCATCAGCAATTCAAGCGTTTGGCCCAAAGCTTCCAAAAACAGGGAGTGATGACGCTGCGGTTTGATTATCAAGGCATGGGCGATTCAGCTGGAGAGCTTCGAGGGTTTGAGGCCATCGAAGGCGAGATTCGAGCGGCCGTGGACGCTTTGCTGACAAAGCAGCCATCCATTCAGCAGGTGATGCTCTGGGGGCTATGTGATGCAGCCAGCGCGATCCTGTTTTATGCCCATAAAGATCCACGCATCAGTCAGTTGTTTTTGCTAAACCCATGGGTTCGCAGCGAGCAAAGTGAGGCCGAGGCGTACCTGAAGCATTATTATTGGTCTCGTCTAACGTCCAAATCCTTCTGGAAGAAGTGTTTAAGTGGCGGCTTGGATGTAAAAAACTCTATGCGTTCACTGTTTTCGATCATACGACGGGTGATGGCGAAAGGCTCAGAAGGGGCTTCGCAAGCCGCCGATCCAACTCGCACGGGGTCGTTGGCGGATCGTTGTGATGCCGGAATGCGATTGTTTGATGGGCCGATCTCGTTGGTGATCTCGGGGCAGGATTTAACCGCAGCCGAATTTAAGGATCAGGTACTCAATCGAGCCGAATGGTCTGATTCTAAAAAGCTAACTCTGATTAACTTGCCTCAGGCGGATCATACGTTTTCGAATCAGTTGATGCGTCAGCAAGTGGCAGAAGCAACACTCAGCGCGTTAAAAAGCTGAGTGTTGCAGTTGTCTTTAGACCAAGATCTGTTTTGGGTGCGGGTGGCTTAAGAAGTCGCGTGGGCTGGCCGTAAAACCGTATGCACCAGATTGATGTACGGCGATTAGATCCCCGATCTGGATTTTAGGTAGGGCCATTTTATCGGCAATAATATCCAGCGGCGTACACAGTGGTCCAACCACTGTTATGGGCTTTTCGGCAGGGCTTTCGTTAATCTTGCCTGCAACGCTAACGGGGTAGTTTTTGCGGATGACTTGGCCAAAATTGCCGGACGCGGATAGGTGGTGATGAAGACCGCCATTGGTGATCGCAAAAGGCTCATCACGGCTTGATTTAACATCAGTCACTTCGCATACATAAAGGCCTGCTTGTCCGACAAGGTAGCGGCCTAACTCCATTACAAATTCGGCGTTAGGCAGTCGCGCGTGCGCTTCTTCTAGACGCAGAGTCAAGTTTGCAGCAATCTCGGTTAAATCAAGTTCAGATTCACCTGGGAAGTAAGGAATACCTAAACCGCCGCCGATATTCAGCCAAGTCAGCTCTGATTCAAAACCCTCAACTAAACGGTACGCAAGCTCAAAGGTGTTGTTCTGAGCTTCGATGATCGCTTCTGGCTTTAAATTTTGAGAGCCGCTGAAAATATGAAACCCCTCGAAGGACAAATGAGGGTGCTGGACAATCGATTTCACCAATGCGGGTATTCGGTCTGCATCAATGCCGAACGGCTTAGCGCCACCGCCCATCTTCATACCCGATGACTTAAGTTCGAAGTCGGGATTGACGCGTAAAGCAATGTTAGCCGTCAGATGAAGCTGTTCGCTGATGGCAATAATACGAGAGAGCTCGGTTTCCGACTCCACATTGATGATGACGCCAGATGCTACTGCTTGGGTGAGTTCTGGCTCGGTTTTACCTGGGCCAGCAAAGCTGATGTGGCGTGCAGGGATGCCGGTATCAAGCGCGGTTAATAGTTCAAGACCGGAGGCAACATCAAGGCCATCGGTAATGCCAGCCATGTGATGAACCACCGCTGGCATTGAATTCGCTTTAATCGCGTAATGCAGGTGTAAGCGCTCCGGAAACGCATCGCGTAAGCGGTGCACGGTTCGTGACATCACACTTCGGTCATACACGTAAAAAGGTGTACCGCCAGCGCGTGCGGCGAGCTGGCGAAGAGGGTGGCCACCGATCAGCAGTTCACCGCTTTCTGATACATCAAAGCTGGTTTGTGGGGCATGTTGTGGCTTATTCACCCTCAATCTCCATAAAAATCGTTTTGTATTCATCGCCCAATTGTTTACGGTCAATTTTACCGTTTTGGTTGCGCGGCAAGCTCTCGCGCTGAACGACCGTACGTGGGTGCATAAACGCAGGTAGGTGTTGTTGGCAATAGCGCTTGATCAAGGTCTCATCTATTTCCTCGGGTGCCACAATCAATAGTGCAATTGCTTGTCCCAATTCTGGATGTTGCGCGCCAATCGCTACGGCCTCGTCAATACCATCCATGCCGTAAATCACACTCTCGACTTCCGTTGGGCTTACGCGGTATCCGGAGGTTTTGATCATTTCATCATTACGACTGATGAAATAGAGGTAGCCCTCTTCGTCGTATTTTACTTGATCACCTGACCAGACCGCCATTTCGGTGATGGGCAGCTCCGGATGTTGCCCTGGTTTGGGTTTAAAGCGCTCGGCTGTTTTTCCAGGGGCGTTCCAATACCCTTTCGAAACTAAGGGGCCGGAGTGTACAAGCTCACCTGGCTCATTCGGCTCACACAAGGTGCCATCTTCACGAACCACTTGAACACACGCGTTCGGGATGGCTTTGCCCATAGAGCTTGGGCGGATGCTGACTTGATCGGGTGGCAAAAATGTAGAACGAAACGCTTCCGTGAGGCCGTACATCAAAAAGAACTGGGTATTGGGCAATGTGGCTCTTAGTTGCTCAGTTAGGGCAACAGGCATAGCACCACCGGTATTGGTGACGTATCTCAGTGTACGTGCTTCTTCTGGCCAATCCAGCGCGGCCAGTTGTGTCCATAAAGGCGGTACGCCCGCAAGGCCTGTAACGCCGTAGCGCGCAACCGCACGGATGACGTCCCTTGGGAGTAAGTAATCCATCAAGATTGCGCAAGCACCTACATTGAAGGCGGTGGTCAGCTGGCTAAGGCCGTAATCAAAACTGAGCGGTAACACCGCAAGGATTCGATCCTCCTCGGTGTTATTGAGATAGCTCGAAACGCTTTCGGCACCCACCAGCATGTTGCGATGACTTAGAACAACGCCTTTGGGCTGCCCGGTACTCCCGGAGGTATATAAAATAGCCGCCATGTCCATGTCGGTTCGGCCGCTTTGCAGCGGATGAGGCTCAGATTCAAGAGTGGCCTCAAGCAGTGTGCTGACCCGTTTTAAGGTCAGGTGCGGATATTCTTTGTTGACCGGTTTGTCATCCACTAACCAAACTTCTCGAAGGTCGTGGCAATCAGAAAGCGTATCTGCCAATAGCGTAAGACGGTCACTGGCGGTGACAAGAATGCGAACATTACAATCTTTCAGAATGTACTGAACCTGAGGGGCTTTCAATAGGGGGTTGATGGGCACAAACGTACCCCCTTGGCGTGATGTCCCCATGATGGCGATCACATTTTCAGGCAGCTTAGGCAAGTAGGTTGCAACACGCTCCTCTTGGGTGAGCCCGCTGTGCGCTAATGCTTGGCTGAAAAGACTGATCTGTTCGTCCAGCTCAGCATAGGTATATGTGTCTTGTTTATGCATCAGCGCGGCTGATGAAGGGTGCGAAACCGCCTTCTCACGGATGAGATCATCCAGAGTTCTACGCATATGTCCGTTCCTTAAGTGACAACCGGTTAATCCTTTGGCCCATTCTATCGCTTTTGGGTAGTATGTGTATATCTGAACACTGATCGACTCAAGGAGTGGGGCCATGCAAAACAGGGTGCGTTTGATAGCAATACTCGTCAGTATTTTTACATTGATCTTGATGCCAATGATTGCAAAAGCGGATCTTGTGCAATTCATCCAATCCGTCAAACCCAGTATCGTTGCCATTGGGGCTCAATACCCAGCGAAAGCGGTTCCGCGTGGTAAGCCGGCCGTTCAATATTGGGGGACGGGGTTCTCGTTAGGCGGCGGTGAGATCGTTACCAATTATCACGTCATCTCTGCCAATGAGCTGGATGTGACAAAAAATCAAGAATTGGTCGTGTTTGTGGGGGAGGGTAAAAAAGCCCGAGCTTACTCCGCAACCGTATTAAAAGCCGATATGGACCATGATTTAGCGATACTCAAAATCAGTGGGCAGGTGCCAGCTTTGTCTTTAGCGGGCAGTGCTATGGTATTGCCAGGGGCTGACATTGCCTTTACTGGCTATCCGCTAGGAATGGTGTTGGGGTTGTATTCGGTAACTCATAAAGGGATGATCTCGGCCGTTTCTCCCATTGTGTTGCCAGCCTTTTCATCTAAAACCTTAACGGCCGCTCAAATCCGTCGATTACGTGACCCTTTAACCGTGTACCAACTTGACGCTACTGCCTATCCTGGCAACAGCGGAAGCCCCCTGTTGGATGTCAAAACCGGTCAGGTTATTGGCATCATTAACAGTGTCTTTGTTAAGGGGACAAAAGAGTCAGCGATTGAAAAACCAAGTGGCATTACCTATGCCATTCCGGTTAAGTACCTTCATGCCTTAAGAGCGAAGTAGTTGGATGTTACTACGCGCGTTCCCGCAGTTATTTCGAAAAGCCCCTAAAACCACGGTCATGGTGGTTTGTATGGAAAACCTGTGCAGATCACCGTTGGCGTCTGAGTTGTTGAATGCCGTGTTTGCCCTTCAAGGGGTGGATAAGCGCTTTCGAGCCGAATCTGCGGGTATCGCTGTTGCGATTCCTGGCCGCAAAGCGGACCCTCGTGTGATCAAGTTAATGCAGGAAAAAGGACTTAGGGTGCCCAAAGGGCGCTCCCGTCAGATCAATCCTAAAATGATCGCGCAAAGCGATTTGGTACTTGCGGTAGATCATCACGTTCAGCAGCTTCTGCAAGAGAAACTTGGTGTCAGGGCGCCTCTTTTGATGGAGTTTGCGCATTTATCGTCACGTCATCAGACGCTAGATGTGCCTGACCCTTATTATACGAATCAACAAGGGTTTGAGCGGGTATATGATCTGATTGAAGAGGCCGCGA
Source organism: Neptunomonas sp. ABH4_499 (assembly GCF_056160565.1). Classification (NCBI taxonomy): domain Bacteria; kingdom Pseudomonadati; phylum Pseudomonadota; class Gammaproteobacteria; order Oceanospirillales; family Oceanospirillaceae; genus Neptunomonas; species Neptunomonas sp. ABH4_499. Next base: position 263,599 of record NZ_JBSWXK010000001.1, on the reverse strand, counting down.
TAGGTGTATCGGAGCACTTACAGAGTAAAGTCAGCACGCGTTAGGTCGTTAAGCTAACGCGTGCTTTTGGAGGCGGGAATTACAGTTGTTTGATCTTCTCCGAAGTGTCTCTTACATCAGGATTGCTCGGAGCAAGCTCTAATGCGCGATTAATCAGTTCGCGTGCTTTCTTCGGGTTAGAGTCTTTCATTAGCCATGCCGCGTTGTTTAACGCAATGACATTGTTACCGTTCTTCTCAATGGCTTGTTCAAACGCATTGAGCGCGCCTTTCTCATCGCCGTCTTCTAAGTTCACACTGCCCATGAGCGTGTAAAAGTAATCAGCACGGGTTGGGTGATTAAGGTGATCTTCAATGTAAGCTTTGGCTTCGCTTTTCTCGTTATGATTTTTCATCCAAGCCAGTAAAGTGCTGGCGTAAGCGATTTGATCTGTTTCAGAGAACGCATGTTTGAGTTTAGATTCGACTTCAGACTCATCCCCAAGAGTCATACGTTTGGCCAGCAAGGAATGATAGGCGCCGCTTTCAGGGTTGATGTCCTTCATTTTGGCTAACACCGAATCCAGCTCGTCTAACCGACCTGACGCCATCAGCTTATTGGCCATGATGATGTTGAGTGGTTCAGACTCAGGATACAGCTCGTATCGTTCATTGAGCAAAGCATCCGCTTTCACGGATTGGTTATTTTTTAAGAGTGCTTGGTATAAAAGCAAACTAGTGTCGGCACTTTGGTTGATTTGGTCAGCCTTACGAAATGCATCGATAGCAGTTACCCATTCATCCAGCTGTGCACGTGCTTTACCTGTCAACACCCAAGCATCGGCTGGCGCTCCGCTTTCAAGGGCGTTCAATATGCCAAGAGTTGCAGCAGGGCGTCCAAGAACCAGTTGTAACTGAGCCAAGTAAAGTTTGGCTTCAAACCGGTTCGGGTTGAGGCTGATGGCGTCTTCTAGGACTTTAATGGCCTTGTCTGTCTGATTATCCTCTACCAAGGCCTTTGCATAATCCACTGATAGCATGTAGCTATCAGGTTTCGCATCATAAGCTGCTTTTAATCGCTCTAAGGTCTTATCGAGTTCACCATCAAAAGCATCGATGTAAGCCAGTTGGCGTATAGCGGGTAAGTAGTCAGGCTGTTTCTCTAGTGCTTCATCAAATAGTTTTTTGGCCATTTCCTGATCCTTCATCATCAGGTAAATGGTTCCTTTAAAGCTGGGTACGAGTGGTGAGTTGTCCAACTCTTTAGGCAAACTGTCCAGTTTGGTTAGGGCTTCTTCAAAGTTACCTTTACGCGCTTCAGCTTCGGCAATGGCCAAAGTCGCTAAGGCCTGGTTACGTTCATTGTCTTGAATGGAGGCTAGCTCATTGATGGCCTCCTCAGAGTTGCTTTGCATGAACATGCTTTTTGCAAGTCCGAACTTTAAAGCGTCATTTTCTGGAGCCAGTTCAATGGCTTGCTTGAATAAGCGCTCGCCTTCCTCTGCTTTACCTTCCTTGAGGTTAACGTTTGCTAACAATGCGAGCACAGATGGGTCAACGCGATCCCCTTGGGCTTTGACTGTACGCTCTAACGATTCTTTAGCGTCATCCAGGTTGTTTAACTGGATTTGAGCCATCGCTAACAGACGGTTGCCGGTTGGGTGGTTGGGATACATCTTATGGAAGATGTTTAATTGCGCTTCGGCTTGCTCAAAGTTACCCGCATCTAAGTTGGCGTGGCCAAGCAGCATCAATATAAATGGATAAGCCTGAGGTGGTTGGACTTTTTCAGCAAGCTCCTTCGCTTTGGCCATGTCTTTTTGGTCATACGCTAAAAAGGCTTTGACATAATTGACCATAGGGTCGATTTTCGATTGCTGTTGAAAATCCTTAGGGATCTTGTCTAAGGCGGCTCTCGCTTTCTCTAGATCCTGTGCATGTAGGTACTCATAGGCCAGATTTCGTCTGGCAATGTAGCGCTCATAAGGTGTCGCATTTACATCATCCGATTGGGCATGTTCAAACGCCTCGATGGTTTTCTCGCGCTGCTTTTGGGCACGATATACATCGGCTAATGTGATCCAAGCAAGAGCGCTGTTAGGCTCTTCTTCAGTGATCTTGCCAACCCTGTCTGTCGCTAAATCGGTTTGCCCATTTACCAAGGCGACCTTGGCAGCTCCCAATTTGGCTCGCATGTTACTCGAGTCGCTTTGTAAAGCTTGATCAAACATAACCTTTGCATTATCAAACTTTTTAAGACCCAGGTAGGCTTCGGCAAGGTAACTTTTCTTTACGGCAACCAAAGGATCAGCATCGGTCGCTGAGGGGTTAAAACGTTCCAGGATGATGCTGAAGTCGCCTTTGAGGAGGAGTGCATCGCCAAGGAGGGTGTAAGCTTCAACGTCGTTTGCCCCCAATTGAACCGCTTTGCGAAGCTCGGCTGCGGCAATGTGTGCTTGGCCTTTTTCTAGATAGAGCTTACCCAGCTCGACGCGAGCTTGTGGTGCATCGGGAGATTGCTGTATCGCATTTTTTAAGCTGATTTCAGCCGATTTAAATTCATTTTGGTCAATGAATTTTTGGGATTCGGCTAGATATTCGTCATAGGTTTTGGAGGCTTGGTTGCAGCCGGTCAGAATAAGAGTACTGCTCAGGGTAACAAGGCCTATACGACTGATAAGCCCACGAAAATATTTTCGATGAGTGCTACTGCGGTAATCCATAACCCACGGTATTCCTTTCAAATTAACATTGGATGCAAAGGTACCATTTTTCGCAAATAAGTAACAGTTGACTTCAGTCGGTTGAGTATTTTTCATTCAGAGCAGGTCGTGTACTCAAGTTTTCACTGAAGCAAGGAAGCAAAATGCCATGTTTGAACTATGCTTACGTTATTCCGATCATAATTTAGGTCTCTATTAAGAGTGCCGTACTAGAGAGTAGCAGTATGACAGAGTCGATCGCCGAAACATTTCATCAGTACTTTACGATTCAGCAGGCGCTAACAGAGCAAGAGCAGCAGGCATTCTTCAAAATGCGCTACCGAGTATACTGTGAAGAGTTTGGCTATGAGGATCAATCTGCATTTTCTAAACCCGAAGAGACAGATAAGTTTGATGCGGTGTCCAAGCATATCGTGATAATTCACAATGCTACGGGGCGTGTCGCGGCAGGGGCTCGTTTGGTCCCCGGAAGTCTAGAGACCAAAAAGGTGAATCGTTTGCCAATGGAGGTCTATTGTGCCCCCTGTCTCGACCAAGAGACACTTGTATTGCTTGCCACCGAGCGCGATGCGATTTGTGAGATTTCAAGACTTGCCGTTGATCCAGACTTTCGTCGCCGCCCAAATGAAAAATCAGCGCGATACGGTAATGTACATTTTCATGATGACGAAAAGCGGGTGTTCCCATTGTTGGCGGTTGCGCTACTCATGGGAGTGAATACTGTGGCGCTGGATTATGGTTGGAATAACGTGTTGGCGATGATGGAAAGCTTTCTACCGCGCCTGTTAAGACGCTCTGGGTTGGAATTTTTAGATGCAGGGGTTCCTATGGAATACCATGGAACTCGGGCGCCCTATAAAATCCGCGCAGAGGTTGCCAAAAGCAGTTGGAACGGTGAATTACTCGAACTTTATCAAGCTGTTGAAGCGCAATTGACAGATCATGGTAAAAGTAATTTGCACCAAACTACTCGAAGTGTCTCTTAATGGATACCTAATTTTAGGTATTTTCCCTTGAAATAGGTTTTGGTTGGTCCATTAACTGGTGTATCATTCACGCTAAATGTGAGATATCGCATCTTTAAACGGCTTTAAAGATGTTTCACTTTCGGGTTGTACTGAGGTAACTCAGGGATAAGGAAACATTAATCTTTACGTAAGGTTAACGGCATTTTGCCAAGGATGTTCGATCATGGATAAGGTCTCTGCAACGGCTTATCGTCAGTCTGAATCGCTGCCCCTAAACGGTCGCTCTGTGGGTAAAGAAGATACCCGCAAGCGTAAGCGTTCTCTTTTTGTCGGCAAATTCCGACTGTTTAATCATTTTGTCCATGGTCAGTTTGTTCTTCTTGCCACGTTCGAATTCGTAACTTTAGCGTGTTTAATGCTTGGACTATCCGATTGGAAATTGGAGGGGCTGGGTGATTATGCGCGTATGTTGTTCCCGCCGATGTTATTGTCCTTCTTTTTAGCGGCTGTTGGTTTGTATGATACGCGTCAGCGTCCGCACTCGTCTTATGTGATTAAACGCATCCTGTCGGCATTGGTGCTCTCTACCTTGTGCTTAGTCTCGGTCAACATCGTTTGGGTATGGTTTAGAGGATACCCGCTCTTCGAGCTGGGAGTTACAGAAGCGGCTTCATCGGCGTTGGTGCTTTTCTCTATTCGTGGTCTTTTCTATCGATATGTCGATGGAAAAGTGCTGCGCAAACGAGTCATGGTATACGGTGCGGGTAAACGAGCGGCCTACATTCAGCTGATGCGTCGTAAGGCTGATATGCGTGGCTTTGAGTTGGTTGGCTTTGTATCTGAGTCCGGTGTTTCTGTTGATGATGCGATTCAAAACTCGGGCAAAGATATCCTTCATGATAGCTCAGAGCTGGCTGCGTGGGCGAAGGCGCATCAAGTCGATGAGATTGTGGTGGCGCTGGATGATCGACGCCAAGGCAAGCGTATTAACGAGCTTTTGCAATGTAAACTTAGCGGCATTGAAGTGATCGATATGCTCGACTTCTTTGAGCGCGAGCGCGGTGTGATCCATCTGGACTTATTTAACCCGGGTTGGATGATCTATTCACGTGGCTTTAAGCCTGATACATGGCGCTCATTTAAAAAGAGAGCGATTGATGTGTTAGCTAGTCTTTTTTTGTTGTTTATTTTCTCGCCTTTTATTGTGTTGACGATTATCGCCATTCTTATTGAGTGTCGGGGTAAAGATAAAATTTTCTACACGCAAAAACGCGTTGGGCGTGACGGTAAGCCGTTTGATGTCTATAAGTTCAGAAGTATGCGTTCTGATGCCGAAGCGGGCGGTAAGGCTCAGTGGGCTCAGAAAAATGATGCGCGTGTTACAAAGGTGGGTGAGATTATTCGTAAATTCCGAATTGACGAGTTGCCACAGCTTTGGAATGTCTTGATTGGTGATATGAGCTTGGTGGGGCCGCGTCCTGAGCGTCCTCAGTTTGTTGATCACCTCGAGGGGTTGAATTCCCTGTACCCAGAGCGTCACCGTGTAAGCCCAGGTGTAACGGGGTGGGCTCAGTTGTGTTATCCGTATGGTGCATCGGATGAAGACTCTTTGAAAAAGCTGGAGTTTGACCTGTACTATGTCAAAAATCACAGCTTCTTTCTGGATATGTACATCCTAATTCAAACCGTTGAAGTGGTTTTGTTCCAAAAAGGATCGCGCTAGCGGGAAGGCTGTGCGGGTCTTTCGGCCATAAAAAAACCAAGCTGATGCTTGGTTTTTTTATGGCCGAAAGTTTGTCTAACTTTTTAGACAGGGTACGGGATGTTCTTAGGGTCGATATCGTATTTTTCGAACATGCTGTACAGGGTTGGGCGAGTAATCCCAAGTAGTTTAGCGGCGTCCGAAATGCTTTGATTGGCATGATGCAGAGCACGATAAATGGCTTTGCGTTCGGCTTCTTCGCGAATCTGCTTTAGATTAAGCGGCGCTGAGTCGATAGGTAGGCTGCTGGGTAGCAGTGCCAAGTCTTCGGCATTGACTAGTGGGCCGTCCGACATGATAACAGCTCGCTTAACCTTGCTTTCTAACTCGCGTACATTGCCAGGCCAGGAATATTGCTCCATAGCTGACAGAGCATCGCGATCAAACCCTTTTAGGTTTTTACTGTATTCCTGATTAAAGCGATTCAAAAACGCTTTTGCCAACAAGAGTACATCGCCGTCTCGTTCCTTCAGTGAAGGAATATCGACGGTGATTTCACTGATCCGGTAGAACAAGTCCTCGCGAAAACGTCCGTCTTGGATGTGTTGGGTCAGGTCTTGGTGGGTTGCGCATATGATGCGAACATCCAGTGGTATCTCTTTGCGCCCGCCGACACGTTCAATGACGCGCTCTTGTAAGAAGCGTAAAAGTTTAGCCTGTAAATCGTAGGGAAGGTCGCCAATCTCGTCCAAGAAGATCGTACCACCATTGGCCATTTCAAATTTACCGATGGTTTGTTTGGCGGCCCCTGTGAAAGCCCCTTTTTCGTAACCAAACAGCTCGCTTTCAAGGAGGTTCTCAGGGATGGCAGCACAGTTAATGGCCACCATACGCTGGTTCGAGCGTGAGCTAAGATTATGGATAGCCTGAGCAAACAGCTCTTTACCTGTGCCGCTTGCGCCAAGCAAAAGTGTTGTGATGTCGGATGGGGCGACTTTCTCGATGGTGCGGCAGGCTCTCAGCATCGCTGGGCTGGTTGCGATAATGCCATCCAGAGGCATTCCTTGTTTTTGGTTGAGATGAAGTTGTTTGTTCTCCTTCTCAAGATCAAAAACGCGATAAGCTCTGTCGACCATGAGTTTGATCATTTCGGGGTCGGCTGGCTTTTGATAAAAATCGTAAGCGCCTAAGGCGATCGCTTTGACCGCATTTGAGCGGTCGTTGTCGCCTGTAATGATGATGACTTTTGTCTCAGGAATTAGTTTTAAGATCTCTTGAAGTATTGCAAACCCTTCTCGAGTACCGCCGGGGTCTGGCGGTAAGCCAAGATCAAGCAAAACAACACCGGGCTCGGTGCGTCTTAAGTGGGCGATTGCATCGGCGCGGTTGCCGGCAATACTTACTTCGTAGTCGTCAAAGCACCAGCGTAGCTGGCTTTGCAACCCCTCGTCATCCTCAACAATTAATAAGTGCTTGATCATTCCTTTCACACATTTTCCATACATCTTTTCGCATTATAAATCATTCAGGGGTCGTAAAGGGAAGTGTGATCGTAAATTTACTTCCTTCGCCCTCTGAACTTGTGACGTGAATCTCGCCGCCTAAGGCGCGAATGGCCTCGCGGCTTTCATAGGCTCCAATGCCCATGCCGGTCAATCCTTTTGTGGAGTCAAACGCTTTGAATAAGCGCTCTCGTATAAAGCTTTCGCTCATGCCTGTGCCGGTATCTTGGATGATGACAGTGATGTCGTTTAGATTTTTTTCGGTCGCCAGGGTGATGTGTCCGTCCCTGTCTGTCGCATCGTAGGCATTTTGTAAAAGATGGCCAATGACCGTGATCAGTTGGTCTTGGTCGGCCTTCGCGTAGATGGGCTCATCGCTTAAGCTGATCGAGAGTTTTGGCTCAAGGTGGGTAAATCGAGCAGCGGCCTGTTTGGCAATGTCGTTGATGTCTAGAAGGTCAAGTTGTTCGCCTCGCATCCCCTCGCGCATCTGTTCCATGAGTTTTGTCATGCGCTTGACGGAGTTATCGACCGTTTTAATAACGTCATCAACAAAGGCGGGTTTGTGTTTGTGACGCTCAGCATTGGTAACGATCAGTGACTGTTGTGCCAAAATATTTTTTAAGTCATGTACGACGTATGCCGAGAGTCGATTAAATGCCTCAAATTGGCGTGCTTCGATCAGGGCTTGGTTGGCTTGGTGTTGAGCTAAAAAAGAGGCTGCCTGCTTGCTCGCGATCTTGAGTAGGTCTCTATCCTCCCAGTTAACCACGGTCATGAAGCTTGAGCGCTTAACCAATAAGATACCAATTAAATCGTTGTTAAAAAGCAGGGGAAGGATCAGCCATGCTTGAGGGATGTCGGTTAGAGTTTTAGGAAGTTGCAACTGCTCATAACGCTCTGGGGTGTTATTCCATTCATCTAAATCGATAATCCATTGAGAGTGCTCCATAAAGTCGATCAATGGAGTGGCTTGGCCGATATCGATCGTCTCTGGCATGTGAGTATGTGCGAGCTTCTTGAACGAATTATCTCGTGCACGGCTCCAAAGGCTGCAACCTGGGCTTTTGATCATAGTGGAGAACGTAGTGCAAATTCGTTCTGGAATTTCCATCTGATGATCGGACAGTAAAGTCGTAGTGCGCAGCCACTCTTCTCGGTAATCGTATTTATAAGAGAAGAAATGCTTGTTTAAGATAACTTTGGTGCTGGAGCGAATTTTGTCCGAGAACAGCAGCACCAAAAGCAGCATCAGAGCGCCGGCGATGAAGGTAAATTGGAGAAGTTGTCCCCAAGAGCCTCCGTACAGGTTTATCAGGTAACCTGCGAAGGCCATGATGATTAAATAAGCACCCGCACCTGTGAGAGTTGCTGTATGGAAGACGACCTCGCGGGAGATTTGCAGTCTTCGGCTCCAGCTGGGTAGGCGAAGCAGTGAAAGGCCAAGTAAGGGGATGGCTAATAGGTAAACCAAGCTTCTGAAGTTGATTAGGCTGACATCGATTTGACGAAACAGAAGCGTGTTTGAGAACAAGTAAAGGTCAAAGCAGAAGATAATGCCTAGTCCTAAGCATAGGTGCTTTACCGCCCAGCGGCGAACACGGTCGCTGTTACGAAAGATCTGTTCGATCACGATCAGGTTTACAACAGTGACAATCAACAGGGTGATGGTCGGAAGATCTTCAATGAAGGTGCTTTGGTTGAGGTTCCAGATTCTGACTAGAATCGGCACGGTCATGCAAAGTGTAATGCCGATACTGGCAAAAAGTTGGGCTTTCCAAGAGCGTGAGAAAACCCCAAACCAAGAGCGTTGATCGGGCATCTGTTCACTAGAGAAGCGTAATAGGAAAACAAACCACCCCAATGATTTCAGCATTTCGGTCGCAAAAACGGCTAAAGGGATATAGGTGGCTTGCGAGTACCCGCTTGCAGTAAAGCCCGCCCAAAGCGCTGTGGACAGAAGGGCAACCCAAAAGAAAGAGGGGAGCTTGTGCGAGTGTTTTCCAGGTTTGGAGGCTAGGCGGCTGAATAACAGCAGTAGGGTCAGCAGAGAAAAGCCAACGCCCGTCGCTGCATAGGTGTAAAAACCAATGTGTCCAACCAAATCCATGGTACTTCGGAAATCCTTGTCGCTGGGTGATCTGTGTATTCGGGAATTCCCTGTAAAGTTGGAGAGAATACACAAAAAATTAAAGTGAAATCTTCTTCTATAAGCAGTACCATTGTAAACCAGTCATGGAAGTAATGCTCGCAGGATTATCAAGGATTAGATCAAGGCCTCCTTATGTCGAAAATTGACGAAGTTCGAAGCGCCCTCCAAAACCAATCCCACACTTGGTTGATCACCGGTGTCGCTGGTTTTATTGGATCCCATTTATTAGAAGAGTTGCTACAGCTGGGTCAGCGTGTGGTTGGGATAGATAATTTCTCGACAGGTCGCGAGATTAACTTACAGCAAGTTCAAGCCATTGTGGGCGATGAAAACTGGTCGCGTTTTACGCTGATTAAGGGCGATATCTGCGATCTTGATACCTGTCAAAAGGCGGTATCCGGTGTGGATTATGTTCTTCACCAAGCAGCATTAGGCAGTGTTCCTCGTTCAATTGAAAACCCGATTCGCACTCACGAGTCCAACGTCAACGGCTTTCTGAATATGCTTGAAGCGGTTCGACTGGCGAAGGTTAAAACCTTTGTTTACGCTGCATCTTCATCGACGTATGGCGATCACCCTGGTCTTCCTAAGCAAGAAGACCTGATCGGTAATCCGCTTTCCCCTTACGCTGTTACCAAATACGTTAACGAGTTGTACGCGAATGTGTACACGCGTGTGTACGGTGTGAATACGGTTGGGCTTCGTTACTTTAATGTGTTTGGTCCAAGACAAGATCCTAATGGCGCCTACGCGGCGGTGATCCCTAAATGGTGTGATATGTTGAAACGCCATGAGATCTGTCATATCAATGGCGATGGTGAAACATCCCGGGATTTTTGTTACGTAAAAAACGCGGTGCAAATGAATTTATTGGCCGCGCTGACCAAAGATCAAGATGCTAAAAATCAGGTCTACAACGTGGCTGTGGGTGATCGTACAACGCTGAATCAGTTATTCAGTGCCATTCGTGAGCGCTTGGCAGAAGATGACACGTCTGTTTTGGGCCAAGAGCCGAATTATCGAGATTTTAGAGCGGGTGATGTGCGTCACTCGCAGGCCGATATCAGTAAAGCACAAACGTTGCTTGGGTATCAGCCGACCCATCGAATTTCCGACGGTTTAACAGAGACCGTCCGTTGGTTCAGTCACGAGTCAAACTGAGCCAAACCGTTTTTTAGATTTAAGGATTGAGTGGTAGTAATCATGGAAAAAATTGCCGTCGTAGGTTTAGGGTATGTTGGTTTGCCCTTGGCTGTCGCCTTTGGGAAAAAAACCGCAACGATCGGTTTTGATCTGGACCAAAAGAAACTCGACAACTACCGTAACGGAGTGGATCCAAGTGGTGAGGTTGATCCAGAAGGTTTAGCTGCGGCAAAGCAGCTTGAGTACACGGCAGATCCTGCGCGTTTAGGCGAGGCGGATATTATCGTTGTTGCCGTGCCAACGCCAATTGATAAAGCGCGTCGTCCAGACCTTAGCCCTCTGATTGGTGCCTGCAAAACAGTCGGTGCGAACATCAAGCCTGGTGCAATTGTTGTGTTTGAATCAACGGTTTTCCCGGGCTGCTCGGAAGAGGTCTGCGTACCTATTCTTGAAAAAGAGTCGGGCATGCCTTGGGCGGGAGCGCCTGATGCTGCAGCTGATACGTCAGGGTTTTACATCGGTTACTCGCCAGAGCGCATTAACCCAGGTGACAAAGTAAACCGTCTTGAGACCATCGTTAAAATCGTATCAGGTGATACGGCTGATACCTTGGACAAAGTTGCTCGTCTATACGAATTAGTGGTTGATGCGGGCGTACATCGTGCGGCCAGTGTAAAAGTGGCTGAGGCGGCAAAAGTGATTGAGAACACTCAGCGTGATCTCAACATCGCTTTAATGAACGAGTTGTCATTAATCTTCCATAAACTCGATATTGATACACTGGATGTACTTGAAGCGGCGGGTACCAAATGGAACTTCTTGCCGTTCCGTCCAGGTTTGGTGGGTGGTCACTGTATAGGTGTCGATCCATACTACCTTACCTTTAAAGCGGAAGAGGCGGGTCATCACCCTCAGGTTATTCTTGCTGGACGTCAGACCAACGATGGCATGGGTAAGTACATTGCGGAGCAAACGGTTAAAGGGTTGATTCAATCCGGAAAAGCGGTGAATGGCGCTAAGATCACTATTTTGGGATTGACCTTTAAAGAGGACTGCCCTGATCTTCGTAACTCTCGTGTTGAAGATATTATTGCAGAGCTCAACGATTACCGATGCGATGTGTCTGTGCATGATCCTATTGCTGACAATGAAGAAGCCGTTCATGAATACGGCGTTACGTTGAAAGAGTGGGATGAGCTGCCAAAAGCGGACGCAATTATTTTGGCGGTTGCTCATAAGGACTACAAAGGTTTGTCTGTCAGCGATTTGCAGTTCCTTGCAAACGGTGATGCCCTTGTGATGGATGTGAAAAGCTTAATGAATCGTGATCAGTTTGATGGTTCAGATTTGCGTTTATGGCGTTTATAATCCTTTAAGTGTCATGCAATTTTACAAAGTTAGGGGGCTTTTCGTATAAAGCCCATTAGTGTGATGGAAGAACGCGGTTAGCCGTAAGCTAAACCTATTAATATCATGGGATTAGCTTTGTTGGTGCCAAAATTGCTTATGGAATACGGACCAATTTCAGTCCGAGATCTTCAGTAAACAGGATGTGAACATGATGGAGCAGGATCAAAATTCAACCCAACGCTCAGAAAACAGCGAAAAGAAACCCGCTGTGAACAAAGGGCGTCGTAAACTGTTTGGTGCCAGTTTGGCTGCTCCTGTGGTGATGAGCCTATCATCACGTACGGCATGGGGGGGCACGTTGTGTGCGCCTTCTGCTTTCAACTCCGCAACTTTTGCATCCCACCACCCGAGCGAAGCGAACGATTGTGCGCAATCAGCCGGTTACTCGCCAAGCTATTGGCGCGATAACCCAACAGCATGGCCATCAGCCTACTTGGCTGATGCGGCAACCACGCTCGACAGCACCGCTGACCCAGACGATATTACGGTCGAGTGCTCGGTAAGCACCTCTATGTGGGGCGCGGACAACGGTTACTACTTTGATGAAGTCACAGGCTTTGCCACTTGCCGTAGCCCATCTCGCTTTAATGAGGTTTTTGGTGTCAGTATCTTTGACCCAGAAGTGACTCTGATGGAAGTGCTCAAAAATAAAACCGGTGCGAACAGTTTAGGTGGCGATATTGAAGCCAGCGCAGTGGCGGCATTGTTAAATGCTGAAGCGGGCAACATCACCTTAGGCGAGCCGTCTCAGGCGTATGCCGTGGCTAAAGTCATCGAAATCTTCAGTACATTAATGACGGGCTCTGGCTATGTTATGAGCACAGGCCAAGAGGTATACTGGAACTCAGATCCGAACAGCGTAGGCTTCACTATGTCGGATTATTTTACGGCTTCCTATATCGCCTAATCTGCCAGTATCGTTTTGAAGCAGTATCGTGCCGCGATCCAGCTCGATGAGTTTTGGGTCGCCGATTTCGAAACCAGTTTGGTATTACATCACAAGAATAGCGGCCAAGTTCTCTTATTGTCTGCGGCGGCTTTTCGTCTCCTATCTGCTTTCCCAAGTTTTACGGAAGCTGACTCTGGCCTTACTTTTGATCAGGCTGTCTTGAAGCTCTACCTTCTTGATACCGCGCCCTTGGTCAGTGAATTCGATCAACTGCGTAGAGCGGGCTACTTGGTTGAATCATGATTGTTGAAGATCTATCAAGAAGCGAGTTAAACCACTTATTAAAACAAGATGGGCTCGGTTTAAAAATCGGCCGATATCGTTTTTTGATTCGATCCACCTTGAGTGATGTAGTGGATCACATCTATCACCTTTACCCTAAAAGTGAGCTGTGCCCTAAGGGCTCTTTTTACGATTTTCCAATTGAGGTTCGTTTAGTTAAAGGGGCGCGACGCTGGTTTAAACCGCTGGCTGAGTTTGTCTTTAACGGTAATGTGCCTTTTACGCCGCTGCCTAAAGGACAAGCGCCAGCATTAATGGAGTGGGGGATTAATTGGTGTATCTCGGCCTTTGTGCAAACGCATTTGATTTTTCATGCTGCCGTTGTTGAGAAAAACGGCCGTGGGTTGATTATGCCTGGCCCGTCGGGTTCAGGTAAAAGTACGCTCTGCACCTCTTTGGTGGCACACGGTTGGCGCTTGTTGTCAGACGAGCTCACCTTGATTGATTTGAGTACGGGTAAGATTACTCCCTTCCCAAAACCGATTAGCTTAAAAAATGCGTCTATCTCGTTTATCGAGCAGCGTTGGCCAGAGGCTATCAAAGGCAAAGAGTGCCACGAGACGACCAAGGGCGTTGTTGCACACTTTAAGGCCCCTGATGACTCTATGTTGGCGTCGGATCAAGCCGTCTCGCCTTATTGGGTGTTGTTCCCAAAATACTCACCGGACAGTCCTTTTGTGTGCAGTGAAGTAGATAAAGGCGCAGCCTTTCTGGATTTGATAGATAACGCCTTTAACTACCATGTGCTTCACGGTGATGGGTTTCGAGCCTTAGAGCAATGCGTGCAAAATGTGGATCTCTTTGATTTAGAGTACAGCGACGTTGACGATGTCATTAAGTGGTTGGATGCGCAATGAGGTCACCAAGCATACTCTCGCAACTGTTAGTCGGTGACTTGTCGCCAAAGGGGTTGGATAACGCAGCTTGGAATGAGGTGATTCAGCAAGCCCGAGCATCGCAAACCTTGGCTATGCTCTATCATCGCTTGAAACAGCGTGTGCAGCTAAGATTTGTTCCGCACGTGGTGCAGTGGCACTTGGTGTCCGCAGCCAAATTGGCTGAAAAATATAAGCGGGACCTTGCCCTAGAGTTAGGGCATATCGAGCCTGTGGTCGGTGTCGAGGGTATCAGCACCGTTCTGTTAAAAGGCGCGGCCTATGTCACCGAAGGGCATCCCTATTTTGAAGGGCGGATCTTTTCTGACATTGACTTACTGATCCCCCAGGAGAAGCTTCCCAATATTGAAAAGTCTCTAGGCTGGCTCGGATGGGGCGGTGGTCACCATTCGGAGTACGATCAGCGGTATTATCGTCAATGGATGCATGAGCTACCGCCATTGATACACTCTAAGCGATTTACTGTATTGGATTTACACCACACCATATTGCCGTTAACCGCCAAATATAAGCCTTCTGGAAAAGACTTGTTGGATAACGCTGTCCCTTTGGGTAACGGGTTATCAAGGCTAAGCCGAGTGGATCAGCTTCTTCACAGCGCGACCCATCTGTTTACAGACAGTGAATGGGATCACGCCTATCGAGATCTGATTGACTGCGACACCTTAATTCGTTTGCTTCTAGAGGAGCAGATCACCCTAGAGGCATTGCTCGATCGCGCTAAGGTGTTGGATTTAGGAATGCCGCTTGCCTTGGTGTTGCGTTATACACAGAAGGTATTGAACACACCGGTCCCCGATACGTGGCAAGCCGCTGTGAACGCACATTACCGGCCTTGGCTTCCGTGGTCCTGGTTGGACTGTTTATACGGTGCTGTGTTGTGCCCGCCGCATCCGGAGTCGTACAAAGCGATTAGCCCGTTTGCGTTACGCGTTTTGTTTATTCGCGGTCATGCACTTCGGATGCCACTTGGCTTATTGGTGCGTCACCTTAGCTATAAAGCGTTTGTTGTGCCGTTTCAAAAAGCCAAGGACTGAGGCCTAACCGGTGTTTTTCTTATGGGTGTTGATCTCTTTGATGGCCAGCCCAATCAGCTCATTGCCGGCTTCTAAAATGTGATCATCGCCAATCCCTAAGGTTTTTAATTCGTTAAAAAAGCCTCGGGCTAGGATCACCGCAACTTTGTGGGGGTCGCCGGCAAACTGAGCATTCATTTCGTTTGCGGTTTGGCTTTTCTCCAGCATCATCATGGCAAAGCGCGAGTTCAAAATGCCCTCAACTCGCAGCAATTGAATCGATTTGGCTAAGTAACGAGTCAGGACTAAGGCCAGCTCAAGGTCATGTTCAGAAAAGCTTCGGCCATCCAGTGGCTCGCTGATGTTAACAACGCCACTTGGCGTCTCATTCATCCAGATCGGTACGCAGATGAAGCCACCACTTCGCTCGGCAAGATGTGCAAAGGCGCTCTGTTGAATATCGGCAACCAGAAGCGGCTTTCCGCTTTTGAGTACGGTTTCTGAAATCCCAGTCTTGGATTGATCGCTTTGGGTGGCTTCTTCGCTGAGGCTTCCAGTGTGGGCGCGAATGCGCATCCTAAGATGGGACGCATCGTCTTTGGCGGGCTTAACAAACATGATTGAGCAGCGCGTAACGACCAATAGAGACGCTATTTGCTCGGTCAGCTCGTGCAGGGAATTATCAATGTCTGGATGGTGGCTTAAAAAATGATCCAGACTGGCGAGTTCGTCTTCAAACGGCGTGTTGCTTGGCATACGTCACTCCTTGAGAGTTTATCTCCCGTCCTGCTTTCTCGGAAGCAACCCCTCCTGATGCATAGAATGAATCACGGTATGGAAATCCAACAGTGATAGGTCTTTTTTTTCGGCTTCGGCACCTTCTAAGAGTAGTCGAAAACAAATGATATTCAGCAGTCGCGGGTTACCTCGACTGAACTTAAATAGGTAATCGGCGGTTTTGGCGTTCACTAGAGCTGGCGGGTTATCGGATAGGCTCATTAACCGATATTCGATGTAGGGCTGAATCTCAAAGGGCATTAAGGGTTTGAGTTCTGTGCTGAGCGCAATCTTATCCAGTAAATAATGAGCACGCCCTTTTTGCAGCCGTTGCATCAGCTCTTGAGAGCCGGCCAAAACAATTTGTACCAAATGCTCATTCTGATGTTGAGCACCTGCAAATAACCCCAACTCATATAAGGCCTCATCTGAGAGGGCGTCGGCTTCATCGAGTAAAAACACCACTTTGTGGCCTGCTCTGCGTAAGCGGCGAATGTACAGCGTGATCAGTTGTAACGTTTTGGCTTTGTCCTCACTTGGACGAAGCTTTAACGAAAAAGCCATCGCCTCAAAAAGCTCGTTAGAGGTAAAGGGGTAGCACTGAAGGTAAACGAAACGGTATTGCTTGGAGTGTAATTCTGACAGACGTTTTAAAAAACTGGTCTTGCCTACGCCAGGCTCGCTGCTGATAAAAAAGACGCCTTCATTGAGTGCAAGGAATTCGGTCAGCAGTCGGTTGGCTTTAATCACGGATTGGCTGGAAAAAAACAACTCTGTATCAGGAGAGATGCGAAAAGGTTGGTCTCTAAAACCAAAGAAGCGTTCCACGCTGGAAGTGGGCAGTGCGCACTCTGTCATTGATCCCTGCACTTAACGTTAAAAAACGTTACAATCCTTATTTGTCACTCTTTGATGACAGTTTGTTTTTATGCGATCGTCATCTTATTGTGCTAACAATGCCGATCATTGATGTTTGTTAAGCCTACTTAAATAGGGCATTGACGACAATAACCGTGTCATCACTTTGTGATCAAGGTATACTCGATTTTATAGGATTGGCAGCAACTGGCTTCTGCCAGACGCTGACGCCGTTGATGGATTAACACGATGTACGAATCATACTATGGCTTGAATGAAGAGCCGTTCCGCTTAAGTTCTGATTACCGCTTCAGTTACGGTCATAAAAGCTATACGCGAGCACGCGCTTACATGCAGTATGCCTTTGAGCGTGCAGAAGGCTTTGTGATGATCACCGGCCAGCCTGGCACCGGCAAAACCACCTTAGTTAATGATCTTACCAATACGCTGGAATCCGATCGTCCGGTAAAGATCGCCATGCTGGTTACCACGCAGATGGATGCGAGCGACCTGCTGAGCATGGTGGCGTTTCATTTTGGTTTAGACACCAAGGGGCTCAGTAAAGCACAAACGCTTCAAGCGTTGACGCTGCATCTTCGCCGTAATCATCAAAGTGGCGGACGTGCTTTGCTGATCATTGATGAGGCGCAAGGGCTGTCACTGAACTCGTTAGAAGAGCTGCGCTTGCTCACTAACTTGCAAGATGGCAACCAGCCTTTAATTCAGATTTTTTTGCTAGGCCAAGAAGGGCTTAAAAGCTTGATTCAGCGACCAGAGATGGAGCAAGTGCATCAAAGATTGGTGGCCACCTGCCACTTAAAGCCTCTGGATCTTGAAGAGACCAAAGCCTACATACAGCACCGTTTACTAATAGCGGGCTGGATTGGCAAGCCTGAGATCAGCGAGCCGGTCTATCAGGTTATTCACAAGTTCAGTCAGGGCATTCCGCGCAAAATCAACTTGGTGTGTAGCCGTCTCATGCTGTTTGGCAGCATCGAAGAGTTAACGCGTTTAACGCTCGCCAACGCAAAAGAGGTCATCGAAGAGCTCATCACAGAGCAGCTCCTCAGTGCTGATCTCACTCTGGGAGAGGAGTTTGATCAAGAGGATTGGTACGAGCCGATTGATCTTCAATTGGGCGATCTGGAGGAGCTGGAGCTGGACGCTTCACCAGTAGAATCTCCGGAGTCTTCGGTTACCGAGCAAACGGTACCGCTGACCGTACAAAAAGAATCGGAGCTGCCTCCGCCTATTGGTCAGCAAGCGCTTTTGGATACGCTTGATCGCTCAGAAAACCAAAAGACCATCGAAAAAGAGAGCAACGCGTATGCTCGTGTACCGATTGATACCGAGCTTCACTCTCGTTCAGAATACCGCTCCAATGGGCTGCCCTACGATGAAGGTGGATATCAGCCGCCTAAGCGCACGAACAGCGTGGGGTTGATCCTATTATCGATTGTGGCATTTTTGTTGATTTCGACCATGGTGCTGTTTTTGATCAACCCCGAAGGGTTTGTGGAAAAAGTGTATCGCGTACTGTCCTTGATCTAATCAAGGCTTTATCGCCAAACGCAAGGAAATGGGATTTCCCTTTCAAGGAGGAAAGTAATGCTGCGGTTTTTCCGGTGGCTGAGTCTGTCGAAGGGTCGCAGTTTTGCCCTGATGTGTATGTTAAGCACATCACTTCTATCCAACCACGCCAGTGCGGTGACACCCTATATCTTAATTGATGCCGAGAGTGGCGCTGTCCTTAAGCAAAGTGATGCAGACGTACCTTGGTACCCGGCTTCCTTGACCAAAATGATGACACTTTATTTGGTGTTCGAGGCGCTTGATCAAAAAAAGCTGACCCGCCAAAGTGCACTGACTGTGTCAGCCAAAGCGGCCACTCAACCGCAAAAAAAACTAGGGCTAGAAAAAGACACCAGCATCGCTTTGGATAAGGCGATGTATTCGGTCGCCACAGTATCGGCCAATGATGCAGCGGTAGTCCTAGCCGAAGCGGTATCGGGCAGTACCTCCAAGTTTGTGACGGCCATGAATAAAATGGCCCGTAAACTTGGCATGTTGGATACCCACTTTACCAACGTCACAGGCTTGCCGAACGCCAAGCAGCTGACCTCGGCTCGGGATATGGCGATTTTAGCCCGCGCCATTATCAAAGATTACCCACAGTATTACCCTATCTTCTCGAACCGAAGCCTGACACACGAGGGGGAAGTGTTACCGACCTACAATGCTTTCTTGAACCGCTATCAAGGGGCTGAGGGCTTTAAAACCGGCTATACCTGCGGCTCTGGTTACAATTTAGTGGCTGCAGCAAAGCGCGATGGGATGCGATTGATCAGCGTGGTCTTGGGGGCAGACTCCCTCAGTAGCCGTATGGCGCTGACCACAAATCTTATGGATGAAGGGTTTAAAATCACCCCTGATGCGCCGGGGTTGGTGCTGGTGGCGTTTCGCCGAAGTGTGCCGATCAGCCTAGAACCTGAATACGTTCTAGACCGACCGGGGTGTGCCCAGTTTTAAAGTGGCGGGTTACGCCTCCTGAGTGATGGGCTCCTCGCGTTTTTGTAAGCTCATGCGCAATACAATCCCTAAGGCCGTACAGCATAAGATGACGGTTGCCATCGGCAGCGGCGTGCCATCGCCGTAAATACCCACTAAAGACCCCGTCAACGCGCCGGTGCTGAACCCGCAAGCGCCCAGTAGCGCTGTGGCCGTTGCACTGTTGGTGGGGAAGTGTTCAATGGTGCTCGACATGCTGTTGCTCATGATAAAGCTGTGGCAAGCCATGATGCACATCATCAGCAGTGCGAAGATATACACTGAGTGCTGCTCGACCAGATAAATGTAAGCAAACATCAAGATGGCTGCAGCAAACTGCATCCCTTGACCAAGTCCCAATAATTGATGTGGTGATTTATTGCGCAACATTCGGTTGTTGATACGGTTAGAGACGATCAAGGCTAAGATATTGACCCCGAAAAAGATCGGATACTGGTTCTCGCTCAGATTAAAATAGCCCATATAGACCGATGGAGAGCCAGTAATAAAGGCAAACAATCCACCTTGTGCGCACGCCAGTGTAAATAGATACGCTAAAGCTTGGCGGTGCGACAACACCATCCAGTAACGTTTCCAAAGACTGATTTTATGCTCATGTTTTACCCGAGTTTCTGGCATGTTAAAAGCGAACACGATGATCAGTAGCACGGCATACACGAGCAAAAAGA
This sequence comes from Neptunomonas sp. ABH4_499, assembly GCF_056160565.1. Classification (NCBI taxonomy): domain Bacteria; kingdom Pseudomonadati; phylum Pseudomonadota; class Gammaproteobacteria; order Oceanospirillales; family Oceanospirillaceae; genus Neptunomonas; species Neptunomonas sp. ABH4_499. The sequence continues at coordinate 244,007 of NZ_JBSWXK010000001.1, read as the reverse complement.
TGAAAATGGCTCGCCAGCCGATCACACCCAAAATAAACGAGCCAATCACCGGTGCCAACAAAGGCGCAAGCATCAGAATCAACGCCATGTTTGATAGGGTTTTGGCGCTGTCCTTGCCGCTACTGATGTCACGGATGATGGCGTTGGCGTTGACCACTGCAATACCGCCACCTAAAGCCTGCAAAATACGAAACGCCCACAGCGCGTGGACATCATCGATAAAGCAGATCAAAAAGGACGCGACCACAAAGACTAGCAGTCCCGTAAAGGCTGATCGACGTCGTCCAAAGTGATCAGATAAAGGGCCGCCCATCAATTGGCCAAAGCCAAAGCCCAATAAAAAGAAGCTGATGGACAATTCTACATCGTGAACGGATGCGCCGATGTCATCGGCAATGGAGGGGATGGCCGGCAAGTAGGCATCAATGGCCAAGGGCGCCATCGCCGTTAAACCCGCCAACATAAAAATCAGGCCGGGTATGGAGTGTTTGTGTGTCATAAAACCTCTGAACTTTGTACAGGTAGGCTTGATTGCATGGGCGAATCGCATTGCGGTTTGACTGAAGGGTGCGGAGATTGCCCAAAAGTGTGATTGACGCAGATCAAGCGGAAACTTAATGTGTAATATACATTACATTTATGACCGCCGTGTGTTTTGCAGGCGTTTTTTCCAAGAACAGATTGTTGTTGAACGCGTAGAGCTTTTCCTGACTCATTGGGGAATCTTTGCGCACAAATGCTGTGCAAGCGTCTCACTTAATTCATTCATGGTTTATTGCCACTATGCCCATTCAGAAAGCCGCGACGGTTAAAGGTCGTCATCGTCAAAAACGTATTTTGGCTGCTGCAAAATCGGTGTTCTTAGAACAGGGTTTTGAACGGGCCAATGTCAGCGAAATCATGGCACGGGCGGGTGGGTCGATGAGTACTCTGTATCGAGTCTACGGCAGTAAGCTAGGCTTGTTTGAGGCGATGATCGAGCAGTCCACCATGGACCTGTTCCCGATGACCGAGGATGAACAGCTTTGGTGCGATGATGTGCGACGCTCGTTGACCCGTTTTGGTGAAAAGATGATCGCTGTACTGACCCAAACCGAAGCGAGGGCGATCCGTTGCATCGCATTATCCGTGAGCAGTGCTGAAAGTCAGGCGATACGACAAGCGTTTTACACTCAAGGCCCACAGCATGTGACCGGGCTTTTGGCAGCCTATTTAGAAACTCAGAAGCAGCAAGGACACATTCGGGTCGTAGATACGGAGGTGGCCGCCGCACAATTTATCGAAATGCTGAAGGCTCCTTGGTACCATAAAGCCGAGTTTGGTTTTGGGTATGAGCCTCATGAACCAAGCACAGCACTAAAGCAGGCCGTTGAGTTTTTTTCCGCGGCGTTAATCCCCGCTTTTGAGCCGGTCACCGATGGTATTACTGATCGATAATTACGATTCCTTCACATTTAATGTGGCGCATTATCTTACTACTAGCGGTAAAGACGTTGTGGTCAAACGCAACGATCAAATCACTCTGGATGAGATCAAAGCGCTGTCGCCTTCTCATATAGTGATCTCCCCAGGGCCTTGCACCCCCAACGAAGCGGGGATATCCCAAGTGGTGGTGAGAACCTTTGCAGGCCGCATCCCTTTACTGGGCGTCTGTTTAGGGCATCAAACCATTGCGCAAGCATTCGGTGCGCGGGTGGTGCGTGCGCCAGTGGCGCTGCATGGCAAAACCTCCTTGATAGAACATAACCAGCAAGGTGTGTTCGAAGGTTTGCCAAGCCCCATGCGTGTCACACGATACCACTCGCTGGTGGTTGAGCCTGCGTCTCTGCCCGATGAGCTTGAGGTCACTGCTTGGACATGCAACGAGCAGGGCGAGCGTGATCAGATCATGGGGTTGAAGCATAAACATCTCTTGGTCGAAGGGGTGCAGTTTCACCCAGAGGCGATCCTGACAGAGCACGGTCACGCCTTATTTGATCGATTTTTGCAATCGTAAAGAGCGTAATCGTGAGAGCTAGGCTCGACCCAAGCCGCAATCAATGCCAAAATCGAGCCATAAATAAAGAGCAGGACTAGATCGGAGTATCGGATGGAGATTAAACAAGCCCTAGCGCGCATAGCAGAGAACAGTGATCTGACTCGCGATGAGATGCAATCCATTATGGAGCAAATCATGTCAGGGCAAGCCAGCGATGCTCAAATCGGTGCCTTGTTAATGGGACTTCGCATGAAAGGCGAAACCGTCGAAGAGATCACCGCCGCCGCAGGTGTCATGCGCTCATTGGCTTTGCCTGTCAGCATCAAGCATAGCAATACGGTTGATATCGTAGGTACAGGTGGTGATGGCGCAAACCTGTTTAATGTATCCTCAGCATCCGCTTTTGTTGTTGCAGCTGCGGGTGGCGTTGTCGCTAAGCACGGTAACCGATCTGTATCATCAAGCTCTGGTGCCGCCGATGTGCTTGAAGCCGCCGGTTTGAATCTTGAGATCACCCCAGAGCAAATCGCCGCTTGTATTGAGCAAGTAGGCGTAGGCTTTATGTTTGCCCCGCAACATCACCTGGCCATGAAGCACGCCATTGGCCCGCGCCGTGATATGGGGATGCGAACCCTGTTTAATGTGTTAGGTCCGCTGACCAACCCCGCTGGCGTTAAGCATTACCTACTGGGGGTGTTTGATGCTTCACTGTGTTTACCGCTGGCAAAAGCGCTGCAAAACCTCGGTGCTCAGCATGCCATGGTGGTTCATGCATCTGATGGGTTGGACGAGATCACTTTGTCGGGCAAAACCCACGTAGCTGAGTTACAATCGGGGGTTATTAAAGAATATGAGCTTACGCCAGAAGATGTCGGGCTTGAAACAACCTCGTTAGATGGACTGCAGGTTGGTTCAGCACAGGAAAGTTTGGCATTGATTAAAAGTGCGTTTGCCGGTGAGTCGCCAAAAGCACAAGCGATGATCGCACTGAATGCAGGGGCGGCCCTGTATGTCGCCGACGAAGTAGCAACACTTCAAGCGGGTGTCGAGAAAGCGCTGGCCGTTATGAATAACGGTAAGGCGGCTGAAAAAGTAGCCGAGCTGGCTCGTGTGAGTCAGGGAATGAATTGAGTAAGTTATGTCTGAATTACCAACGGTTCTGAAAACCATCATTGAGCGCAAGTACGAGGAAGTAAAAGAGCGCTCTGCGCGGTGTACGATTGCTGATCTGGAAAAACGCATCCAAGCACAGCAAGGAACCGACTTCGATCCTCGTGGCTTTACCGATAACATCGCCTTTTCCATTGTGGGCCGTAACTGCGCGGTGATCGCCGAAGTGAAAAAGGCGAGCCCGTCTAAAGGTGTTCTGCGCGAGCACTTTGACCCAGTGGCGATTGCCAAATCGTATCAGCAAGGCGGCGCAACCTGCTTGTCCGTATTGACCGATGCTGACTTCTTCCAAGGGCATGAAGATTACTTGATGCAAGCGCGTGCTGCGACCTCGATGCCAGTGATCCGTAAGGACTTTATCGTTGATCCTTACCAAGTCTTTGAAGCGCGTGCGATTGGCGCGGATTGCATTCTGTTGATTGCCGCCGCACTTGAAGAGGCTCAGATGGCCGAGTTAGATAATCTTGCTAAGCGTTTAGATATGGATGTCCTGATCGAAGTACACAACGGCGATGAGCTTGAGCGTGCACTGACATTGGATAACCGACTCATCGGCATCAACAACCGCAATCTGCACACCTTTGATGTGAGCTTAGATCACACGTTTGAATTGCTAAATGCCATCCCAAAACACCACATTGTGGTGACCGAGAGTGGTATCCAAACGCGTGAAGATGTGGCGAAAATGCATCAGCACGACGTACACACCTTCTTGGTCGGCGAGACCTTCATGCGTGCCGATGATCCAGGTGCAAAACTGGCCGAACTGTTTGACGAATAAGGTTAGAACATCATGAAAGCAACCGTTGCATGGGACGGTGACGTCCGATTTAAAGCCACAACCGGTACGGGTTTCAACCTTATGATCGATGGCGAACAAAAAGTAGGCCCTCGACCAATGGAACTGCTCTTGGCAGGTCTTGGCGGCTGCACCAGTTACGATGTTGTGGGGATTTTAAAAAAATCTCGTCAAGACGTTGAAAGTTGCGTCGCTGAAATCTCGGCAGAGCGCGCTGACACGGTGCCATCGGTGTTCACCGACATTCATGTTAAGTTTGTTGTGACAGGCCGAAAGCTCAAAGAGAAGATGGTCGAGCGCGCCGTGAAACTCTCGGCTGAAGAGTACTGCTCTGCATCGATCATGCTAGAGAAAGGCGGTGTTAAAATCACTCACAGTTACGAAATTGTCGAGTTAGAGGGCTAAGTTCTCTCTGCCTCTATCCAAAAAGCCCCATTAGGGGCTTTTTGTGTTTTTGGGCTTATCAAACGTCGCTTTACTCGGTGTCTTCCGGGGTGGCGGGCTTGTCGAGGTTTCTGTCTCTGTTTTGATAAGCTTCGCGTTCTGCGCGTTCAATCTCTAAGCTTTTATACTGCGAGGATGCCTGCGGCTGCTCGGTCTCATTGATGAGGCTGCCGCTTCTAGGAGGGGCTTGCGGTTCGGGTGCATCTCGAACGGGGGTTGCCGGTTTAAAAATTTTCCGCTGTGCGTCCGTGCTGCAGGGCCGATCGGTAAAAATAGAGCGGCCATCTTCGCCTGAGCATTCATAGACGGCGTCGGCCAGCAGATCCGTGCTGAAAAGCGAGGCGGTTATAAGCGCTACGTTTGCAAATGTCACAATAGAGTGCCGATTCATGGGGTTCCCTTTTCATCCGTTTCCGGTACTTCGAGTCAGGCTGTGTCAACGCAAGCACGCTTACGATGAGCCAGTCAAAGTAATATCGTCTTTATTGTGGCTAAGGTCAAAGATTTCGTACAAGTGGTCGTGTTTCTTTGTTGTATGCGGTGTTCGAAATCTGTACAATGCACGCCTCTTTTTGAGAACTTTTCATCCTCCTTGCTTTCGGCGAGGTCGTAAGACCCTCATTACGCCCGAAGGCTTTAACCCGTAAGGAGCTATTATGCGTCATTACGAAATCGTATTCTTGGTTCACCCGAACCAGAGTGAGCAAGTACCAGCGATGGTTGAGCGTTACACCAACCTGATCGAAGGTGCTGAAGGTAAAATCCACCGTCTGGAAGACTGGGGCCGTCGTCAACTGGCTTACCCAATCAACAATGCTCACAAAGCACACTACATCTTGATGAACATCGAATGTTCGCAAGAGATCCTGGACGAACTGGAAAACATGTTCCGCTACAACGACGCTGTTCTGCGTAACATGATGATCCGTCGTAAAGAAGCGATCACTGAAGTATCTCCAATCAAAGCTGCTGAAGCACGTGAAGAGCGTAAGCCTCGTCGTGAGCAACAAGAGAAGCCAGCTCAAGAAGCAACTTCTGAAGCAACTGAAACAGCCGAAGCGGCTGAATAAGATAGGAGATTATCAAGATGGCTCGTTTTTTCCGTCGTCGCAAGTTCTGCCGTTTCACAGCTGAAAACGTAACTGAGATCGATTACAAAGATCTGGAAACGTTGAAAGGCTACATCACTGAAACGGGCAAAATCGTACCTAGCCGTATCACTGGTACTAAAGCTCGCTACCAGCGTCAGCTGGCTACAGCGATCAAGCGCGCGCGCTTTGTTGCTTTACTGCCTTACACTGACAACCACGAATAATTGTCAGTTCGTCCTTTTTACGGGGCGTTAACATACGGTATTGGCGACTTAGGTCGTTGATAAGAATTTAGCACTGCAGAGCGATCTGCAGCACCAAAGAGGTTTACGAGATGGACGTTATCCTGCTCGAAAAAATTGGTAAGCTGGGTTCACTGGGCGATAAAGTGTCCGTGAAAGCTGGTTTCGGTCGTAACTACCTGATCCCTAACGGTAAAGCTGTTCCTGCAACAGCGGTTAACGTTGCAAAATTCGAAGAGCGTCGCGCTGAGCTTGAAAAAGCCGCTTCTGAAAAGCTGGCTGCAGCTGAAGTACGTGCTGAAGCTCTGAATGGCTTCGAAGTGACTATCGCTTCTAAAGCGGGTGACGAAGGCAAACTGTTCGGTTCTATCGGTACTCGTGATATCGCTGATGCGATCTCAGCGGCTGGTCAAGAAGTTGCGAAAAGCGAAGTGCGTTTGCCAGAAGGCGCTCTGCGTACAGTTGGTGAGTTCAACGTAGCTCTGCAACTGCACCCAGAAGTCAGCACTGAAGCTGTTATCAAAGTGGTTGCTGAAGCTTAATTTTAGCCCGCTTTAAGAAAAAACACCGTTCCGGGCAACTGGTACGGTGTTTTTTTTTGCCGTAAACACACTAAGCTATCAGACTCGTTGAGCTTGTTGTTAAATGGGTTAACAATAAGCTCAACGGTTTTGTGTTCAGTAATACAGGTTGCTTGATGGATTATTCCGAACTGCAAGATGACGAAGTCGCTAAAGTCAAAATTGCACCGCACTCGATAGAGGCGGAGCAATCGGTGCTCGGCGGTTTGATGTTGGATAACAACACATGGGATACGGCTTCAGAAGTCCTCTCAGAAGAGCATTTCTACCGTCATGATCACCGCTTGATCTATCGAATCATGCAAAAGCTGGTCAATGAGCAGCAGCCGATTGACGTTGTGACCCTATCCGAGGAGTTAGATCGCACCGGTGACCTCGATAAAGCCGGCGGTTTGGATTACTTGGTAGAGCTTGCTCGAAATACCCCGAGTGCCTCGAACATTCGAGCGTACGCCGAGATCGTTCGCGACCGTGCCTTATTGCGCCAAATGATCGGTGTGGCTCAGGAGATTTCCGATAACGCTTTTTTCCCAGAAGGGCGCGCCCCAGAGGAGATATTGAACGATGCCGAGCAAAAGATCTTCCAGATCGCTGAAAACCGTCCTAACCAAGGTGGCCCAGAGCCGATTAACCCACTGTTGAAAAAAGCGGTCGATCGCATAGATTACCTCTTTAATAACTCCGGCGAACTGACCGGCGTGACCACAGGTTTTGACAACCTGGATGACCGAACGGCCGGTCTTCAACCATCGGATCTGATCATTGTTGCGGCACGTCCTTCCATGGGTAAAACCACCTTTGCGATGAACTTGGTCGAGAATGCCCTGATGGCGACAAACCGCCCCGTGTTGGTATTCAGCTTGGAGATGCCGGCGGATCAGTTGATCTCGCGTATGCTCTCGTCAGTCGGGCGGATCGATCAAACGAAAATTCGTACCGGGCAACTGGATGAAGAGGATTGGCCTAAGCTCACCACAGCCGTCAATATGATGCGCGATAAACCTCTCTTTATCGATGATACGTCAGGTATCAGCCCTAACGAGATGCGTACTCGGGCACGACGCATCGTGCGTGAGCATGGCGATATTGCCATGATCATGGTCGACTACCTTCAGTTGATGCAGATTAAAACCGGTAAGCCGAACAGTCGTTCAGAGGAGATCTCGGAGATATCCCGCTCCCTGAAAGCCTTGGCAAAGGAGATGGGGTGTCCTGTGGTGGCGCTGTCGCAGCTTAACCGTAGTTTGGAGAACCGCCCAAATAAACGCCCTGTAAACTCCGACCTTCGTGAATCGGGGGCGATCGAGCAGGATGCCGACGTTATCATGTTCATCTATCGTGACGAGGTGTACAACGAGGACTCGCCGGACAAAGGCATAGGTGAAATCATCATCGGTAAGCAGCGTAACGGCCCAATCGGCTCGTGTAAGTTAGCCTTCATCGGTAAGTACACGCGCTTTGAAAACTTAGCGCCGGGCACTTACACCGACTTTGAAGAGTAGCAATAATACCTTGCTCTTTTAGTGAACGATCACTCTAAGAGGGCAAGGTAACGCTCGACCACGCTCACCAGTTGCTGGCAGAGCGTGCGAAGGTCTTCTTCGCTCATCACGTACGGTGGCATGATATACACAAGGCGTCCAAAAGGGCGTACCCAAATACCGGCTTCAACCATCATCGGTTGCAGGACTCGGTTATCGACCCCTTCTTCAAGTTCAATCACACCAATGCCGCCCAGGCAGCGAACTTCTTTGACGCCTTTTAAGTCAGCCGCCGGTTGAAGTTCCTGTTTAAGCTGCTGCTCGATGCGGGCCAGCGTGTTTTGCCATGGGCTGTTATTCAGAAGTGTTAGGCTGGCATTGGCTACCGAGCATGCCAAAGGGTTGGCCATAAAGGTTGGCCCGTGCATAAAGCAGCCCGCCCCGCCTGACGAAATCGTCTCGGCAATCTCTTGGGTGGTGAGGGTGGCGGCAAGCGTCATGTAACCGCCGGTAATCGCTTTGCCAAGGCAAAGAATGTCCGGGATGATGTCGGCATGTTCGCAGGCAAAGAGTTTACCGGTGCGTCCAAACCCTGTCGCGATCTCATCGGCGATGAGCAAAACCTGATACTCATCGCAGAGTTTACGAGCGGCTTTTAAATACTCAGGGTGATAAAAGCGCATGCCGCCTGCGCCTTGAACAATCGGTTCAAGAATAAGCGCGGCTAAGCAGTTGTGATGACGTTCAATTAACTCCCGCAAGGAGCGAATATCGCTCTCGCCCCATGCTTGATCAAACCCCACCTCTGGGCGCTCTGCAAAAAGATGTTTGGGTAAAATATCGCTGAAAATCTCGTGCATGCCGGTCACGGGGTCGCAGACCGACATCGCACCGAAGGTGTCACCGTGATAGCCGTTTTTCAGAGTGATCAGGCGGTATTTTTTGCATCGACCTTTGGCGTGCCAATACTGAATCGCCATCTTGATCGCCACTTCAACGGCCACAGAGCCAGAATCGGCCAGAAAGACTTTCGTCAGTGGTGTAGGCGTCATCTTAACCAGTTGCTGTGCAACCCGAATCGCAGGCTCGTGGGTGAGTCCGCCAAACATAACGTGAGACATCTGGTCGATCTGGTTATGCGCCGCTTCGTTAAGCGCCGGGTGGTTATAGCCGTGAATCACCGACCACCAAGAGGCCATGCCATCAATCAAAGAGCGTCCATCGGCCATTTGTAAGCGAACGCCGCTTGCTGAAACGATGGGGTAAGCCGCAGGCGGGTTGATCATGGAAGAGTAGGGGTGCCAGATGTGGTCCTGATCAAACTGAATGTCGCTTGCGGTGATGCTCATAGCGGCCTCGATAGCTGGTAAGTTAATGGTTAAGCTTGGTCGCAGAGAATCAGATCCACTAGATGGATCGCATCCTCATCAATCGACCAACGAACGTCAAATTCGTATAGGCGAATACCGTATTCCCGATTTGGGTCCCGCTGGTACGCCGGTCTTGGATCGCAGCGCAAAATCTCGCTGATCTCCTCTAACAACGTAAAACCCCTTTCGCCAAGCTGGCTAAGCTTGGTTTTAACCGCATCGCTGCTTTTGATCGGAAGATCAAGCGGCTCAAAACGGTTGGCAATCGCGCACTCGGCCTCGGGTAGGCAGTCTGAATAGGGCAGATACGGTTTGATGTCCAATACCGGTGTGCCATCTAAAAGGTCAGCACCAGAAATGCCAAGCACAACGCGTTGGGCCTCGGTCTTGATGAATTCGAGCTTCACGGCCGAGAGGCCGATCGCGTTGGGGCGAAAGGGGGATCGGGTGGCGTATACGCCGACTTTCTCGTTGCCACCTAAGCGAGGTGGCCGAACTTTTGGTTTCCAGCCTTGATCGGCCGTAGCGCTAAAATAAAAGACAATCCAAAGGTGGGTGGTACCTTCTAACCCCAAGACGGTATCGGGGTGTCCAAAGTCAGGGAGAAGCTCCAGCGTGGAGACCATGGTTTGTGTGAGGCCCGGTTGTCTTGGGATGCCGAACTTCTCTTTAAAGCCGGATCGAATGTAGCCAATCGGTTCTAGGTTCACACAGATCTCCTTCGTTCACACACGGGGGCTTAAGCGGCCACGATTAAAACAGCGCATCGTACAGAAGTTTCGCGCCGGCCAATAGCAGCAAGGTGTAGCAGACCTTGTAAAACCATTGGTCATTAATCCAATGGTGTAAACGTACACCCACTAACACCCCAACTGGGGCTAATATCATCAATACCAGTGAGGTCGAGAGCGTAGCGCTGGTAAATTGCCCCAACCAAAAATAGGGCAGGACTTTAGCAAAATTGATCGCCGCAAAAAACACAACGCTGGTGCCTGCGTATTCACTGCGCGGCAAACGAAGGGGGAGCATATACGCATTGAACGGCGCGCCCCCTGCGTGGACGCCAAAGCTTGTAAAACCTGCGATGCTGCCCCAAATGGAGCCGCGAAGGCGGTTTTGGGGTTTAGGCTCGATGTGTTTTGGGCGTAACCAATAATTAAGCGCGAAGACCAGCGCTATGATACCGACCATAAAGCGGATATGGTCGGCCGTAAAATAGTGAAAGGTTAGTGCGCCAAGCACAATCCCCACCATGGCGGCAGGCAGCAGAGTCATCAGGCACTCTTTGTTCCAATGGCCTTTAAACTTCCAAAGGCCTACTAAGTCCATCGCGCACAATATGGGTAGCATAATGGTGGCGGCTAACTGAGGCTCGATCACCAAGGCCATCATCGGAACCGCCAGCAACCCTAAGCCACCACCAAAGCCGCCTTTGGATATACCGGTAATTAATACGGCGGGTATCGCAGCAAGGTAAAACCACGGATCAACAATCATTCATATCCACTCGATGGCTAGGTGATTGAGCGAGTGTACGTGATGCCAGCAACGTTTGGCACAGGTGTAAAAGCAACGGTGCGTTGCGTTTATGGTCTGGGCGTTCTGGCTAACGTCCAAACATCCACCTGCTGCACACCCGCACTTTTAAGGCATAACGCGATGGCGGTCATGGTGGCACCGGTGGTCATGACATCATCAATGATGGCTATGTGCTTAGGCGGCGGTTTATCCGGCAGCCCAGAATACTCGAACGCGGTTTTTAGGTTATTGAGCCTTTCATCGCGCTTAAGGCTGGCTTGCACTTGGGTGCGCTTGCGCTTTTTTAGGTGATGGTTGAGTACGGGCAAATCTAAGTGCTTCCCTAGAAAGTGCGCTATGAGTTCGGCCTGATTAAATCCGCGATGCAGCTGTTTGATGGGGTGCATCGGCACCGGCAGCAAGGCTTCTGGGTAATCGCCGTGCGTTTGCTTTACGCGAAACAGCAGGGCGTTCATCAACCAGCGAAGCTGTGCTTGGCCGCGCATATGCTTAACGCTTGGCATGATGCGGTTGATAGGGAAGTCATACCAAAGCGCACTGATCGTGTTGGTAAAAGGCGGTGGGTACTCTAAGCAAAATCCGCAGCGAAGATGAGGGCTGTCCTCCTCCAAGGGCAGGCCGCATTGCAAACACGCGTGCTCAACCCAAGGCAGATCGCGCATGCAGCCTTGGCACAGCTCGTTAAGGTGGCTTTGGGTTTCGTCGCTGAGGCTGAGGCGGCATAATGCACAAGATTGTTTAAAAAATGATCTAATGTTGATTTGATGCCATTTCATAAGTTGACAGTCCGTTGTCTAGGTTTATCATAGCCCTTACTTTTTAATGCAGTATACGCTGCCTTTCCTGAACCTTTGCGGAGCCCATTATGACCATGCCATCCACACAGATTGACGGTGTTATTCGACACGACTGGAGTGTTGATCAGGTGCGAGCCCTGTTTGATCTACCGTTTAATGATCTGTTGTTCCGCGCGCAAACGGTTCACAGGCAGCATTTTGATCCGAATCAGGTTCAGGTCAGTACCTTGCTGTCAATCAAAACCGGTGCTTGCCCAGAAGATTGCAAATACTGCCCGCAAAGCGCCCGCTACAACACAGGCCTTGAGAAAGAGCGGTTGATGGAAGTTGAGCGTGTTGTAGAGAAAGCTAAGCAAGCTAAAGCCAGTGGTTCGACTCGTTTTTGCATGGGGGCGGCTTGGAAACACCCGCACGAGCGCGACATGCCTTATGTCACGGAGATGGTGCGCCGTGTTAAAGAACTAGGTCTTGAAACCTGCATGACCCTTGGGATGCTGTCTCAAGATAAAGCGGATCAATTGGCTGAGGCGGGTTTGGATTATTACAACCATAACTTGGATACCTCGCCAGAGTTTTACGACAAAATCATCACTACCCGTACCTATGAAGATCGTCTTAATACGCTTGATCATGTCCGCAGTGCCGGTATGAAAGTGTGCAGTGGCGGTATTTTAGGTTTGGGTGAACAAGCGTCCGACCGCATCGGTTTGCTGCGCCAGTTGGCCAACTTACCTGTTCAGCCAGAATCTGTGCCGATCAACATGCTGGTCAAAGTCAAAGGCACACCGCTGGAAGATGTTGAAGATTTAGACCCCTTGGTGTTCATTCGCACCATCGCGGTGGCCCGTTTGATGATGCCTAAATCCCACGTGCGTTTATCCGCCGGCCGCGAAAGCATGTCCGATGAGATGCAGGCGATGGCCTTCATGGCGGGTGCAAACTCGATCTTCTACGGCGAGTGTCTGTTGACCACACCCAACCCAGAGAAGAATCGCGACCTGATGCTGTTCCGTCGTTTGGGCATCAATCCAGAACAGCGCATCGAAGAAGACGATCAATCTCAAGAAGCCGCCATCTTGTCGAGCGTTCAAAAACAAGCCGACAGCCAGCATTTCTACGAAGCCTAAAATCTGCAAATAATTGGTGTGCCCGTTCTGGGCGCACCTGTGAGTCTTTCTATGTCCTTTGATCAGTTGGCTGCCGAGCTTGAGCAACGTCGTGCAGAGCATCTTTATCGTCAGCGTGTGGTACTGCAATCCCCCCAGCAGCCTGAGGTCATCATTGATGGTAAGCCGTATTTGGCGTTCAGCTCGAACGATTATTTAGGGCTGGCCAATCATCCCGATGTCATAGCCGCATTTCAAAAGGCCGCTAATGAAGTTGGGGTTGGGGGCGGTGCTTCCCACTTGGTGAATGGACACAACCATTACCACCACGCGCTTGAAGAGGCGCTGGCTGAGTTTACCGGTCGCAGCAAAGCCTTATTGTTCTCAAGTGGTTTTATGGCCAATCAAGGGGCGATTACCGCCTTAATGGGGAAAGAGGACCTTATCCTTCAGGATCGTTTAAACCATGCTTCCCTGTTGGATGCAGGTGTGCTCAGCGGCGCTCGCTCACAACGCTATTTGCACAACGAGGCCGACAGCTTAGCGGCGCGTTTTGAGCGGTTCTCTGCCAAGGCCAGACGCACGCTTGTGGTCACAGATGGCGTGTTCAGTATGGATGGTGATATTGCGGATCTGCCCGCACTGACGAAGTGTGCTAAAGCACAGGGTGCTTGGACGCTTGTCGATGATGCGCATGGCATTGGGGTGCTTGGTAACGAAGGTCGCGGCACGTTAGATCATTTTGGACTAAACGAAACCGATGTACCCGTTCTGATGGGCACCTTAGGTAAAGCCTTTGGTACGTATGGTGCGTTTGTGGCAGGCAGTGAGGTGTTGATTGAAACCCTGATTCAACATGCGCGCAGTTATATCTATACCACCAGTATGCCGTCAGCCATTGCGGCCGCTTCTTTGGCCAGCCTTAAACGTATTAGTGCGGATCAGTGGCGACGGGATCATCTGGCAAGCCTGATTAAGCAGCTACGAACTGGGTGTGAACAGCTGGGGTTTGAGATGATGCCATCCTCCACTCCGATTCAGCCGATTCTGGTCGGCAGTGCGGATCGCGCTTTACAGCTCAGTGAGCAATTAAAAGCCAAAGGTATCTGGATCACCGCGATTCGCCCACCCACCGTCCCAGCGGGCAGTGCTCGCCTTCGCATCACCTTAAGCGCGGCACACACCGAGCAGCAGGTGGATCGTTTGCTGGTGGCGCTGTCTGAGGTTGTGTCATCTAAGGTGGCCACTCAATGATGCACCAAGAGATACTCTCCTCTAACGGGATTTTTCTACGCTTCGTGGGGGATGTCACACATCCGCCATTGGTGTTGCTGCACGGCTGGGCAATGACGGGAGCGGTGTTTGAACCCATCCTAAATGCGCTGGCTCAGCGTTATTTTGTGATCGTGCCGGATCTTCCCAATCACGGTCGGTCCAAGGTGTCGGTTATTGAGCCAGATTTCGATCAGGTGATCAGTCAGTTAGAGGAAGCCATCGCACCGTTTCTGAACCCATCGGCACTGCTGGTAGGCTGGTCACTGGGCGGTAATATCGCGACCCACTGGGTGACAAAAACGCCCGATCGATTCCATGGCTTAATGACGGTGGCCTCAAACCCACAGTTTGTGGCGGATGATGCCCAAACGCTTGGTATGGACCCTGCGACCTTTACGGCGTTTCAAAAGGGCATCGAGCGTCAAACGCAAAAGACGTTAGGTCGGTTTGCTCTGTTGCAAGTTAAAGGCGCAACGGAGGCCAAAGCGGAACTTACATTCGTGAAAGCGGCGATCAGCCCTGTCGATACTCAGGAACGCCAGCAAGGCTTATCCACCATGTTGGATCTGCTCATGCAATCCACATGGGACTTACTTGGGTCTTTACCGCAACCGACCGTGCATCTGTTGGGGGAGGGGGACGCACTGGTGCCCTCCGCTTTGGTGAAACCACTGAAGGCATTAGGGCATAAGGTCGAGTTGATCAGCGGTGCAGGGCACTTACCCTTTTTACACAACCCTGAGATGTTTTTAAACGCACTGGATGGGTTGGGAAACCCGCATCAACATAAAGGTGGTTCGGCCATCGAAAAAGCGCGAGTGGCGGCCTCCTTTGGTAAAGCATCCTCGACGTACGATTCGGTGGCGGGACTGCAACGAGAGATCGGTCATCAACTCCTTGAGGGGTTACCCAATCACGCCGCGCCCAATCGTATCTGTGATCTAGGTTCGGGTACGGGGTACTTTACTGAGCTGCTGGCTGATCAATTATCGAGCACGTCTTGTATTGGGGTGGATTTGTCGGAGGGGATGCTCAATCATGCTAAAACCCATCGGCATAAACCCAACATCACTTGGCTTTGTGGTGATGCTGAATCTCTGCCTTTGGCCGAAGCGTCGGTTGATCTGTTATTCACCAGTTTGGCGATCCAGTGGTGTGAGTCGATCGAAAAAGTGATGGCTGAGATAGCGCGTGTGCTGGCACCCGGTAGCACTGCCCTAATCGCAACGCTTGGGCCGGATACCTTAAAAGAGCTGAAAGCGGCTTGGTCCGAAGTCGACGGTTACACCCACGTGAACCGATTTATTGATCATAAGCGCCATCTTGCAGCGATTGAATCAGCAGGGTTGGTGATTAAGCAAGAAGCCATTATCCCCAAAGTGCTGCAGTTTGAATCCGTGTCGGCGCTTACTCACGAGCTAAAAGCGCTGGGTGCTCATAACATGAATGCCGAACAAGGGCAGGGTCTGACAGGCCGAGCGCGTATTAAGCGCTTTAAAGCGGCCTATGAGGCGCTTCGTGACCGTGATGGGCAGATTCCAGCTACCTATGAGGTGTATTATTGGGCGCTGAAAAAGCCCAATCACACATCTGACAGTAATTAACAGAGACACCTATGGCGAAGAAAACCTTTTTTGTAACCGGCACGGATACCGACGCCGGCAAAACCACCGTATCGGCTGGGTTGCTTGAAAAGGCCAATCAACAAGGGTTGCGCTGCTTTGGTTTAAAACCGGTTGCCGCAGGCTGTGACGATACGCCAGAGGGGCTTCGCAATGACGATGCGCTTCGTCATTTAGCGGCATCCAATGTGGCCTTGGATTACGCTGAGGTGAATCCGATTACGCTGGCGCCGCCGATTGCACCGCACATTGCCGCAGAACAAGAGGGGCGACGACTCAGTGCTGAGCGAATCTCTGGCTTAGTGCGTGGCAGTTTGTTCCACCCCGCTGATTTTGTGCTGGTGGAAGGCGCGGGTGGCTGGCGAGTGCCTTTAAACAACCGTGAAACCTTTGCCGACGTTGCTAAGCAGCTGCAGGTTCCGGTGATCTTGGTTGTGGGGATGAAGCTGGGGTGCATCAACCATGCGTTACTCACGGCGGAGGCGATTGTTCGTGATGGCTGTTCGCTTGTGGGCTGGGTGGCCAATCAGGTTGACCCTAACATGGCTTGCTTTGATGAAAACTTAGCGACATTGAAAAACGCCTTTCGTGCGCCGTTATTGGGTGTGGTACCACATTTGGAGCAGGATGACGCGCCATCTGTAGCCAAATTCCTATCGATTGATGCTTTGCTTGAATAAATTGCATCACGAAAAACTGGCAGACCGTCCGATCTCTCCTAAACTTTAGCCATCAGTAGAAATTAATGTGCATCTTTGCTGTTTTGGTTAACTGAACTTAAAGGAGAGCGAGCGATGAACGTATCCAATGCTCTGCAAACAGGTCTGATCGGCCTTAACCGATCCATGGACAACAACGTTAAAGCCTCTGGCGATGTGCAAGGCACAGGTCAGGTTGCTCAGGCGGAAATGGCCTCCGGTCGGGAGATCGATAACGCGGTTGAGCAATCCACCGTAGAAGCGACCGCAGAAGCGGCCACGACTAAAGTGGTCACCGATGCGTATGAAGTGTTGGGAACAAACATCGACATCCGTGTTTGATGTCGATGTTGTCTTAACACACGCAACGAGCCGATTAAGGTGATGCCATGGGCTTCAGTATCACCCCACAATCATTAAGCTACCAAGCTTACTCCCAGCAGCGCACCATCACCTCGGGTTCAGGTACGAGCGATGCGTCAGTATACCCTTCGGATGCCTCTTCTGCCTCGTCGCAAAGCGAGAGCACCGTCACGCTATCGGCCGATGCCTCCTCCTCGAAGGATCGCTCTGGCGAAGTAACCACCGATACGCCTGTTTCGGCGGCCAATGCCAGCGAGTCAGCGAGCAGTGCGACCGAGCAAGAGGCGATCGACCAAGTGGTTCAGGAACTCTCTGAGCGCGATCGCGAAGTACGCACCCACGAGCAAACCCATGCGGCAATTGGCGGTCAGTACGCCTCTGCACCGTCCTATACCTATGAACGTGGCCCAGATGGCCAGCTTTATGCGGTGGAGGGCGAGGTAAAGATTGATACCTCGGCTGTCTCTGGTGACCCTGAGGCGACGCTTGAAAAAGCAGAAATGATCATGCGAGCGGCCCTATCGGTTGCTGAGCCTTCCACGCAGGATCGGCAAGTGGCGTCGGACGCTCGGATAATGGCCGCCGAAGCGCGTGCCGAGATGATCAAAGAGGGCGGATCAGCCGAGAACAGCCAAGCGCTGACTCAAGAGGAGGTTCGCGCCCAAGAGGAGGAAGCCGCCGAAGAAGAGGCAGAGCGACAGGCTGAGCTGGATAAACCCACGTTGGCCGAAACCTCGGATACGCGGGATCTGTTAGAAGCCCGCACGGCCGCCGCCGAACAGCTACAAAGCTTTAACGAGCGTCTTAACGAGATTAATCAGTCGATTCGCAAGATGAACGAGCGCCTTGTTGAAACAGGAGCACTTGAGCGTGTTTTCCCGGTGGGCTCGGTGGTGGATCAGTCCGCCTAAGCGCTGCCGTCTTGTTCTCTAGACATTACCCTCTAAGAAACCCTTCGACGGTTTTGCTGAATGCGACTGGCTTTTCGGCATGAGGCCAGTGCCCCGCCCCTTGAATGATTTTATAGGTTGCATTAGGGAAGCTAGCTAAGATGGCCTCTTGATAATCCGCTTGAATGTAGTGCGAATTAGCGCCTTTAATAAACAGGGTAGGGCCTGTGTACGGGGTGCCCTCTGGGGCTTTGGCGATGTTGTCGTATTGATCCGAGATCACATCTATATTGATGCGCCACGCAAACTGTTTTTGCTCGTTGCGGTATAGGTTTTTCAACAAGAAAGCGCGCACGCTAAGATCATCCACATACTCGGCCAGCACTTTATCGGCTTCTTGGCGGCTCTTGAGCGTCGCTAAATCTACGCTTTTTAACCCTTCGATCACATCATCATGATGGCGTGGGTATTGAACAGGGGCGATGTCGACCAAGACTAATCGCTGAATGCGCTCTGGGTGTTGCATGGCCACCAGCATGGATACTTTGCCGCCCATGGAGTGCCCCATGAGGTCGATTTGATCGAGCCCTAAATGATCCATCAGCTCGATGATGTCATCGGCCATCACTTGATAATCAAACACATCACTGCGTGGGCTTTTGCCGTGGTTGCGAAGGTCTAGAGCGATCACTTGATAATGTTCGGACAGGGTTTTGATCTGGCTGCCCCAGTTTTCGAGCGTACCGAATAACCCATGAATGATCAGTAACGGAGAGCCAGAACCAGTAACCTGATGATTAAGCAGCATGTGAGATATCCTTAAAGCGAGGGCAAGATCAACAAAACACGAGCGGTATCAAAAAGGAGGCTTAACGCCCCCTTAGATTCATCTTACAGAACGTCGAGTAACTCAACGTCGAAGACCAGAACCGAGTAAGGCGGGATACCACCTGGAGAGCCGTTTTCGCCGTACGCCAACTGGTACGGGATCGCCAAGCGCCATTTAGCACCGACATTCATCAGTTGCAGGGCTTCGGTCCAACCTGCGATCACACCGCCAACAGGGAATTCAGCTGGCTGGCCGCGGTTGTAAGAGCTGTCAAAAACAGAGCCGTCAATAAAAGTACCGTGGTAGTGAACACGCACTTTGGATTCACGAGACGGTTGAGCGGATTGATCATCACCGGCTTCGATCACTTCGTACTGCAGACCGGATGCCAGTACTGTCACGCCTTCGCGTTGAGCGTTGGCTTCTAGGAAGGCTTGGCCTTCAGCGCTGGCCGCTTTTGCTGCCGCTTCGCGCTCGGCTTGGATGCGCTGGTTGATTTCGTTAAACGCTTCTTGGATCTGTTCAACTTCGATCGCAAGTGCCTTGCCTTCGTATGCATCTTTGATGCCTTCAGCAACCGCGTTCAGATCCAGGCCGTTAAAGCCGTTTTGAGCCAGTTGATCACCCATTTGGCGACCGATACCGTAGCTTGCTTTCGCTTCAACGGTAGAAAAGGTGTTGTCAGACATGACAGTCCTCGTTGATTGTAGTGCAATGGTGAGTGAAGCAATCACTCCTAAATCCGTCTCTTATTCACCGAAGCGGCTTAATAAGAAGGCGCAAAGCGTACCATAGTTCCCCAGTGGGATCAGTGATCCTTCACAAACAGTAATGGGTCCACACGGGTATTATTCAAGCTTACGCTCCAATGAAGATGTGGCCCGGTGACACGGCCTGTTTTGCCGATCAGCCCAAGCTGTTTGCCGGTATTGACAGTATCGCCAATCTTTACGTCGATTCGGCTCATGTGGCAGTACATAGTGGTAAGGCCGTTGCCGTGATCCAAAATCACCGTTTTGCCATTAAAAAAGTAATCCCCAACGGCGGTTACGATACCGGTCGCAGGTGCCGTAATAGGAGCGCCTTCTGGGGCGGCAATATCAAGGCCGCTGTGTGGGTTACGAGGCTGCTTGTTGTAAAAACGCTTTAAGCCAAATGGGCTGCTGAACGGCCCTTTAGCAGGCAGCACAAACTCGGTCACGATGGGCGTATCGCCCCAGTGTTTGAAGGCCGCGGTCATTTCGGCTTTTTCGACTTTCCAGCGCTCCACTTGGGCGGGGTCTGGGTTGACGTGCTTTTTGTTTTTGATGGTGAGGTATTGGGCTTTGTAGCTTTTATCTTGGATCTCAAAATAGAAGTCTTGCCCGTTCGAGACCATGTGCTGAGGCTTTTTCGCATCCGCAGACAGCGGTATACCCACAATCGCAACCCATTTAGGCACCGCTTGGTTGCCCGCATTGACGACCATCACACGCTCGCTGTTGTACCACGCATTGGGGCGTTTTGTGGCATTGAGTGAATCCAGCGGGATGATGGCCACACCGCCCGGGACCCGAGACTCCTTGGGTAGCGTCATGCCTGCCCAGGCTGGGGTAATTAAGCTTGCAATGAAGCAAAGCATTAATAAAGCGCGTTGTAGATGAATCATACGAAACCTCGTTTTAATCTTGACCGCGAAAAGCCCTTATTGGGACTTCAGAGCGCTACGCTCTGGGTGCACCTCAGTCACCGTGCAGACCAATTGCCCTTTGCTGAGTGTATTGACGACCGTATCGCCAGGCTGTGCTTGAGTGGCATCGGTTAACACCACTTGCTGATCATTTTGGACAATGGCGTAGCCACGCTCCAAGGTAGACAGTGGGTTCAACGCTTGCAAACGGGTGATCTTATCGCGCAAGGCGTACTGCGCATCGCTCAGTTGGTTTTTCTGAGCTTGGCGTAAGCGGCGCTCCAGTTGATCAACCCGGTTTGCCGTGGCGGTTAAACGCTCCGCCGGTTGTTGGCGGGCAAGGCGGCTCTCGATCTGGTTAACCTTGTGCTGCTTTGCAGTTAACTGCCAAGACAGGCTTTTCTCCAATCGAGCGTGAAGGTGCGATAACTGGCGCTGCTGATCTGTTAACCGCTCGCCAGGGTGTCGCAATCGACGTTTAAGAGCTGTGAGGCGATCCGTTCGTTGACGCAAGGTGTGGTGTAAAGATCGATCCAGGCGGGCCCCCAGCCGATCCAGCTGAAAACGAAGCGCATCTTGATCGGGGGAGATCAGCTCTGCTGCCGCCGACGGCGTTGGCGCTCTGAGGTCCGCCACCCAATCGCTGATCGAAAAATCCACCTCGTGACCGACGGCGCTGATGATCGGGATGGGGCTTTGGAAAATGTCGTAGGCCAGTTGTTCATCATTAAAGGCCCATAAGTCCTCCAGAGAACCGCCCCCACGCCCTAAGATAATCAAATCCGCTTGGTTGTGTTCAATTGCGGCTTTGAGCGCAAGTCGAAGCTGCCTTGGTGCTTCGCTTCCCTGTACCAAAGCGGGGTACACCAATACCGGAAGGCTTGGATAACGACGTTTTAATACGGTCAAAATATCGTGAATGGCCGCCCCTGTGGGGGAGGTGATCACCGCCAAGCATTTAGGCGGTTTGGGGATCGCTTTTTTGTGTTCGGCACTGAACAAGCCTTCGGCGGACAGCTTGGCTTTTAGTACTTCAAATTGGCGCTGCAACTGGCCTTCGCCGTCGTTCTCCATCGCTTCGGCGATAAACTGATAATCCCCACGCCCTTCGTACAAACTGACCTTGCCGGTTAGGGTGATTAAATCCCCCTCTTTGGGCTGGAAACGAACCGCCATATTCCGGTTGCGAAACATGGCGCAACGGATCTGCGCACGCTCATCTTTTAACGTGAAATACCAATGCCCAGAGGAGGGGCGCGCTAAGCTTGAAAGCTCGCCTTGAACACGGATCTGGAAAAAAGAGGATTCCAACAGGGATTTTGCCTGCCGGTTAAGTTCGGACACACTGAAGGCCGTAGCGGATCGATCGGATAAATAGCTCATCTGCGCATCATAACCCCAGCGTTAAAAACTGTGTACCGATTTGCAAATCAAAGCGTTAAGCAGCGCCCATTTGGGCGTAAAAGATCCTGATAAGAAAATGCATTTCTATTTGTGGCGTGTAGTGAGTTTCTGTATAATTACTCGTTTAAATTTTTCCAAGTTACAGGCTGTTTACACATGTTGCGAATCGTTGAAGAAGCACTCACGTTTGATGATGTTTTGTTGATGCCAGGTTACTCGGAAGTGCTGCCAAAAGAGGTGTCTTTGGCGACACGTCTGACCAAAAACATTACGCTGAACATCCCTCTGGTATCGGCGGCGATGGATACCGTAACCGAATCCGGTCTTGCTATTGCTATGGCGCAAGAAGGTGGCATTGGTATCATCCACAAAAACTTGACCATCGAGCAGCAAGCCGACGAAGTTCGTAAAGTTAAAAAATACGAAGCCGGTGTTGTGAGCGATCCTATCACGTGTCGTCCAGACATGACCGTTGGCGAGCTGCGCCAAATGGCAAAACGCTTAGGTTTCTCTGGTTTCCCAGTGATCGATAACAACGGTGATCTGGTCGGTATCGTAACCAGCCGTGACATGCGTTTTGAAAACTATCTGGATGCGAAAGTCGAATCCATCATGACCCCGAAAGATCGTCTTGTGACGGTTCAAGAGGGTGTGGATAAAGACAAAGTACGTAACCTTCTGCGTAAGCACCGCATTGAAAAAATCCTAGTCGTTGATGAAGCTTTCACTCTGAAAGGCATGATGACGGTTAAGGATATGTACAAAGCCGAAGCCTTCCCAAATGCGGCGAAAGACTCCCAAGGTCGCCTAATCGTAGGTGCAGCTGTTGGTACTGGCCCAGAAACGCCCGATCGTGTAACTGCACTGGTAAGTGCAGGCGTTGATGTGATTGTGGTGGATACAGCACACGGCCATTCCAAAGGTGTGATCGACCGCGTTCGTTGGGTAAAAGAGAACTTCCCACAAGTACAGGTAATCGGCGGTAACATCGCAACCGCAGAAGCGGCGATTGCACTGGCTGACGCAGGTGCGGATGGCGTTAAAGTCGGTATCGGCCCTGGTTCTATCTGTACGACGCGTATCGTATCCGGTATCGGTGTACCGCAAATCTCTGCAGTGGCTAACGTTGCAGAAGCCCTGAAAGATCGTGATATACCTTTGATTGCTGATGGCGGCGTTCGCTTCTCGGGTGATATCGCAAAAGCTTTGGCTGCCGGCGGTTACGCCATCATGGTGGGTTCAATGTTGGCAGGTACGGATGAGTCCCCAGGTGAAGTAGAGCTTTACCAAGGCCGTGCGTACAAGTCGTACCGTGGCATGGGCTCGATTGGTGCGATGGCACAATCGACTGGCTCATCTGACCGTTACTTCCAAGATGCAAACGAAGGCGCTGAAAAACTGGTACCTGAAGGCATCGAAGGTCGTGTGGCGTGTAAAGGCCCGATCAAAAACGTTATCCACCAATTGATGGGTGGTGTACGTGCGGCGATGGGTTACACCGGTTGCGCAACCATCGAAGAGATGCGCACTGTGCCTAAGTTTGTTCGCATTACCAGCGCAGGCATCGGCGAGAGCCACGTACACGATGTAAGCATTACTAAAGAAGCGCCGAACTATCGCATCGGCTAATTCATTCGTTTAACCCGATAAAATGGGGCGCTGCCAAGTCGCCCCATTTTTAGTTTATAGGGCTGCTAAGCAGCCATTCGGTGGAGCCACTGAAGATGACTACTGATATCCATGCTCAACGCATACTGATTCTGGACTTCGGTTCACAATACACTCAATTGATTGCTCGTCGCGTTCGTGAAATCGGCGTGTACAGCGAAATTCACCCTTGGGACATGACCGAGGAAGAGATCCGCGCGTTTAATCCAAAAGGGATTATCCTTGCGGGTGGCCCAGAGTCGGTAACCGAACTGGACTCGCCACGTGCACCACAAGCCGTATTTGATATGAATATCCCTGTTCTGGGTATTTGCTACGGTATGCAAACCATGGCAGAGCAACTGGGCGGTAAAGTATCCACGTCGGATAAGCGTGAGTTTGGTTATGCGCGTGTGCGTCTGGCAAACAGCCCAAGCCGTTTGTTAGAAGGCATCGACGATCACATCGCTAATAATGGCTCCCTGTCTTTGGATGTATGGATGAGCCACGGTGACAAAGTCACTGAGCTACCAGAAGGCTTTAGCATCATCGCTTCTACCGACTCAGCGCCCATTGCGGCGATGTGTCACCCGGCTAAGCAGTTGTTCGGTGTTCAGTTCCACCCAGAAGTGACGCACACTAAACAAGGCGGTCGTATTCTTGAGCGCTTTGTACGCGAAATCTGCGGCACAGAAGCGCTGTGGACAGCGGCAAACATCATCAACGATCAGATCGAAAAAGTCCGCGAGCAAGTGGGCAAAAAGAAAGTTCTGTTGGGTCTTTCTGGTGGTGTGGATTCCTCTGTGGTTGCGGCACTCTTGCACAAAGCCATTGGCGATCAACTGACGTGTGTCTTCGTGGATAACGGTCTTCTGCGTAAGCAGGAAGGCGACCAAGTAATGGACATGTTCGCGAAGAACATGGGCGTACGTGTGATCCGTGCTGACGCTGAAGAGCAGTTCCTGACCCGTTTGGAAGGCGAAAACGACCCTGAGAAAAAACGTAAGATCATCGGTAACACCTTTATCGAAGTCTTCGATCAGGAAGCCACTAAGCTCAAAGACGTTAAGTTCTTGGCGCAAGGCACCATCTACCCAGACGTGATCGAATCAGCGGCATCGAAAACCGGTAAGGCTCACGTCATCAAGTCTCACCACAACGTGGGTGGTCTGCCAGAAGACATGCAGTTTGAGCTGGTTGAGCCACTGCGTGAACTGTTCAAAGACGAAGTTCGTAAGATTGGTCTAGAGCTCGGCTTACCGTACGACATGGTCTACCGTCACCCATTCCCAGGGCCTGGCCTTGGCGTACGTATCTTGGGTGAAGTGAAAAAAGAATACGCGGACATCCTGCGTGAAGCGGATGCCATCTTCATTGAAGAGCTGCACAAAGCGGACTGGTACCACAAAACCAGCCAGGCCTTTGCTGTATTCCTGCCGGTTAAATCCGTAGGTGTGGTAGGCGATGGCCGCCGCTACGAATACGTAGTTGCCCTTCGTGCTGTAGAAACCATCGACTTTATGACGGCTCGCTGGGCGCACCTGCCATACGAGCTGTTGGAAACCGTATCGGGCCGAATCATCAACGAAATTCCGAACATTTCCCGCGTAACGTACGATGTTTCAAGCAAGCCACCAGCGACGATTGAGTGGGAATAATCATTCAGTAGTACCTTGCACTGAACTGCAATAAACACTCTCAAGCCCGCTTTATCCAAGTGGGCTTTTTTGTATCTAAAGGTCAAATCATTAGGCACAGCACCGGACCTTGCAAAAGGTGTAGATTCTAAAGTAATGGGTGGCTTCCAGAACAAAGTCAGCCAAACCACCGGTGGCCGTTTGGCTTCAATTATCCGCGAAAGCATGGGCACTGCAGTGACTCGATGGGACATCAAGAAGGGAAAGGCTTCAGCGATGAACAGATGCCATCTTTCAGCAGTGACTCACTCGACGGCCAATAATGCTGGATAATCCAAGATGGTGGCTTAAACGAACTATCTGAGTCAGATCAGGAATAAGCCCGCTAGGCCCACTTTGACTGGCAAGGGCGCGACCCCGAGAAGCACACATTTGATGTAGAAGACTACGTCGACTACACCCAAGAGAAGCAAAGGGAGCGGAACGAAGAGGTAGCGAGTTTTGTGGGGAAGTGAAGATAGCACCATGTAATTTCGGTGTGATGAGCAAGGCTTTGATTTGCCTATTTCATTATTTATAACGGGGCTTTCGCCCCGATTTAAATAGACAGGGTATAAAAATGTAGTCAAGTACGTAGTTATCGAAATTCTAAGCTAGAATGGTTCTATTCTTAGCCAATGCTATAAAATTATTTTTTGTAAGATTTTTGTATAGTACAATCAGTGACCACATGGATGGATGATGTATAGCTAGATATTAATATTATCATCGATCCACTGTTCATGGACTTTTGATTTTATGGTGTTTGGATGAATGATATTGTTATAGCGGGTTTGATTGTGATCGCTGCGTTGGCTGTACTAGGGTTGGGTGTACGTGTTGTTATCAAATTAAAAGGCGGTGAAAACGTTAATAATAAATTGAAGGATGTGGAAATAGGTGGCGACTATACTGGTCGTGATAAGAAGTGATAAATGTCTCTTTTTAATCGTTTGAAAAACGTTTTTATCCAAGGCGATTATGCAGGGAGGGACATGGTGAAAAA
Source organism: Neptunomonas sp. ABH4_499 (assembly GCF_056160565.1). NCBI lineage: Bacteria > Pseudomonadati > Pseudomonadota > Gammaproteobacteria > Oceanospirillales > Oceanospirillaceae > Neptunomonas > Neptunomonas sp. ABH4_499. The sequence continues at coordinate 218,330 of NZ_JBSWXK010000001.1, read as the reverse complement.
TGTTCTTCCTAAGCCTTCTCAACTCGACCACCTTTCTCAAGCCTATAAGGATGAGGTTACTGGAGATCATTTAACTTTTGAGTTTATTGATGAATTGCAGCATTATAAAACAAAGAAAAAAGAGCGAAGGAATTTAGCAGAAAAATTGTCCGATGTAGGCCTTTCAGATTACCTAGAAGATGCAGAAGAGCTTAAAGAACTCATCACAAAGCTCATTATCAAATATCAGCACTATAATTCCGCACAAAAAATAATCACTTTTCTTCTGGCTGATGTTGAATCTATTTTTAACATAGAAATAAAACCTAAATTACATTCTGATATTACTGTTATAGAAGCTAAAACTCTTATAAGAACATGTATTGAAGTTGAGATTTCAGAAAAGTTAGGGGAAAATGTTTTAGAAATATATAATAGGCAGATTAGTGGGATGGTTTTTTATCTTACAGGGAATTGTCATCTGGAGTGGGATGGATGTTAGTTTATAATAAGTCTATAGATGTAAATCATACTATCTTAAGGGTTTCTGCTTTAAGTATGCTGCTAGATGGCAAAGAAGTAGAAAAGGATAGACTTAGAATCCTTGATTTTATCCTAGCGCATCCTGTGCATATATCTAAAATGAAGCTAGGTCGTGATATGGTGAAAGAGCGAAATTTGTTTAAGTCTTTCAAGAATAATTATCAAATTTATAGTGACAATAATTTATTTGAAATGATGAGGCCAGTTCAAGACATGGCTATTTTTTACTTAGAAGCTATAGGTGTTGTTAGTTATAATAAAGTAAAAAATAGATTCAGTATTGATTATCAAAAAATGGATCCTGAGATAAAACGCATTATTTCTCAAGATTTAAGTAGTATATCTTTCCAGACTGTTAATTTCATAAGGGATTACCTTGTTGATATGGATTTAGTCGGTGAAAGTGGTCTAAAGTCAGCAAGCAACTTGATGGGGTTTAGATATGATTCTATATAATCCATCCTTGAGAGTTTTGAGGCTTATTGCTGTAAAAAAAAGCAATTATTTATATGATGAAGAATTTCATGAAGGGATTAATATTCTCAGCGGATGTAATGGTGGTGGAAAAACGTCAATAATCCAATTGTTAGTTTTCGGTCTAGGATATGAGGTCAGTAATTGGAAAGATGAAGCTGGATCTTGTGACTCTGTTTATATTTCTCTTAAAGCAAATGGTGTTGACGTTACAATAAGAAGAGATATTAATGGGAAAGAAAAACAGCCGATGTGGTTCTGTTTCATGCCTATGGATGATGCTCTTAGTTCAGGTATTGAGAATTGGAAGAAACATTCATATTCATCTCAATACGGTGCAATTAGCTTTTCTCAGAAAATGTTTGATATTTTTGATATTCCAGAGGCGAAGGCTGATGCGAATAATAATAATGTTACAATGCATCAGATCCTAAGGCTTGTGTATGGTGACCAATCTAATGCATCCGGTAATATTTTTAATGTCGAGCCATTTGATTCTGCTTTTAAGAGAGAGTCTATAGGTAACTATCTATTAGGACTTTATGATGACGATTTATACTCGTATAAAATTGAACTTATCGAGGAAGATAAAAAGCTCGCTAGGCTAGTATCTGAAATTTCGACAATATACTCAGTTGTAGGGAAAACTTCCTTCTCTAGGGATCTTGGTTCTATTGAGGAAGAGAAAAAAGAATATTTGAGGCAAATAGGTGAAATAACCGAAGGTATTGTTAATCGTAAGTTGGAATCCTTTGGTGAGTATAAGGATGAAAGATCTACGTCCGAAAAAATCGCCTTAAATAATGTTAAACTCAAAACAAATTTATATGAATGTGAGAGCGAAATAAGATCGCTTCAATATGATATTGAAGACTCAGATCAATTTATTAGTGAGCTTAAGGATAAGAAGCTAGCGATTAAGGATGCAATTGCTGTAAATAAGTCAATTTCGAGATTTTCATTTCAGGTGTGTCCCTGTTGTCAAACTAAATTAAGTTTTGAAAAGGAAAGCTCTTGCAGCCTATGTGGTTCAGAAACGAATGACAATGGCGAGGGGAATGAGAATCTATTGCGGATGTCGAACGAAATAGATTTGCAGCTTTCTGAGTCTTTTCGAATAATGGAAAGGAAAAATAGCAAGCTAAAAGAGTTGGAGTTAACACAGAAGGATCTGAGAACGCAGCTAAGAAAAAGTATTTCTAAAAGTTCATCTGTTATAACATCTATAAATAATAAAAATGAATCAGAAATTTTTAGTTATTATCAGAAAATTGGCTATTTAGAAGAGAAGATTGAAAACCTAGATAAAATATCAGAACTTTTGAAATCAATAGCAGAGCTTACTGATGAAAGAGATGAGAGCCAAAAAAAGTAAACGATCTTAAAGATAAGATTTCGAAAAAAGAAAATGTTCATAGATTGAGAGAGCCAGAAGTTAGGGAGTCTATTTCGAAAAACCTTATCTCTATTCTTAAGAAAGACATAGGCTCAGAGGATGAATTTGCATCTGCTGAGTATGTGGAATTTGATTTTGCTGCGAATAGAATATCTGTAAACGGTAAATCATCTTTCTCAGAGAGTGGTATTGTTTATTTGTACAACGCCTTTAGAGTAGCACTGTTAATGACCTCATTAGAAAAGGCATATGTACGAGTACCGAGGTTTTTAATTCTTGACGGTATTGAGAATGGTGGAATGGAAGATAGTAGATCCAAAAATTTTCAAAAAGCTATTCATGACCTTCTTTCTGACTCTGAGGTGGAGTTCCAAATTATTTTTGCTACCAAGAGTATTGAAGGGACGTTAGACAATGATAATTTCATTGTCGGCTCCACATTTACAAGGGATAGCAAGAGCTTAAGGTTTAAACCCTCATAGAAGTTAGGTATACGTACTGCGCTAAGATGGGTACAAGATGGATAGAACTATATCGGGACCAGGAATGCTTACTGTTGAAGAAAAACAAGACCTCCGCCTCGACATGGCCGAGTCCTCTGCTTGGGCGTGTGCCGAGCTCAAGCGTCGCCGTGAAGAAAAGGCCAAACAAAACGCTGAACATGGTACTAATAATGGTACTAAGACAGAGCCAAGCCCCAAGCAGCTGTAGTTAAAGGGCTTGCGGTCCTCATTGATGATTGATAGAGAATAACACCTCTCAAAAAGTCAGCTAAACCTGCCTGAAAAACATGATAAAATCCCCGTTCTTCGGGGATTTTTTATGTCAGACACAAAACAATACGCCTTACAGCATTTGCACAGCGATGAATACTGGATGCATCAGGCGCTGGCGTTGGCGCAGTTAGCCGCTGAGCGTGGCGAGGTGCCTGTTGGTGCTTTGGTGGTGTTAGAGGGGCAGGTGATAGGTAAGGGGTTTAACCGCCCGATCAGCTCAAACGACCCCACGGCACATGCCGAGATGATTGCCTTGCGAGAGGCCGCCGATACCGTTCAAAACTATCGCTTGGTGGAGGCGGATCTGTACGTCACGTTAGAGCCTTGTTCGATGTGCGCAGGTGCCATTGTGCACAGTCGAGTACGACGGGTGATCTACGCGGCGACCGAGCCTAAAGCCGGTGCTTTGGACAGCCGTCAGCAGTTCTTTACCCAGCCTTGGTTGAATCATGTGGTTCAGTGGCAGGGTGGCGTATTAGCGGACGAGGCTTCGGCCATGTTAAGCGGTTTCTTTAAAGCTCGTCGTGCGCAAAAAAAGGCCGAAAAAGCGGCCTTAAATGCCCAAAAGCGGGAAGATTAAGCGTTTTAGCTACAAGGTCGAAGGGACGTTATCAAGCAAGATGATTCGGCTTGGTTCGGTCTCGGATTCCGCTTTTTTGATCGCTTCAAGGGCTTTCTCCCGCGCTTCGCGGATCTCTTGGATCTGCTTTTCCCACTCCAATAGCTCAATGTATTTTTGCACATTGTGCACGTACTTTACTGGCTCCTGACCGCGGGCGTAGCCGTATTTAACGGTTTGGTAGTAGCGCTCTTTGGAGAGTAAGGGTAAAAACTCTTTCACATCGTCCCACTTGTCGGGGTCTTTGTCGGCGCGTTGGGTCAAAATGCGGGCGTCTTCCAAATGCCCAAACCCAACGTTGTAACCAGCTAAGGCGAACCAAGTGTGGTCGGGTTCGGGAATGCGCTCCGGTATCTTCTTTTTCACCTGCACTAGATAGCGGGCCCCGCCCATGATGCTTTGATAAGCATCGGTTCGGTCATCCACACCCACTTCGCTGGCGGCACCTTCGGTTAGCATCATGATGCCCTTTACCCCAGTTGGGGAGACGGCATCCGCGCGCCAATGGGATTCTTGATAGGCGATGGCGGTTAGGAGCTTCCAGTCGATGCCGGTTTCGATTGAAGCTTCTTTAAAGTAAGGCTCAAGGGCGGGTAAGCGTGTGAGCATATCCTCTTTAAAGGTGACCGTATCAAAGAAGTTAAGCGGGTTTTGCTTGGTAAAGTAATGGTCTTTAAGCTCTTTGATCAGGGTTTTGGTGGCAGGCTTTGCAAAAAAGTCTTCAACGGCTTTGTTTAAAGAGCCATCTGGGTTGGGCATCAAAAGCCAAGCGATGGGGCGGCTTTTGCCGATGGTAAAAGCATCGTTTAAGCCTGGGTAAAAGGAGCTTTGCGATTCAAACACGGTGGAGTCAACAATCGCGTAATCTACCTCATCATTAAAGACCTTATCCAAAATGTCCGTGATGGTCAGCTCGTTGGTGGCTTCCCAATTAAGGTTAGGGTGGTCTTTCTTTAGGGCTTCGAGCTGTTCCTCTTGGATGGATTGATCCAGGATCAAAACCTGCTTGTCGATCAAGTCCTCAACGCTTTTGGGAGCCGGATTACCTTGGCGAACCCGATAAATCACCGTCGAGATGCTGTGCGCATACGAGGGGGAGAAGTCGTACTTTTGATTGCGAAGCTCAGAGACCGAGATGCCCGCAGCGGCTAAATGCACATCGCGGTTTTCGACCGAATCAAACAAGCCTTGTATGGTGCTTGGCACAACAATCTGCAATTCCACGCCAAGATAATCGGCAAACGCTTTAGAAAGTTGGTACTCAAAACCGGTTGGGCCATTCGCGTCGATGTAATAGCTATTAGGCGTGTTGCGGGTCGCTACGCGCAGAGTGCCTTTCTCGCGAATGATGTCGATCTGCGTCTTGTCGTTAAAGCTCACCAGCGTCGGTAAACTAACGATAACAACTGCGGTTAGCAGGTGCAGAATTCTTTTTCGGCTCTTTGGTGTAAATAGCATACGGTCGTTTCTGGTACTTCGCGGCCATTTTCGGCTAAAATACCCGCTCCATTTTCCTGTCTTTTTTGGCTCATTCAAGAGGCTTGAGATCACATGCTAGTTATGCGTGGAGCACCAGCTCTATCTGCCTTCCGTCACGATAAATTATTGTCTGCGCTTCAGTCGGCCGTTCCTACGGTTTCTGGAGTGTACGCTGAGTTTTATCATTTCGCAGACGTTTCATCACCCCTGACCGAAGAGGAGCAGACGGTTCTCACCCGCATCCTTAAATATGGGCCTAAGTCTGAGGTTCAGGACGCCAACGGTCCGTTGTTCCTTGTTGTACCTCGACCTGGCACCATCTCTCCGTGGTCCAGTAAGGCCACTGATATTGCCAGAAATTGCGGTCTGAACAAAATTAATCGTTTGGAACGCGGTATTGCGTATTTTGTAACAGCGAGCCAGCCCCTCACCGATGCTGAAAACGCCTTGGTGATTGCCCAGCTTCACGACCGCATGGTCGAAGCGGTCATGACCGATTACGAACAAGCACAAACCTTGTTTGCGCACACTGAGCCTAAGCCTCTGGGTTCTGTGGATATCTTAGGCGGCGGACGTGCTGCGTTAGAAACCGCTAACCAAACGTTAGGTCTGGCGCTGGCCGAAGATGAGATCGACTATCTGGTTACGGCGTTTAAAGACTTGGGCCGTAATCCAACCGACGTTGAGCTGATGATGTTTGCGCAGGCAAACTCTGAGCACTGCCGTCACAAAATTTTCAACGCGTCTTGGGATATCGACGGTGAAGCACAGGACAAATCCCTGTTCGCGATGATCCGTAACACCAACGAAGTTGGCGGTGAAAACGTGCTGTCTGCGTATAAAGATAACGCAGCGGTAATTGCCGGCTCTACTGCAGGTCGTTTCTTCCCAGCACCGGATTCAGCTGAATACGGTTACTCTCAAGAGCCGATCCACATTCTGTGTAAAGTCGAAACACACAACCACCCAACCGCCATTGCACCGCATCCTGGTGCGGCAACAGGTTCAGGTGGAGAGATTCGTGACGAAGGCGCGACGGGTCGTGGCGGTAAGCCTAAAGCGGGTCTAAGTGGCTTTACGGTTTCGGATCTGAACATTCCTGGTTTCGAACAACCGTGGGAATCCAAATACGGTAAGCCCGATCGCATTGTAACGCCTTTGGATATCATGATCGAAGGCCCTATCGGTGGCGCGGCCTTTAACAACGAATTTGGTCGTCCTAACCTTACGGGTTACTTCCGTACGTTTGAGCAGAAAGTCAACGGCGCGGCCGGTGAAGAGGTTCGTGGTTACCACAAGCCGATCATGATCGCTGGCGGTATGGGTAACATCCGTGAAGATCACGTTGAAAAAGGCGAGATCACCGTAGGTGCAAAACTGATCTGCTTAGGCGGCCCTGCGATGTTGATCGGTTTGGGCGGCGGTGCGGCATCGTCGATGGCGTCCGGTAGCTCTTCCGAGAATTTGGATTTTGCATCGGTGCAGCGTGATAACCCAGAGCTTGAGCGTCGTTGCCAAGAAGTGATCGACCGCTGCTGGCAGATGGGCGATCACAACCCGATCGCCTTTATTCACGATGTGGGCGCGGGTGGTTTATCCAACGCCTTCCCGGAGCTTGTTAAAGATGGCGGCCGTGGCGGTAACTTCGGTCTGCGAAACGTTAACAATGATGAGCCGGGCATGTCCCCGCTGGAAATCTGGTGTAACGAAGCGCAAGAGCGTTACGTGTTGGCGGTTAAGCCAGAAGATATGGCGCGTTTCGAGCAGCTGTGTCAGCGTGAGCGTTGCCCATACGCAGTGGTGGGTGAGGCAACCGAAGAGCATCACTTAACACTGGGTGATACGCACTTCGACAATAAGCCGGTTGATCTGCCAATGAGTGTGCTGTTTGGGAAGCCACCAAAAATGCACCGCTCGATCGAGCGCATCGCGTATGACGTTAAAGCTTTCTCAACCGATGGCATCGAGTTAACGGATGCGGTTGAGCGTGTTCTTAAATTGCCAGCCGTGGCGTCTAAATCCTTCTTAATCACCATCGGTGACCGTTCGATCACAGGCCAGGTATCGCGTGATCAAATGGTTGGCCCTTGGCAGGTACCGGTGGCTGACTGCGCGGTCACTACCGCGGCTTACGATACGTACGCAGGTGAAGCGATGGCGATGGGTGAGCGTACACCGCTTGCTTTGGTCGACAGCCCAGCATCTGGTCGTATGGCGATTGGTGAAGTGCTGACCAACATGGCTTCTGCACCGATTGCGGACATTAAGGACATTAAACTCTCGGCAAACTGGATGTGTGCAGCAGGCCACCCAGGTGAAGATGAGAAACTCTACGACACCGTAAAAGCGGTGGGTATGGAGTTGTGTCCAGAGCTTGGCATTACCATCCCTGTGGGTAAAGACTCTATGTCGATGCGCACCGTATGGGACGACAACGGCGAACAAAAATCGGTGACAGCACCGATGTCCTTGATCATTTCCGGCTTCTCGCCGGTGACGGATGTGCGTAAATCGTTAACGCCTCAGTTACGTACCGATCAAGGCGAAACAGACCTGATCTTGATTGATCTGGGTAATGGTCAAAACCGTTTAGGTTTGTCTGCGTTGGCACAAGTGTACAACGAAGTGGGCCAAAGCGTGCCGGATGTCGATGATGCAGGCCAATTGGCTGCTTTCTTTGCGGCCATCCAAGAGCTGAACAACCAGGGTATGATTCTCTCTTACCACGACCGCTCTGATGGTGGCTTGTTCACCACCTTGGCTGAGATGGCGTTTGCAGGTCACACGGGTATTGACGTTAAGTTGGACATGCTGGCGGCGGATGCGTCTGAATTCATGGCGGCTCTGTTCAACGAAGAGTTGGGTGCTGTGATTCAAGTGAAGCGTGATCAAACCGAAGAGATTCTAACCGAGCTAAATGCAGCGGGCTTAGGTGAATGCTCGATGGTGATTGGCTCGCTGAACCCAGATGATGAGATTCGTCTGCACTTTGACGAAGAAGAGATCTACAGCGCTACGCGTGTTGAATTACAGCGCTGGTGGGCTGAGACCTCTTACCGCATCCAAGCGATGCGTGATAACTCTGAATGCGCAGCACAAGAGTTTGATCGTTTGCTCGACAAAGCAGACCCAGGTGTCAGCCCAGTTGTACCGTTTGACTTAAATGAAGATGTGGCGGCCGACCTGATTGCTGCTGGTAATCGACCTAAGGTTGCGATTCTTCGCGAGCAGGGTGTTAACGGTCAGATCGAGATGGCTGCTGCGTTTGATCGCGCGGGCTTTAACGCCATCGATGTTCACATGAGTGATGTGTTAGAAGGCCGTGTTTCACTGGCTGACTTCCGAGGATTGGTCGCCTGTGGTGGCTTCTCATACGGTGACGTATTGGGTGCTGGTGAAGGTTGGGCGAAGTCGATCCTCTTTAACGAGCGTGCACGCAACGAATTTGAAACCTTCTTCCATCGTGAAGATACCTTCGCCTTGGGTGTGTGTAACGGTTGTCAAATGCTGTCCAACTTGCACGAGTTGATCCCAGGTGCAGAGCAGTGGCCGCACTTTGTTCGTAACCAATCCGAGCAGTTTGAAGCGCGTGTTGCTACGGTTGAAGTGCAGTCATCACCGTCTATTTTCTTTAAGGGAATGGAAGGGGCGCGTTTACCAATCGCTATTGCACACGGTGAAGGTCGCGCGGAGTTTGAATCTCAAGAGCACTTTACCCAAGTCAACAGCTCGGATTCGGTGGCACTGCGTTATGTGGATAACTACGGTCAAGTAACCGAAGAATACCCACTGAACCCGAACGGTTCGCCAATGGGTGTAACCGGTTTAACGACACCAAGTGGTCGCGTAACCATCATGATGCCTCATCCAGAGCGTGTATTCCGTACGGTACAGAACTCGTGGGCACCGGATGAGTGGGCTGAAGATGGCGCTTGGATGCGTATGTTCCGTAACGCTCGAGTATGGGTTGGCTAGTTAGCTGCAACCTAAGCTTAATAACAAAAGCCCGCATTGCGGGCTTTTTTGTGTCTGAATGCTTTAGCTTATAAGCCTTGCTGAAAAGCGGGCACAAAAAAACCGGCCTAAGCCGGTTTTTTTTAGCAGCGATAATCAGTGATTATTGCTTGCCAGAGATTTGAACGTCTACACGACGGTCAGCACGCAGACATGCGATCAGTGCAGCACCACGGCCTGAACACTGAGCAACTGGAGCTGTTTCACCTAGGTGGTCAACAGTCATTACGCTACCGTCAACGCCTTGTGCACGCAGTGCAGCAGCAACGTTTTCAGCACGACGCTTAGACAGTGCATCGTTGTAAGCAGAAGAACCGATAGGGTCAGCGTTACCAACCATGCGGATAGAGCTTACAGAAGACAGACCTTTAACGTAAGTTGCGATGTCAGAAACGCTATCTACAACTGCGCTGTCGAAGTCGAAGAATACAGCAAATTTCTTATCTACAGCAGCCATTGGCTGAGTAGGAGTCGCTACAGGCTCTTGTTTAACCGGAGCGTCAGCAGAAGCAACATAGCCGTCGCAACCTTCTACAGTTGCATCAGCTTCAGTGAAGAAGCCTGTGTGCCAGCATTCGCCGAAGCTGTTGCGCCATACAGTATCTTCAGAATCAGTAACATAGCCGCTGTTAGTTGGGTGGGCCATAGCGGTAGCTGACATGCCCATCGCCAGAGCAAGACCTGCGGTCATAGCGAGCTTTTTCATATCAAATATCCTTGTGAATTGTGGGTTGTTGCATTCTTAATTTTTATGAATCCTGACGGTTAGTTTCCAAAAGACGACAAGAGTTCATTAACTTTAAGTAACTATCATTTTACTTGCACTGTCGCAAGTTTGGAACCTTAGATATTTAAAAATTGTGATGTAAAACAGCGTTTAAGGCAAAACTTTTTTGTACGGTTTTACAATTACTGATTTGTAAACCCCTGCAGCGACGTATGGATCCTCATCGGCCCACTTTTTTGCGCTTTCTAGGGTGTCAAATTCAGCTACGACTAAGCTTCCTGTGAAACCAGCTTCACCTGGATCTTCACTGTCGATCGCCGGGTGAGGGCCTGCGATCAATAAGCGACCTTCCTCTTTTAATTGAGCCAGACGTGCTAAATGATCAGGGCGCACGCTCGTACGGTTCGATAAGCTGTTTGGATGATCTTCCGAGATGATCGCATAAAACATCTTAGGATTCCTTATCGTCAGGTTTTATGTGCTTACTTAAATAAACGCCTTGGGCAATAATAAACACTAAGGTTAATCCAAGCATGCCAAAGAGTTTAAAATCGACCCAGATATCTTCCGAGAATTGGTAAGCGACAAACAGGTTGAGCGCCCCCGCAAAAAAGAAGAACAGAGACCAAGCCATGTTAAGGCGGGTCCAAATGACACTGGGTAAGTCAACATTAGCGCCCATGATGCGCTCTATAATGGTGCGCTTTCCAATGAATTGGCTACCCAAGAAGACGGCACCAAAGAGCCAATTAACGACCGTTGGCTTCCATTGGATAAATGTTTTGTCTTGAAGAAGCACCGTCAAGCCGCCGAAAATAACCACCAGCACTAAGGTGACCAGCTGCATTTTTTCGATGCGCTTCTCACGATAGTAGGTATACGCCATCTGCAAACAGGTAGCTGGGATCAAAATGGCCGTTGCCAAAATGATGTCATCCGTTTGTTTATAGACCGCGAAAAAAATGATGATCGGAAGAAAGTCGAGAAGTAATTTCATAAGCGTATAATCAGTGTATGGAGACGCCAGTATATCGGTGCAGCTCCGACATAAAAAGCCTAGGACACAATAGATGTTGCACAGTCTCGATTTTCACTCCCATTCAACTGCATCAGATGGTGATTTATCGCCGATGGATCTGGTTCAGCGAGCGTATGATGCTGGGGTACGATTTTTTGCTTTGACCGATCACGATACGGTCGAGGGATGTCACGTGCTGGAAAAGCAAACGTTGCCCGCTGATCTTACCTTTATTAATGGTGCTGAGTTTACCTGTGTTTTTGGCAAGCAGGTTTTGCACATTGTGGGGTTGAATCTAAATATCCACAACACAGCTTTGTCGAAACACCTTGAGCGCATGACGAACCTTCGTGAAGAGCGCGCGCTCAAAATTGATGAGCGTCTTCAAAAGATGCAGCTGCCTTCATTAATAGACGCCGCAAGAGCGCAGGCAGGTGAAGCGCAGTTAGGTCGTCCGCATTTTGCGAAAGCGTTAATCGAGGCCGGTGTGGTTGATAGCGAGGCGAAGGCGTTTAAAAAGTACTTAGGCGCCGGCAAGCCAGGCGATGTCAAAGTGGCCTGGCCAACCCTTGAAGAGGTGATCAGCATTATAAAAGACGCGGGTGGCGTAAGCGTATTGGCGCATCCTACGAAATACAATCTAACCTTAAATAAGATTCGAGGCGTTGTATCTGAGTTTGCATCGCTTGGTGGGCAAGCCATTGAGGTTGGGTATCCTGGCGTTACGCAAGATCAACAAGCGTCTTTAATGATGTTGGCGCGAAAGTTTGAGTTGGCGTTGTCGGGCGGCAGTGATTTTCATTCCCCAGAGCAACTTTGGACATCGATTGGTTGTTATCCCGATTTTGCGCACAGTGGGAATCACATTAGCGATCTGATAGGGATTGATTATCAATCCGGGAGGTCAGCATGAGTCAGTTTTTTCAAATTCATCCAGAAAATCCGCAAAAGCGTTTGATCAATCAAGCGGTCGATATCATAAATGCTGGTGGTTTAATCGTTTACCCAACCGATTGCGGTTACGCGTTTGGTTGTAAAATAGGTGAGAAGAACCCATTAGAGAAAATGAAACGGGTTCGCCAACTCGATGATAAACATAACTTTACGCTGGTCTGTGCGGATTTAAGCACCATTGGTACCTACGCTAAAGTGGATAACACGGTGTATCGTTTACTGAAGGCTCATACGCCAGGGCCTTACACCTTTATATTGAATGCCACGACAGAAGTGCCTCGGCGCTTGCTGCACCCAAAGCGCAGAACCATCGGGATACGTGTGCCGGATAATAACATCACCGCTGATTTGTTAACGGTATTGGGGGAACCCATTATCAGTTCGTCGGTCATTATGCCTGGGGATGAGCAACCGTTAACGGACCCATACGAGATGCGCGATATTTTGCAAAACCAAGTCGATTTAATCATTGATGGTGGTTTTTGTGGAATGGAAGCCACCTCGGTTATTAGTTTGGTCAACGGTGAGCCAGAAATTATTCGCGAAGGCGCAGGTGATTTAGCCTTTTTTAATTAAATGATCATCTTGAAATTAATTAAAAAACGATCATAATTACCACAGTTAACACACAATACATCGGGTTTGATAAATGTCTGACATTCTAAAAGTTTTAACGCGTAAAAACTCTTTGCGTAAGCAGTGCCAAGAATTAGGCGTAGCTGACATCGAAAAATTGATCTCTGACCTGAACGACATTCTGGAAGAGAAGCAAGCCGAAGAAGCTGCAAAAGCAGAAGAGCTGGCAGCACGTGAAGAGAAAATCGCTCTGATTCGTCAAACAATGCAGGATGCAGGTCTGGACATGGACGACCTGCAGTCTGTTATCGGTGCGGCTCCTAAAAAGAAAGTAGAAGCTAAATACCGAATTACTGACGATGAAGGCACTGTACACGAATGGTCTGGCCGTGGTCGTACACCACTGGCGTTCCAGGCTTACTTCGACAAGCACGGTGTTGATAAAGAAGCGGTTGCCATCAAGTAATCGATTTATCACATCAAAAAAACCCCTCGGTCCGGTAGGATCGGGGGGTTTTGTTTTTTATACTAAGCTTACGTTTAATAAACCACAGGATGCGTCAAAATGGCTGATGAAAAGTTACAGAAAGTTTTGGCGCGGTCGGGATTTGGCTCACGTCGTGAGATGGAGCGCTGGATTGATGAAGGGCGTGTCTCTATCAACGGTGCTCAGGCTAAATTGGGTGACCGCGTAACTTCATCGGATGAAGTAAAAGTCGATGGTCGGACGGTGGCGTTAATTTCCGAAGCGGAATCGCCACGTCGCGTATTAATTTACAATAAACCTTTAGGTGAGGTTTCAACCCGTCACGACCCCGAAGGTCGTCCAACGGTATTTGATCACCTACCGCCTCTTAAAAACGGGCGTTGGATTGCGATCGGTCGATTGGATATTAACACCACCGGCTTATTGGTATTTACAACCGATGGTGAGCTGGCCAATGCGTTAATGCACCCATCGGCGAACATCGACCGTGAATACGCTGTGCGTATTTTGGGTGAGGTGACCGAACAGCACATGGAGCAATTAAAAGAGGGTGTATTACTGGAAGATGGCATGGCCAAGTTCAGTGATGTGCAATACTTTGATGGCGAAGGTGCAAATAAATGGTATCACTGTGTGGTGATGGAAGGGCGTAATCGCGAAGTTCGCCGCCTGTGGGAGTCGCAAGGTTTCCAGGTTAGCCGTCTTAAGCGAGTGCGTTACGGCTCTATCTTTTTACCAAGCGATGTTAAAGCCGGTACGTGGAAAGAGTTAACCCCAAAAGAGATCAAACAGTTAGCCAACCAACTAAGCTTGGCTCAAAAAAGCCCTGTGCGAATGAAGCCAGCTGAGCGCGATAAATATAAGCGTCGCTTTAAGCGTCAACAAGTACGCCATGCCGTAGGGCCAAAACACGCCAAATAAACCGTGTGTTAAAAAAGAAAAGCAGCCTTGAGTGGCTGCTTTTTCGTATCTGGCAAGCGTTAATAAATTCGCTTATTGCGCGTCCAATGACTTGCCGTTGATGCCGTGGCTGTCCTTACCCATCAAATAAAGATAAACCGGTAAGATCTCTTCAGGTGTGGGTAGGGTATTTGGGTCTTCGGCAGGGTAGGCGTAAGCACGCATCGAGGTACGGGTCGCACCCGGGTTAATGCAGTTAACGCGCATATTCCCAGAGTTTGATACTTCGTCGGCTAAAACCTGCATCATGCCTTCGGTGGCAAACTTAGATACGCTGTAGGCCCCCCAATAAGCGCGACCAGTACGCCCAACCCCAGAGGATGTAAAGATGACTGAGGCATCTTCCGAGCGCTGTAATAAAGGCATCAGGTTTTGCGTCAGCAAGAATGGGGCGTGCACATTCACTTTCATCACTTGCTCCCATGTGACTGGGTCGTAGGACTCAAGCGGGGTGCGAAGGCCAAGTAGGCCTGCATTATGCAAAAGGCCGTCTACGCGACCAAACTCCTGATCAATGATGTTGGTCAGCTCGATGTAATCGTGCTCTGTCGCGGTTTCTAGGTTGATTGGCACAATTGCAGGTTGCGGCCAGCCTTTGGATTCGATGGTGTCGTAAACCGCTTCCAGTTTTTCTTGTGTGCGTCCCATCAGTACGACCGTTGCGCCGCAGGAGGCGTAAGCGATGGCGGCGGCTTTACCAATACCATCGCCGGCACCGGTCACCACAATGATGCGATCTTTCAGAAGCTGTTCTGGGGCTTGATATTCAAACATAGCCACTCCTTTTCTTGGCTGATCTGAGTACCGCCTTACGTGAGGAGTTGACCTTCAATGATGGGCCAGAGTGCCTCAACGCGGTGAACGTTCTGATCAGCTTGCCATGAATTCGTATCCTCGTCAGCTTTAATATAGCCATAGAGCGCAGCAATGCTAAACATATTGGCGGCTTTGGCGGACTGGATATCTCTTAGGTGATCACCAACATAGACCGTATTCTGGATCGGAATGTTCAACTGCTGGCACGCCGATAATAAGGGTTCTGGCGAGGGTTTGGTCTCTTTTACATCCTCTGGGCAGATCAAAATAGCACAACGTTGATCCAGCTCTAGGGTTCGTAAAATCTGTTCTGAAAAGCGACGAGGCTTATTGGTGACGACGCCCCAGCAAAGGTTGTTTTGTTCTAAGCGTGGCAGTAGCTCATCAAAACCTGTAAACAGTACGCTTTCTACGCAGGGGGCTTGGTAGTACCGCTCCAGCATGCTTGTTAGCAACCGATCCAGCAGTGGGTGTTCTTTCCCAAAGCCTGCGCTCAGCATGGCGCGAGCCCCTTCCGAGACTTGCTCGCGCAGTTTTTCAGGGGCGACGCTTGGTAAGCCCTGCTCGTTTAATAACGCATTAATAATAGCGATAAAGTCGGGAGCTGAGTCGAGCAGCGTACCGTCCAGATCAAACAGTACGCAGCCTTTTTTGTGTGTGCTCACGTTACGAGAGCGCAGGCTTAGAGGTGGCGATCATGTAATTCACATCCACATCGCTGTCGCTGAGTTTGTAATGCTTAGTGATGGGGTTGTAGGTCATGCCGCTGATATCTTCGGTCTTTAACTGGCTTTGACGAATCCAGTTGGCCAACTCCGATGGACGGATAAACTTTTTATGATCGTGTGTGCCTGGCGGCACCAATTTTAAGATGCGCTCTGCGCCTAAAATCGCAAATAGGTAGCTTTTCGGGTTGCGGTTCAAGGTCGAGAAAAACACATAGCCGCCCGGTTTTACCATGGCAGCACAGGCCTCTACGATAGAAGATGGGTCCGGTACGTGCTCGAGCATCTCCATGCAGGTTACGACATCGAACGCTTCTGGGTGAGCCGCGGCCATCTCTTCGGCGGTGATCTGTTGGTACTGGACCGACACGCCGCTTTCTAAGCCATGCAGTTTCGCCACCTTAAGTGGGGCGGCGCCCATATCGATCCCGGTCACCTCGGCACCGCGGCGCGCCATGGATTCGGATAAGATACCGCCGCCACAGCCGACATCCAGTACCTTTTTGCCAGCCAGTGAGGCGATTTGATCAATGTAGCTGACCCGCAGTGGGTTAATGTCGTGCAGAGGTTTGAATTCGCTGTCACGATCCCACCAGCGGCTGGCCAACTCTTCAAATTTGGCAATCTCGGCTGGGTCAATGTTTTGAGTTTGCTGGGTATCTGTCATCGTGCGAGTCCTTAATTCTGCGATGAGCGTATTCTATCACCCTTGGCCTTTCTCACAACAACGCCCAACGTATTCATTTTTAGGGAATCTTTAAGAAAACTTTGGTATACTCGCTCGGTTATAGAGCGGGCTCATTCATCCGATCAAACGATAAGAAAATCTGTCGTCTGCGTCTCTCTTACGGATGAAGCTGGTGAGCCACGAGCAGACCGAATCAAGGAAAGCTGAAACCCATGGGTGATTTAGCCAAAGAAGTACTACCCGTCAATATTGAAGACGAAATGCGTCAGTCCTATTTGGACTACGCGATGAGTGTTATCGTCGGGCGTGCATTGCCTGACGTGCGCGATGGTCTTAAACCGGTTCACCGTCGCGTCTTGTTCGCGATGAACGAGCTGGGCAATGACTGGAACAAGCCTTATAAAAAATCGGCCCGTGTGGTCGGTGACGTAATCGGTAAATATCACCCCCACGGTGACAGTGCGGTATACGACACCATCGTCCGTATGGCGCAAGACTTCTCGATGCGTTATACGCTGGTCGATGGTCAGGGTAACTTCGGTTCGGTCGATGGCGACTCCGCTGCGGCGATGCGTTATACCGAAATTCGTATGGACAAGATCTCCCACGAGCTCTTGGCTGACCTCGACAAAGAAACCGTCGACTACGTGCCGAACTACGACGGCACCGAACAGATCCCAGACGTACTGCCAACCCGTGTCCCTAACCTATTGGTGAACGGCTCTTCTGGTATTGCAGTAGGTATGGCGACGAACATTCCGCCACACAACCTGACCGAAGTGATCAACGGCTGTTTGGCGATGATCGAAAACCCAGAGATCGATGTCGATGGCTTGATGGAATACATCCCAGGCCCAGACTTCCCAACGGGTGCCATCATCAATGGTCGTGCGGGGATTCTTCAGGCGTACCGTACCGGTCGTGGTCGAATCTACATTCGCTCTAAATACCACGTTGAAGAGGACCAAAAAGGTCGCTCATCCATCGTGGTTACCGAAATTCCTTACCAGCTCAACAAAGCGCGTCTGATCGAAAAGATCGCTGAGCTGGTAAAAGAGAAAAAACTCGAAGGCATCTCAGAGCTGCGCGATGAGTCCGATAAAGACGGTATGCGTATCGTCATCGAACTGCGCCGTGGCGAAGTGCCGGATGTGATCGCCAACAACCTGTTTGCGCAAACGCAAATGGAAGGCGTATTCGGCATCAACATCGTTGCCTTGGTGGACGGTCAGCCAAAACTGCTGAACCTTCAGGAGTTGATCGAAAACTTCATTCGTCACCGTCGCGAAGTAGTCACCCGTCGTACCGTATACGAGCTGCGTAAAGCACGTGAACGCGGTCATGTGTTGGAAGGCTTGGCCATCGCGCTGGCAAATATCGACCCTGTAATCGAGTTGATCCGCCGCTCGCCGACCCCTTCTGATGCGAAAGAAGCACTGATCTCAACCCCTTGGGAGTTGGGCTCCGTTGCCAGCATGCTGGAGCGTGCCGGTGATGATGCGTGTCGTCCGGAAGATCTTGAGCCGCAATTTGGTATGCGCGATGGTAAGTACTACCTATCGCCTGTTCAGGCACAAGCGATCTTGGATCTGCGTTTACACCGCTTGACCGGTCTTGAGCACGAAAAACTGATCAAAGAGTACCAAGAGCTGCTGGTTAAAATTGCCGAGCTTCTGGAAATCTTAGGTTCTTACACGCGCTTGATGGAAGTGATCCGTGAAGAGCTTGAAGCAGTGCGTGCTGAATACGGTGACGAGCGCCGCACCGAGATCATCGCTTCGCGTCAAGATTTGACCGTTGCGGATCTGATCACCGAAGAAGACATGGTGGTGACCATCTCTCACGGTGGTTATGCGAAAACTCAGCCGCTGACCGATTACCAATCGCAGCGTCGTGGCGGTAAAGGCAAATCGGTGACGGCGGTTAAAGATGAAGACTTTGTCGAGCATCTGTTAATCGCCAGCACGCACGACACCATTTTGTGCTTTACCAATCTTGGTAAAGTGTACTGGCTAAAAGTCTACGAGATTCCACAAGCCAGCCGCGCAGCGCGCGGTCGTCCAATTGTGAACATTCTTCCACTGGATGAAGGCGAGCGTATCTCGACCATCTTGCCGGTTAACGAATACAGCGAAGACCGTTACGTCTTTATGGCGACGGCCAGCGGTATTGTTAAGAAAACGTCTTTGCAGAACTTCTCGCGTCCTCGCTCATCCGGTTTGATTGCGGTTGATCTGTTGGATGACGATGCTTTGATTGGTGCCGCCATCACCGAAGGTCAGGATGACATCATTCTGGTAACCAGTGTCGGTAAAGTAGCGCGTTTTGATGAAGGCGATGTGCGTGCCATGGGCCGTACCGCTCGTGGTGTAAAAGGCATCACATTAAAAGACGATGCGAAAGTGATCTCGTTGATCATCCCGAAAGAGGGCGGCCATGTACTGACGGCATCGATTCGTGGTTACGGTAAACAAACACCGGTTGAAGAGTTCCCGACCAAAGGTCGTGGTAGCCAGGGTGTGATCGGCATGCAATGCACCGATCGTAACGGCAGCCTAGCCGGCGCGGTGCAAGTCTTTGAAGGCGATGACGTGATGCTGATCAGTGATCAGGGCACCATGGTTCGTACCCGCACCTCAGAGATTTCTGTATTGGGGCGAAACACGCAAGGTGTGACCTTGATCAAGGTGGTCGAGGATGAAAACCTCGTTAGCCTTGCGCGCATCGAGGAGCCCGATGAAGAGGAGCTTGAAGCGCTGGACGCGGAAGGCGAAAACGTCGACGGCGAAGACGCTCAGACTGAGAGCAACCAAGCCGACGCAGCGGAGCCTGAACAAGGCGGCGAAGCGCCTGACGAGGCTTAAAACTGAACCAAAAAGTGCGGCCTAAGCCGCACTTTCTTTTAGAACATGCCCAAGTGTGGGTAACACCTAGTTAAGTGAGATGAGAGATGAGCCGTAAATACAATTTCAGTGCAGGTCCTGCGGCATTACCGGATGCGGTACTCGCGCGTGCGCAATCCGAATTGATGGATTGGCATGGCAAGGGGCTTTCCATTATGGAAATGAGCCACCGAAGCCCAGAGTTTGTTTCGGTTGCAGAAAAAGCCGAGCAAGATCTGCGCGATTTGATGGGCATTCCCGATCAGTACAAAGTGCTGTTCTTGCAAGGCGGTGCGTCATCTCAATTTGCTATGGTGCCGATGAACATGCTGCGCGGTAAGCCAAGCGCGGATTACATCAACACGGGTATCTGGTCGAAAAAAGCCATTGCTGAAGCTAAGCGCTATTGCGATGTGGCCATCGCGGCGACAACCGAAGGTAATAGCTTTACCTCGGCGCCCAGTCAGGCTGAGCTGTCCCTAAACCCAGATGCCGCTTACGTGCACTACACCACCAATGAAACCATCGGTGGTGTGCAGTTTGACTACATTCCAGAGACCGGTGATGTGCCACTGATTGCCGATATGTCATCAGACATTTTATCGCGTCACGTGGATGTTAGCCGTTACGGTTTGATCTACGCAGGTGCTCAGAAGAACATTGGCCCTGCAGGCTTAACCGTTGTCATCGCCCGTGACGATCTGCTGGGTACAACGCTGACCGGCACGCCAACCATGTACGATTACAAAGTGCATGCCGATGCGGACTCCATGAACAACACGCCACCGACGCTGGCGTGGTATCTGTGTGGTTTGGTGTTTGAGTGGTTAAAAGAGCAGGGCGGGGTAGATGCCATCGCTGCCATTAACCAACGTAAAGCACAAAAACTGTATTCAGCCATTGATGCCAGTGCGTTTTATGCCAACCCAGTTGCGCTTGCGAACCGCTCCGAAATGAACGTGCCGTTTACCTTGGCCGACAGTGCTTTGGATTCGGCTTTCCTAGCTGCCGCAGAAGAGAACGGCCTACTGAACCTGAAAGGTCACCGTTCGGTGGGTGGTATGCGTGCCAGCATCTACAACGCGATCAGCGAAGAAGCGGTTGATGCACTGATCCAATTTATGGCTGAGTTTGAACGAACGCACGGCTAAGCAATACTGAGTGATAGGAAACATCTCGTTACGGGTTGAGTTATGACAGAACAAGAGAAGGCACTGCGTGTACTGCGCGATCAGATCGATTCCATCGATCAACAAATTCAAACACTGCTGAATCAGCGGGCCGAATGCGCGCAAAAGGTCGCCGAAGTAAAAGAGTCTTACGAAGGCAAGCAAGATGCTGTGTTCTATCGACCCGAACGAGAAGCGCAAGTCCTTCGTCGTGTGATGGATCGAAACCCAGGCCCGCTGCCCGCAAAAGAGGTAGCGTGGCTATTCCGCGAGATCATGTCGATCTGCTTATCACTCGAAAAACCGATGCGTGTCGCGTTTTTAGGCCCAGAAGGCACCTTCACTCAACAAGCGGCGGTTAAGCACTTTGGTCACTCGGTGCATCAAGCGCCGATGGCCTCGTTGGATCAAGTCTTCCGTGAGGTTGAATCCGGTCAAGCGGCTTACGGTATTGTGCCGATTGAAAACTCAACCGAGGGGATGGCGACCCATACGTTGGATCTGTTCCGTCGTTACTCGCTGCGTATCTGCGGCGAATTAGAGCTACCCATTCATCACCACCTGATGATGAAACGCTCCGACTCGGAGCGTGCGCCCGTTGATTTGGCCAGCATTCAAACCGTTTACGCACATCGCGAATCATTGGCGCAGTGCCGTCAATGGTTAGCCGAAAACTGCATCAACGCTACATGTGTCGAAGTCAGCTCCAACGCAGAAGGCGCACAACGCGCGGCCAGTGAGGTGAACAGTGCAGCCCTTGCGGCCGAGTCGGCTGAAGAGCTGTACGACTTGAGCATTGTCCAACGTAATGTGGAAGACCTACACGATAACACCACGCGTTTCTTGGTGATCGGTCAGCAAATTGTTGGGCCAAGCGGGCAGGATAAAACCTCGGTTCTTTTGGCGGCCCCGAACGAGCCAGGCGCACTTTATAAGCTCCTCGAGCCTTTCCATTCCAAAGGTATTAGCTTAACGCGTATCGAAACCCGACCATCGGGCCAAGGGGCGTGGAGCTACCTCTTTTACATCGATTTTGAAGGGCACGAATCTGACCCTGCGGTTGTGGATGTGATCAAGCAGTTAGAGTTGATCTCGACCGAGTTAAAAGTGTTGGGCTCCTACCCAAAAGCGGTGATCTAATGGCGTTCCCATCGAATCCGGATGCGCCTGTCGTATCGCCCTTTCGAGTAGAACATGTCTTGATCATTGGTTTAGGCCTGATCGGTGGATCATTAGCCAAGTCACTTCGGGAAAAGCGCTTTGCCAAAGTGGTAAGTGGGTTTGATCTTAACCCAGACGAGATCCGTCAAGGCTTGGATTTAGGCGTCATCGACCAAGGTTTTGATGATCTTCGTGATGCTGTCCCGAAAGCCGATTTGGTGGTGCTGGCCGTACCGGTAAAAGCGACACAGTCCGTATTAAGCCAGATCGAACCGCTTCTTAAAGTCGATGCACTCATCACTGATGTGGGCAGCACCAAAAAGAACGTGATTGCCGCAGCCGAAGCCGTCTTTGGGGATATTCCACCTGGCTTTGTACCGGGTCACCCAATCGCCGGTTCCGAAAAAAGCGGAGTCGCAGCAGCAGACTCGGCCTTGTTTGATAAGCACAAAGTCATTGTTACTCCGTTGCCTAGCTCGTCTGATTATGCGGTAAAAACCGTAGCGCGTATGTGGCAAGCGACAGGCGCGGAAGTCCTCCAGATGGTTGTCGACCGTCACGACGAAGTACTCGCTGCCACCAGTCATCTGCCGCACATTTTGGCGTTTTCGCTGGTGGATACTCTCGCGCGTGAGCAAGACAGTACCGAAATCTTCCGTTATGCCGCCGGCGGTTTTCGCGACTTTACGCGCATCGCTGCCTCCGACCCAACCATGTGGCATGACATCTGTATCGCCAATAAAGAGCAGCTGTTGAGTCAGATCGATAACTTTACTCAAGGGTTGGCAAACCTTCGTACAGCGATAGAAGACAGCGATACCCAATCCATGTTGGGCGTTTTCACGCGGGCTAAATCGGCACGCGAGCATTTCAACAAGATGATCAGCCGTACTGCCTATTCACTGAACCGTCACAGCGCACCTATATCCTTTAAAGTGCGTCGTTCTGCCGCCGTGACGGGGCGTATTCGTGTTCCGGGGGATAAGTCGATCTCGCATCGGGCGATTATGCTTGGCGCGATTGCTGATGGCATCACCCGAATCAAAGGCTTTCTTGAAAGCGAAGACAGTTTGGCAACGCTTCAAGCGTTTCGCGATATGGGGGTTGTTATTGAAGGCCCGCACCAAGGCGAAGTCAAAATTTACGGTGCCGGTTTGTACGGTTTATGTCCGCCGCCTGGACCTTTGTACTTAGGTAATTCGGGCACCAGTATGCGCTTATTAAGTGGTTTATTGGCCGCTCAGTCTTTTGATACGGAGCTACTGGGGGATGCATCCTTAAGTAAGCGTCCGATGGCGCGTATTGCAGATCCGCTGAATCAGATGGGTGCGAACATCCAAACGGGTGTGGACGGTTTACCGCCTGTGCGAATTCACGCAGTGGAATCCCTACACGGGATGAGTTACACCATGCCGGTGGCCAGTGCTCAAGTGAAGTCCGGTGTCTTGCTGGCGGGTTTATACGCCAACGGTTTTACCAAAGTGACTGAGCCTGCGCTCACGCGGGATCATACCGAGCGCATGCTATCGCAGTTTGGTGTAACCGTTCATCGTGATGGCAATACCGTGACCATCGAGCCTGCAACGGCTTTGAAAGCAACCGATATCGAAATACCGGGGGATTTTTCATCCGCGGCTTTCTTTATTGTAGCGGCAGCCGTGTCACCAGGCTCTGATTTAACGATCGAGCAAGTGGGTATCAACCCAGGTCGTGCTGGTCTTTTGAACCTGCTTGAACGAATGGGAGCCAATATTGAGTTATCCGAGCAAACCCTGTTGTGTGGTGAGCCGGTGGCGAATATTCGGGTTCAGCATCGCCCGCTTCACAGTATCCGTGTGAGCGAGCAAGAGGTCGCCGCAGCCATTGATGAGTTTCCGGCACTGTTTGTTGCGGCCGCTAATGCCGAAGGTGTCACGCTGATCAAGGGCCTAGCGGAGCTTCGCTTTAAAGAGAGTGACCGGATAGAGTCGATGGCGAAAGGCCTTCGCTCGCTGGGTATTCAAGTGGATGTTGATGGGGATCAAGTATCCATCACCGGTGGCTTATTAAACGATGCCACCGTGAACAGTTTTGACGATCATCGTGTTGCCATGGCATTGGCGATCGCGGGGTCACGCGCCAAGGACGAAGTTATCATTACCGGGTGCGATTCAGTGGCGACTTCCTTCCCTGAATTTACGGAAGTGGCCCAAAAAATAGGTTTACGAATGCATAAGGAGGAGACGCATGTCTCAACATAAATCGGTTCCGGTCATCACGGTCGATGGGCCAAGCGGTTCAGGCAAAGGAACGATTTGTCAGCTACTGGCCGAACAGCTGGGTTGGAGCTTACTCGACAGTGGCGCTTTATACCGTTTAACCGCATTGGCGGCGTCACACCACGGTGTCGGTTTAGGTGACGAAGATGCGCTGGTGGTTTTAGCGGCACATTTGGATGTTCAATTTGTTAGCCGCGATGGCGAGGTGCAGATCATCCTTGAAGGCGAGGAAGTGACCAAAGCGATCCGCGCCGAGAGTGTGGGTAACGATGCGTCCGTTGTGGCGGCGATTGGCGCGGTACGCCAAGCATTATTGGAGCGTCAGCGCGCCTTTGCAGAAGGCACGGGCCTGATTGCCGATGGTCGTGATATGGGGACGGTTGTGTTCCCAGAAGCGCCTTTAAAAATCTATCTGGATGCCTCTGTAGAAGAGCGTGCAGAGCGCCGATATAAGCAGTTGATTAATAAGGGGCTCAGTGCTAGTGTTGAAACTATATTGGCAGACTTGCAAGCCCGAGACGCGCGTGATATGAACAGAGAAGTGGCGCCTCTCAAGCCTGCGGCGGACGCCATTGTATTGGACTCAACAAGAATGACCATAGACGAAGTGTTGACGGCGGTGCTCGAAGAAGCACGTCATCGAGGGCTGCGTTAACGGGTTGACACCAGCACTGGTTGCGAGGATGGAATAACTATGAGCGAAAGTTTTGCTGATCTCTTCGAAGAGAGTCTGCAAGAGTTGGATATGGCGCCCGGTTCGATTGTAACAGGGACGGTTATCGCTATTGAAAATGACTTTGTTATTGTCAATGCGGGTCTAAAATCGGAAGGCGTAATTCCAAGAGGGCAATTCGAAGACGAAAACGGTGAACTCACCGTGGCCGTTGGTGATGAAGTTAAGGTCTCTCTGGAAAGTGTCGAAGATGGATTTGGTTCAACGCAGCTCTCACGTGAGAAGGCAAAACGCGCTGAAGCTTGGGCTGTTCTGGAGAAAGCCTTTGATAACGGCGAGATCGTTAAAGGCGAAATCACCGGCAAAGTCCGGGGTGGTTTCACCGTTTCGGTTGGCGCAGTCAATGCCTTCCTGCCTGGCTCCTTGTTGGATATCCGCCCACTTCGCGACACGGCCCACCTTGAAGGCAAAGAACTCGAATTCAAACTGGTTAAGCTAGACGCTAAGCGTAACAACATTGTTGTTTCTCGTCGTGCCGTCCTTGAAGAACTCAACAGTGCTGACCGTGAAAAACTGCTCGAAACCCTCGAAGAGGGTGCCGTTCTTAAAGGTATCGTCAAGAACATCACCGATTACGGTGCGTTCATCGACCTAGGCGGTATCGATGGTCTTCTGCACATCACAGACATCGCTTGGAAGCGTGTGAAACACCCAAGTGAAGTACTGAGCGTTGGCGATGAGATCGACGTTAAAGTCCTGAAATACGACCGTGAAAAAACGCGCGTATCTTTAGGTATTAAACAGCTGAAAGCGGATCCTTGGAACGAGAAAATCGGCAGCTTTAATGTTGGCGACAAGGTCAAAGCCCGCGTCACTAATCTGACCGATTACGGTTGCTTTGCACAGATTGCTGATGGCATCGAAGGTTTGGTACACGTATCTGAAATGGATTGGACCAACAAGAATGTTCATCCATCTAAAGTGGTACAGATTGGTCAGGAAGTCGATGTCATGATTCTTGACATTGATGCCGATCGTCGTCGTATCTCTTTGGGTATGAAACAGTGCCAGCAAAACCCATGGGATGCCTTTGCGGCCTCTCATCAGAAAGGCGATAAGATCACCGGTAAGATCAAATCCATCACTGATTTTGGTGTGTTTGTCGGTCTTGAAGGTGGTATTGACGGCTTGGTTCACCTCTCCGATCTTTCTTGGGATCTACCGGGTGAAGAAGCGGTTAAAGCTTTTGGTAAGGGGGATGAAGTCGAAGCCATTGTTGTATCCATTGATGTAGAGCGTGAGCGTATCGCACTGAGCATCAAACAGCTGGCCAGTGATCCATTCACAGAATTCTTGTCTTCTCACCAGAAAGGCAGCGTCGTGAAAGGGTCGGTTGCATCGGTGGATGCCAAACAGGCCACCATCGAACTGGCTCATGGCGTTGAAGGTACGCTTCGTGTCGCTGAGTTTGCTCGCGAGCGCACCGAAGACTTGTCCGCAGAGCTTAACGTGGGTGATGCTGTTGAAGCGGTGATCACGCAAGTGGACAGCAAAAACCGTTCTATCCAGCTGTCGATCAAACAGATGGAGATGAAACAAGAGCGCGAAGCGTTGCAATCGGTTCAGCAACAATCAGTAGACACTTCTGGTCCTACGACCATCGGTGATCTGATTAAAGAGCAGATGAGCAAAAAAGACGCATAAAGCACGATAGAGTCTGGCCTAACGGTCAGACTCTGACCTTCGAGGTTTGAAAGGAATCACAACTCTACAGCGCTTATTATGTCGTTAAGTGTCTAATAATAAAGAGTGTGAATAATCGGAGCACCGTGTGTGCATTGGAGAGCAAGCCATGACAAAGTCCGAGTTAATCGAACACCTCATTGATCGTCATCCTGAGTTATCTGTTAAAGATGTTGAGCTTGCGGTTAAAACCATGCTCGACCACATGACAGAATCCCTATCGAACGGGGATCGGATCGAAATTCGCGGGTTTGGTAGCTTTTCACTGCATTATCGTGCGCCGCGCATGGGTCGTAACCCCAAAACAGGCGATTCCGTTCCATTGACTGAAAAATACGTACCTCACTTTAAGCCTGGTAAAGAGCTACGTGAGCAGGTCAACGACAGTATTGATAAATACTAAGTGCGTTAGCCTGTCTGGAGAAACATTGTGAAATTTCTAAAACTATTGGTGTTAATCGTATTGTGTGTCTGCATCTTGGGTGCAGGTCTTATGTTTGCTTTATTCAACACCGATAAGATCACCCTTAACTTTATCTTTTTTGAAACCCCAGAAGCCTCTGTGGGGATCTGGTTAGTGCTATCGGCCATCTTTGGTACCTTAATTGGTTTCTTCATCAACTCCCTGACAATCTGGGCGTTGAAAACCCGTCTTCGCAGTAAAACCAAACGTCTGGAAACGGCTAACCGTCAGTTGGACGATCTGCGTGCGAGCAAAACAGAACTTAAGCCAAAAGCGGCTTAAGGTTAGTACTTCTACAAAACACCTCCTAACAGCACTTTAAAGCAGGTAATCATCCCGACTACCTGCTTTGTTATTCCCTCTCTTTTGTGCACTTTTCTCTATCGTTAAACCTGATTAAGGCTTAGACGCAGCGGCATCGCGTGTCATAATAGGCGCCCCACGAATCAAAGAGGCCCCGAGCATGACCGACTCAAAACGCATCATCGTAGCATTGGATTACCCCACTGTGGATCAAGCCATCCACATGGCGGATCAGCTAGACCCAGCGCGCTGCCGTTTAAAAGTCGGCAAAGAATTGTTCACACGAGGCGGTCCTCGCATCGTTGAAGCCTTACACGCAAAAGGTTTCGATGTCTTTTTGGACCTGAAATTTCACGACATTCCTAACACCACCGCCAAAGCGGTTCGTGCAGCAGCTGAGCTGGGTGTCTGGATGGTGAATGTGCACGCCTCTGGTGGTCGTCGTATGATGGAAGCGGCAAAGAACGAGTTGGATCAAGTAAACGGTCATAACACCTTACTGATTGGCGTAACAGTTCTGACCAGCATGGAGCGTGAAGATTTGGCCGATATCGGTTTAGACATCGACCCGCTTGAGCAGGTTAAACGTCTAGCGAAATTGACCGAAGCCTGTGGCTTAGACGGTGTTGTATGCTCCGCTCAGGAAGTCACGCCGCTTCGCGATGTTATCTCAAATGAATTCCAGCTGGTCACCCCAGGTATTCGCCCAGCCTTTGCGATCGCAGGGGATCAGCGCCGCATCATGACACCAGCCGATGCGCTTAAAGCAGGCAGCACCTACCTTGTCATCGGGCGCCCGATCACTCAGCACGCTTCCCCAACCGAAGCGCTTAGCCTGATCGAACAGGAAATCAGCAGTTTGGTGTAAGCTACAAAATAAAATACAGCACGACAGGGATCACCACCAAGCTTGCGATGTTGCCGAGCAACACGATGGATGCGACTTGGTGGGGTTCTTGTTGGTAGCGCTCAGAGATCATGTAGTTCAGTACGGCCGGTGGCATTGCCGAGAACAACAGCAGATACGCCAATTGGGTTTCATTCAATTGCAAAAAGGGCTCAATCGCCAACGCGATGGCAAGTCCACTCAATGGGCACAATATCGCGCCCCAAAGACCAACTTTCCAGTGGGTGAGATCCACACTGGTCATCCTGACCCCCAGTGCAAACAACATAAGCGGGATCGAAATCTGCCCCAGCATGTCAATGAAGGTTGCAATCGGTGTGGATAAAGGCAGGTGGTAGCCGCTCCAGATCAGGCCAAGCGCCGATGCAATGATGATCGGCATGCGCAGTACCTGAATCGGATTGGTTTTTCGGTCAAGAATGTACAGGCCAAGCGTAAAGTGCAGGGTGTTTTCCACCAAAAAGAGCACCACGGCCGCGGCCAGCGCCTCCTCACCAAAGGCCAGTACTGCCAAGGGCAAACCCAAGTTACCGGCGTTGTTGAACATCATTGGCGGTAAAAAGGTTTTAGGGGATATCTTAAGCCAGCGACACACCGGCCAAAGCAAAAGGCCAGAGCCTATCACAACAACAGCCGCACCAATGGCGAGTTCTTGAAAGCGCATTAAATCGAAGGATTTGGCCGACAGTACCGAAAACAGCAGGGCGGGGATAAACACATCGATGTTGATGGTATTAGCCATCGACATATCCGTGTGCTTACGTTTGGCGTACAGAAAACCCACCAAAACGATCGACACCAGCGGAAAAACGGTGCCGAAAATGCGCTCAAGTAGTGCCAGAGTTGTCGAGTCCATGAAGATCCTTTATTTAGACAGACTCTGGCATCTTTGCTCAGAGGTACTGCTTACCAGTGGGCACCACCAAAACCGGAGAGGTGGATTTACGCACCACATGTTGGGTTGTTGCGCTGTGATGACCAAAGCTGTTTTCTTGGCCCATAACGACTAAGTCGGGCGAGAATTGGCCGATCGCTTTCAGAATGGAGTCCGCATGATGACCCTCCATTACCTGATAGTCAATCTCAAGCGGGGTATCTAGCCCAGTGAGTTCTTCGGCGTAAAATGTCTCGATCCGTTTGATCATATCCTGCTTGATATGGGCGATGCCCTCATCGTGCATCTGTTTGATGACCTCTTCGGCAACGTAATTTCGGATCAGTGCCGAGCCCATCTCTCCAATGGGTTCTACCACATGCAGCATCACGATTTTGGCGTTAAATGCTTGTGCCATGCGAACCGCTTGGCGAACCACAGGGCGTGTGTGTTTACCCAGAGATGTAGTGTAAAGGATGGTGTTGATGTCACCCAGTATCATGATGCAACCCTCTTGTTGAAGTGCAGTTTTGTTTTCGACTAAAGTCGATTATTCATCGCAATGCAGTGGGCGAAAAGCCCACGCATCGGGAATTGATCAAAACTTGGATCTATCTCAACAGTTTCTGCATTAATGACCGCTACCACAGCCGCAATGGCTACGGGATGTTTTGCCAATGCCTGGGTTAAAGGTGTTGGTTGGGTCAAGTTCTGCGTAAAAGGCTTTCAAACCAGGCTCGGCTTCGTACAGGTGCCCCACGTTATGCTCGGCCGGGTATTTCGCCCCTTTGGCCGCCAATAATTCGAGCATCGCCGCCTTAATCGCCTTGGCATCGACCCCTTTTTTCAAGATGTAATCTTGGTGGAACACATGACAGAAAAAGTGGCCGTAATAGAGCGAATGCTCGATCTGATCACGGATCTCATTAGGCAGCTCTTCGACCCAATCACGATCATTTCGACGCAAGGCGATATCAAGCGCCAAGATATCTTCCGTGGTTTTATCGTGCATAATTTGGTAACGGATGGCCGCACCTGCGGCGGCGAAGCGATGCAGATAGGCTTTTTTACCTTCAACGGCGGTGCACTCAAAATAGCCACCACGAGCTGGGTCAGTAAAGAAGGTCGGCAAGAATGCTTGGGCTTCTTCGATCCCCTCATCACCCATTTTCAGGATTAAATGATGCTCGTACTTATCGCGAAACTCATTCATCCGTTTGGGCAGTGCATTTGGCCAAAGACGGGACGCCCACTGCATAATGCGGTCGGGCAGCTCCTTAGGCAGAAAGGGGATCTTATTCAAATACGCGGTTGCGCGGCCTTTCAGGGCAAACAGCTTAGGCATAGGGTCGGTACCTAAGTGATTGATCATCATAAACACATCTTTACCGTAGCGCTCGGCGATGTCGTAGCAATCCCGATGCATGTACTCGCCAACTTCAGGCAGGTGTTTAAAGTGGCTCAAAATGTGGCGACGAAGCTCGGTGAGTTGATCGGCATCATTGGTGCCGATGTAAAACACCTTAAGTCGCGTCGGTTCCAAAAAGGTGTCCAAGCGCACCGCAAACACCGCAAGCTTACCGGCGCAGCCGCTGGCCTCGTATAACCGATGGGTATCGGCGTTGTAGCGTGCGGGGGTATCGGCATCCACATCGCGCACGATGCCATCGTAATCATTGGCCGAGGCTTTTTTATCAGTAGGCGGGATGTTCTCAGTTGGGAAATCCCCGTTATCGAGTGCCGCTAAAATCTGCTCAGGCGATGAGCCAAGCTCAATGCCTAGGTGATTAACCAGTTCTAACTCGCCCTCTTTATTAAGCTGCGCGTACAGTGACAGCTCGGTGTAGGCGGGACCTCGTTTGATCAAGGCTCCGCCTGAGTTATTCGCGACACCGCCCACGATGGACGCCCCAATAC
Organism: Neptunomonas sp. ABH4_499; assembly: GCF_056160565.1. NCBI lineage: Bacteria > Pseudomonadati > Pseudomonadota > Gammaproteobacteria > Oceanospirillales > Oceanospirillaceae > Neptunomonas > Neptunomonas sp. ABH4_499. The sequence continues at coordinate 187,749 of NZ_JBSWXK010000001.1, read as the reverse complement.
AGGAGGAACCAATCACCGAGTGCGGCGCACGATTTAACGGTTTGAGTGTTTTCTCAAGCGTGAACAAGGTGGCACCGGGGAAGCTGATGATCTGCTCGCCCCCGTTTAACAAAGTGATTTTGTTCATCCGCGTGGTATTAAGGATGATGATCTCACGGTCGTAGGCATCCCCGTTGGGGGTAGAACCTTCGGTAAGACCCGTATTAGCGGCCTGCATAATCACAATTTTTTGCGCATTAATGCAGGCTTTTAACACCTTCCACTGTGCGAGCAAGGTGGTGGGGAAAACCACCGCAAGTGCTGGCCCGTGACCGGATCGGAATCCGGTACGGTAGTGTTCAGTGTCTTTTTCCTGATCCAGAACGTTGTCTTCACCAACAATCTGGATCAGCTCCTTAATAAACGGATGACTCGACATAGTTAAAACCTTGCCTCACTAACTGTAGGCCACCGCTGGCAGGTACAGCACCAGCTCGGGCAAGAAAACCAACACCAGTAACGCGATCAACTGCAGGATGATAAAAGGCAGAACGCCTTTGTAGATGTCCGTCAGTTTTACGTCCGGTGGGCATACGCCTTTCAAATAGAACAAGGCAAAGCCGACCGGCGGTGTTAAAAACGATGTTTGCAGCGCCATGGCCACCAACATCACAAACCAAACCAATTCTGGGTTATCCACTACGCCAAAGCCGTTGATCTCAAGCCCCAAAGAGGAGATCACAGGTGCCAGCAATGGAAGGATGATTAAGGTGATCTCGATCCAATCCAGGAAGAAGCCCAGCAGGAAGATCACACCCAAAATAAAGAAGATAATGCCGTAAGGGCCAAAGGGCAGACCGGTTAAGAAAGACTCGATCAGCTCATCACCGCCCAGCTCGCGCAGAACCAAGGCAAAACAGGTCGCCCCGATAAAGATCGCAAAAATGTAAGAGGTTGTATTTAGCGTGCCGGCAACCACCTCTTTAAGGACTTTGACATTGAGTTTGCGGTTATAAAGGGCCAATAAGGTTGCGCCCAAAGCACCCACACCCGAGGCTTCGGTTGGGGTCGCAATCCCCGCAAAGATGGAGCCCAGCACCACAAAGATCAGTAACAGGGTCGGGAACACCGCTTTAAGTGCATTCAGCACTATAGGCCAAGTGACCGGTTGTGCATCATCGGGGATGGGGGCGGCATTGGGTTTTAGCCAGCCGTACACCAAAATGTAGAGGATATACATAAAGCCAAGCATTAAGCCTGGGAAGACCGCGCCCATAAAGAGATCGCCTACCGACAACCCTAGCTGATCGGCCATAATCACCAACATAATGCTGGGCGGGATTAAGATCCCCAAGGTACCCGCCGAGGCAATCGTACCCAGCGCTAGCGGCATCGCGTAGCCTTGCTTGGTCATAGCAGGCAGTGACATCACTGCCAATAACACGACCGATGCACCAATAATGCCGGTCGAGGCGGCTAAGATAATCCCGATGGCGGTTACCGTGACCGCAAGGCCACCGCGGACTCGGCCAAAGAGCTCCTGCATGGAGTGCATCAGTTTTTCGGCAACGCCGGATTTATCCAGCATGATGCCCATAAAGATGAACATCGGTAGGGCAACCAGAATCCAGTTGTCCATGATTTTCCAGAGTCGGTTTACCACCAAGCCAAGCGTGGTGTAATCCAGCCCTGTCATTGTGTCTAGGTAGATATCAGAAAACTGCCCAATAAAGGCAAAGATAATACCGATGCCGCCCAACACCCATGCCACCGGAAAACCGGAAAACAGCAATAAAATGAAGGAGACAAACATCGCGATGACCATGATTTCATTGGCGTCCATCGTTACTCTCCTTTACACAGCAAAACAACATCGCGGTATAAGCGCGACAACATCGAGAGTGCCAGTAGGCCAAAGGTCACCGGGATAACCCCTTTAATGATCCAGCGATACGGCAAACCCGAAGGGGAGGAGGAGCTTTCCCCAGTGCGGTACGCATCGTAGACAAAATCCAAACTGTGCAAAAAGATGATAGTAATAAACGGCATGACTAAGATCAGAATGCCGAGTATCTCGATGATGTGACGGACTTTAGCGCTAAAGTGGCTGTAGAACAGATCCACGCGGATATGGGAATTGGTCGTTTGAGCATACGCCAAACCAAACATCACACCCACGGCATACAGATGCCACTGCAGCTCCTCAAGGGCGATAAGCCCGCTGGAAAAGCCCTTACGTAACACGACTTGGGTAATGATCACCAAGACTAACAGGACATAACACCAACCGATGCAAAGCCCAATACGCTGAATAAAACGGTCTATACCATCGGCCAACGGAACCGGTGGCAGAGCAGAATTCTCTGTCACAGCAAACCTACCTATTGATGCTTGAAACAAGAAACGCCTGCCTCACCCAAAAGTTTGGGTGGGCAGGCCCTACCGAGGCGTGCTGTGATCAGCGAGCGGTATGCGGCAGGAAGGCGTTGGATTCCCAAAGGTTGTAGCCTTCGCGGAATTGGTTTAGGTCGTCCCATACTTCTTTAAAGAAGGGGTCAGCTGCGGATTTTTCGGCCGCCACTTCGCCCCATTTTTCTTCAAAGGTTTTTAGCATGGTTTCGTTCCAGTAACGGATCTCAACGCCGCTCTCTTTCGCGTTTTCCATCACCGGGAACTGCATTGCCTCGCCTTCAGCGATGGAGTTGGTGATCGAAGCTTTACAAGTGTTTTCGACCACCGATTTTTGGCCTTCGGACATCTCTTTCCAAGTATCGCCGTTGATCAGCAGCTCAAAAATAGTCGCTTGCTGGTGCCAACCCGGGAAGTAGTTGTACTTAACAATTTTGTGCAGGCCTAAGTTTTTATCGATGGCCGGTTGTGAGAATTCCGTTGCATCAATCGCGCCTTTTTCTAAGGCACCAAAGATCTCACCGCCCGGTAGCTGAGAGGTCGAAACCCCGAGTTTTTCCATCACCGATGCACCCAAACCAAAGAAGCGCATGTTCAGGCCTTTAAGGTCTTCAGGGGATTCGATCGGTTTTTTAAACCAGCCAGAGGTCTCTGGCGATAGGATGGCACAAGGAATTACATGAACGTTGTAGCCGCCTTGGTCGTACATTTTTTGGTACAGCTTCATGCCGTTACCGTAGTACAACCACGCCATGTATTCGCCCGCTTCTGGGCCAAACGGAATGGCCGAGAAAAACGCCGCCGCTGGCAGCTTACCTTGCCAGTAACCAGCCGTTGCGTAACCTGAGTTCACTTTACCGGAGGATACGGCATCCAGAATCTCGGGTGGGCTAACGAGCTTGCCTGGCTCGTAGATTTTCATCTTCATATTGCCATCGGTCATCAGTGGCAGTTGGTCGGCTACCCACGCAATCGATGTACCTAAGGCTGGCAAGTGCGAGCCAAACGCAATCGGCGTTTTTAACAGTAGACGATCAGCAGCGTGTGCGGTTGTGGACAGAGCGGCCGCAAGGACAGCCGAAGAGATGACAGTACGTGTAAGTTTCATCGCTTTACCTCGAATTTATTGTTGTTTTAAGCTGGGCTATCTCACCCATGTGCGATAAATGGATCGCAGATCTGGTAATATTGGTAATACCAATTTACCATCACATAGATTCGTAATGTATTTAGTTTGAGCAGAAAGTGTCAATGACAACACCATGCACAAAATTAATAAAGCGGATAAAACAGGGTGTTTTTAGACCTTTGTCTAACGAAAATACCCCTCTATTGGTCATACCAAATAACAAAAGCAACCTTTTTCATGACATGAATCGGGGTTTTTCCACAGCAATGACTCGTCTTTTTTCGGCAGTGCTGTGTAAAAACCGCTAGAGTGAAACGAACAGCAGTATTTAAGTGATCTAAAATGAACTACCAACGGGTAAAGCAACCTAAGATATCGGACGTCATTGCTCAGAAAATGGAAGAAATGATTCTCGAAGGCACACTCAAACCAGGCCAAAAATTGCCCCCCGAGCGCGAGCTGGCAAAGCAGTTTGATGTGTCGCGTCCATCCTTACGCGAAGCGGTGCAAAAGTTATCCGCCAAAGGCTTGATGACCAGTCGCCAAGGCGGTGGCACTTATGTATCCGAAGATTTAGGCGGCTCTTTCACCGACCCTTTGTTGGATCTGTTCCGCACCCACCCAGAATCCCAGTACGATTTATTGGAGTTTCGCCACGCCCTAGAGGGCATCACCGCGTACTATGCCGCAATGCGAAGCACTCATGCCGATAAAGAGGCGATCAAAGCCAGCTACGAAGCGTTGCAAACATTCCACGATGAAAAAGCCTTCGATAAAGAAGTCGCGGCCGATGTGGATTTTCACCTGACGATTGCCGCGGCCACGCACAATATCGTGCTGCTGCATATGATGCGCGCCTTGTTCAGTTTATTGCGCCAACACATTAACGATAACTTGCAGAACATCTATCCAAAGCCGAGTTACCGAGACAAGATTCACCAACAGCACACCAAACTGCTGGAGGCGATCATCGCGGGCGATCCAGAAGGCGCCCGCAATGCGGCGCACGACCATCTGGCGTATGTAGAAGATGCGCTACTCGAGCAAGGTAAAGAGAATACACGACTGGAACGCGCCCTAAGGAGGACCACACTGGCATAGACAAACGACAGAAACCGAACCGCAGGAAATCGAGCTACAAAACAACTCAACCCCATGGATTAACCCTGTCATGTATGTATAAAAACTACAATATTGACATAAAGCACCCAAAAAGCAGGGATTTTCATCCGCAAATCTAGACCGGATTTGGAAATCTTTGTAGTATTACTACAAAACTACAGAAGGGGCTTTGCAGTGCGCGTTTTTCAGACGGCGCTGGAAAGAACTCCTCGGACCAAAAGTCAGGGTGAATTCAAATTTAACCTAGGGATGATGCTTACAAAGCATTGTGGAGAGGCAACGTGCAAGATCATATGATTGACGACATCGACCCAATTGAAACCCAGGAATGGCTGGACGCGTTGGAGTCGGTAGCAAAAAACGACGGCAACGACCGCGCTAAATTTCTGCTACAGCAATTAGGTCATAAGGCTTCCGACATCGGCATGGGTAATGTCGGGTCTATCACTACACCATACCGCAACACCATTGCGCCACGCGATGAAGCCCGTATGCCGGGTGATCTGTTCATCGAACGCCGCATCCGCTCTTTCATTCGTTGGAATGCGATGGCGATGGTAATGCGCGCGAACGACAATAAAGAAGGTCTTGGCGGTCACATCTCCAGCTTCTCGTCCTCCGCAACTTTGTACGACATCGGTTTTAACTACTTCTTCCGCGGTAACGAAGGTGAGCAAGACGCCGACATGGTGTTCTTCCAAGGTCACATTTCGCCGGGTATCTACGCGCGTGCTTACTTAGAAGGCCGCTTGTCAGAAGAGCAACTGGATAATTTCCGTCGCGAAGTCGATGGCAACGGTTTGTCGTCTTACCCACACCCTTGGTTGATGCAAGATTTTTGGCAGTTCCCAACCGTTTCTATGGGTCTTGGTCCTATTCAAGCGATCTATCAAGCGCACGTTATGCGTTATCTGTCTGCGCGTGATCTGATCAACCGTGGCGACCGCAAAGTGTGGGCATTCCTAGGTGATGGCGAGTGTGATGAGCCAGAATCGTTGGGTGCGATCTCCCTTGCGGGCCGCGAAAAACTGGAAAACTTAGTCTTCGTGATCAACTGTAACCTGCAGCGTCTGGACGGTCCTGTTCGTGGTAACGGCAAAATCGTTCAAGAGTTGGAAGGCGTCTTCCGCGGTGCTGGCTGGAACGTGATCAAGTGCCTGTGGGGCCGTCACTGGGATCCACTGTTCGAAAAAGATGAAAAAGGTTTGCTGCAAAAGCGCATGGATGAAGTCTGTGACGGCGAGCTGCAAAACTACAAAGCCAACGGCGGCGCTTACACGCGTGAGCACTTCTTTGGTAAATACCCTGAGCTTGCCGAGATGGTTGCAGACATGTCAGACGATGACATCATGAACCTGAACCGCGGCGGCCACGACCCATACAAGGTGTACGCAGCGTACCACGCAGCGATGAACCACAAAGGTCAGCCAACCGTCATCCTGGCGCAAACCGTAAAAGGTTACGGCACAGGTGCGTCTGGCCAAGCGAAAAACGACACTCACTCTATGAAGAAAGTCGCCATCGACGACCTCAAAGAGTTTCGTGATCGCTTTAACATCCCGCTGACCGATGATCAGCTGAAGGATGTACCGTACTACCGTCCATCTCCGGACTCACCAGAGATGAAGTACATGTTCGAGCGTCGTGAAAAACTGGGCGGATTCTACCCAGCGCGTCGTACCGAATTTGAAAAACTGGAAATCCCAGCACTGGATACCTTCTCGAGCAACCTGAAAAGCTCAGGCGAGCGTGAGCTGTCGACCCAGATGTCTCTGAACCGTTTCTTGACCACACTGGTTAAGGACAAAAACATGGGCAACCGTGTAGTACCGATCGTACCGGATGAAGCGCGTACCTTTGGTATGGAAGGCATGTTCCGTCAGTTGGGTATCTACTCATCCGCTGGTCAGCGTTACACACCGCATGACCGCGATCAGATCATGTTCTACAAAGAGTCCAAAACCGGTCAGATTCTGGAAGAAGGCATCAACGAAGCCGGTTCCATGTCCGCTTGGATTGCGTGTGCGACCTCGTACACCAACAACAACTGCACCATGGTGCCGTTCTACATCTTTTACTCGATGTTCGGTTTCCAACGTGTCATGGACCTGATTTGGGCAGCGGGCGATATGCAAGCACGCGGCTTCCTGATTGGTGCAACCTCTGGCCGTACAACACTGAACGGCGAAGGCTTGCAGCACCAAGATGGCCACAGCCACTTGATGGCTCAGATGGTGCCAAACTGCGTATCCTACGACCCAACATACGGTTTTGAGCTGAGCGTCATCGTTCAAGATGGCCTGCGTCGCATGTACCAAGAAGGGGAAAACCGCTTCTACTACATCACCACCATGAACGAAAACTACCAGCACCCAGAAATGCCAGCCGGTGCCGAAGAAGGCATCATCAAAGGCATGTACTTGCTGGAAGAAGGTAAGCAGCAGGATCTTAAAGTACAGCTACTAGGCTGTGGCACCATCCTGCGCGAAGTGCGCGAAGCGGCAACCATTCTGCGTGATGAGTTTGGCGTAGAAGCGGACATCTGGAGCACAACATCGATCAACGAGCTGCGTCGCGAAGCGATGAGCGTAGCGCGTGAGAACATGCTAAACCCAGAAGCTGAACCAAAACTGCCGTACGTAACCGAATGCTTGAAAGATCGCACTGGCCCTGTCATTGCATCGACCGATTACATGCGTATGTTCGCAGACCAGCTACGTGAATACATCCCAGGTACTTACAAGGTACTGGGTACAGACGGTTTCGGTCGCTCTGATACACGCAGCAAGTTGCGTTCGTTCTTCGAGGTGGATCGCTACTACGTGACCATCGCAGCGCTGAAAGCCCTGCAAGAAGAAGGCAAGATCGAAGCATCTGTTGTTGCTAAAGCAATGAAGAAGTTCAACATCACTCCGGAAAAACCGGCGCCTTGGACGGTGTAAACCGTCCTCTGATTGAACTGACCTTTAGCAATTACAAAAGAGGATACGAACGTGAGCACAATCACAATTAAAGTTCCTGATCTGAGCGGCGCCGAAGATGTCGATGTGATTGAAGTCCTGGTGAAAGCTGGTGACACCATCGCAGAAGGCGACAGCCTGATCGCATTGGAAACCGACAAAGCCTCCATGGAAGTCCCAGCCGAACAAGCGGGTACCGTCGTGGAAGTGATGATCAAAGAAGGCGATACCTGCAACGAAGGCGACGTTATCTTAACGCTGAGCACCGAAGCCGGTAGCGAAGCGGCCGAAGCACCTGCAGAAGAAGCCCCAGCGCCTAAAGCAGAAGCGCCAGCCGCACAAGAAGCTGCACCAGCCCCTGCAGCAGGTGAAGCAAAAGGCGGCGCTACGCGTCAAGAAACCATCTTAGTACCGGATTTGAGCGGTGCAACCGATGTCGACGTAATCGAAGTCTTGGTAAAAGCCGGTGATGTTGTGGCCGAAGGCGACAGCTTAATTGCACTGGAAACCGATAAAGCTTCGATGGAAGTCCCAGCAGAACAAGCGGGTACGGTGGTAGAAGTGAAAATCACCGAAGGCTCGACCTGTAACGAAGGCGACGTGATTCTGGTGTTGGAAGTGGGTGGTGCTGCAGAAGCCCCAGCCGCCGCACCGGCAGAGGCAGCAGCCCCTGCACCAGCTGCAGCGGCGCCGAGCGCACCAGCGGCGGCACCGGTTGCGGGTGGCAAAGAAGACATACGGGTACCGGACCTTAGCGGTGCAACCGACGTTGATGTTATCGAAGTGATGGTTAAGCCTGGCGATGTGATCGAAGAGGGCGATGGCCTGATCGCGCTGGAAACCGACAAAGCTTCTATGGAAGTACCTGCACCAAAAGGCGGTACGGTGGTAGAAGTGAAAATCACCGAAGGCTCGACCTGTAACGAAGGCGATCTGATTCTGGTATTGGAAGTCGCTGGCAGTGCACCTGCACCAGCGGCGGCTGCTCCTGCACCAAAAGCTGAGGCTCCGGCTGCAGCAAAAGCAGAAGCGCCAAAAGCGGCTGTCCCGGCAGCATCGGCCGCCAATACAGCCGAGCTTGAGAAGAAAAACCGCTCTGCACACGCAGGCCCAGCGGTACGTGCCTTGGCGCGTGAGTTTGGTGTAGACCTGACAGAGATTACCGGTACAGGCCGTAAAGGACGTATCGTTAAAGAAGACGTACAAGCATACGTGAAAGGCGCACTTAAACAGCTGAAAGAGAAGCCAGCTGTATCGGCCGTAGTAGCGGGCGCAGGTATCCCTGCTATCCCAGCGGTGGACTTCAGCAAGTTTGGTGAGATCGAGATGGAAAAACTCAGCAAGGTGGCGAAAGTCACGCGTGACAACATGTCGCGCTGCTGGTTGAACATCCCGCATGTCACTCAGTTTGACGAAGCCGACATCACGGACCTAGAAGCCTTCCGTAAAGAGATGAAGGAAGAGGCACTCAAATCCGGTGTTAAATTAACGCCGCTGCCATTCCTGATCAAAGCGGTCGCGAAAGCGCTGGCGGAAAATCCAAAATTCAATGCATCACTGCACTCGGATGGCGAACACATTGTCTACAAGAAGTACATCAACATCGGCTTGGCGGTCGACACGCCAAACGGCTTGATGGTACCTGTGATCAAAGATGCGGATAAGAAGTCCCTGTACGAGCTATCCAAAGAAGCGGTAGAGCTGGCGGGCAAAGCGAAAGACCGCAAGCTTAAGCCAAACGAGATGCAAGGCGCATGCTTTACCATCTCTAGCCTTGGCGGCATTGGCGGTACTGGCTTTACGCCAATCGTAAATGCGCCAGAAGTCGGCATCTTGGGTGTTTCCAAAGCGGATATCAAACCGCGTTGGAACGGTAAAGAGTTTGAGCCACGTATGATGCTGCCACTGTGCTTGTCGTACGATCACCGCGCCATCAACGGTGGTGATGCAGGCCGCTTCTTAACCTACCTAAACAGCCTGCTGAGCGATATTCGCCGTTTGGTGCTGTAAGACCACACGTTAAGCTCGCTTGTTAAAAAAGACCTCTTCGGAGGTCTTTTTTTTGTTTTGGGGTATCGAAGATGTGGCTAACGCATTATCAATAAAGGTGTATTTGTTGAATCAAACTTGATTATTCAGCTTGTGTACCTCTAAAGCGACAATTACACACCCAAACCAATGTTTAAAAATTAGGAACTATCCGGATAAGTGGCGCTCCATTGAAACAGATGTTTGTACTTTTTGACCAGATATAGGAAGAAACAATGCTACCCATAACAAGATGGCAACAGCGTTGCACCGGGTGGATGGAGCCATCCAAACAGGCCCTTAAAAGCGGTATTTTGGCCTGTACTTTATTAACCAGTCCTGCATTTGCATTATCGGTGGACGATGCTAAGCATTTGGCGCTACGTACCAGCTTTGCAGCTAACCCGAGTCTGATGAATGCATTGTTGCCACTTACGCGTGAAGAGGCGGTGGATTATGTGTTGAATCAGGTGGAGCCGCATCCGGTGGAGCCGCCGGAGTTTGTTTTAGATCCAAATCCTAAAATAGATACTAAAGAACTATCTGCGGCGGAAAGAAAAGAATACAACCAAGTTCGTAAACGTAGAGCTGATTTATTAAAACAATGGCTTGTTGATAGATTAATAACTACCGATGCACCCTTTAATGAGTTCATGACTCTATTTTGGATGAATCATTTTACATCTTCTATTTATAAACCTTTTGACTCTGTTGTGGCTTACAATAAGCATGAGTTAGAAATGAATCAATCATTAGGTCGGTTTGACTTGATGCTTAAAAATATAATGCAAGACCCTGCTGTGATTATATATCTTGATAATCAGCAGAATAGAAAGAGCAAGCCTAATGAAAATTTAGCTAGAGAGTTGCTTGAGTTATACACTCTTGGTGAGGGAAATTACAAAGAGGAAGATATAAAGGAAGTAGCAAGAGCATTGACTGGATGGAGTGTTGTATGGGCTGATAGGAAGTTTACAATTAAAGACTCCCAACATGATGGTGGTGTTAAAAGGTTCCTTGGTGAAGAAGGGAATTATACAATGAACGAGGTTCTAAATGTTCTTTTAGATAATGATAATACTTCTAAAAATATTGTATCTAAATTATGGATGGCTTTGGTTTCGCCCAATATTAAAGAAGAAAAGGTTAATGAACTTGCTTCTAGCTTCAAAAAAAATAATTACAAAATTAAACCTATGTTACGAGACTTGTTGCTTTCAGAAGAATTTTGGGATCGCGAAAATCGTTCTGTTTTAGTCAAGTCTCCGGTTGAGCTTTTAATAGGCATGTATCGGCAATTAGAAGTTAGTGAAGCACCTAGTCACTTGGTGGCGAGGTTATCTGCTGAAATGGGGCAAAATCTCTTTGCTCCACCTAACGTAAAGGGGTGGCCTATCGCTAGCAGTGATTGGATTAATAGCGATAGTATTTTAAAACGGCAGAACGCCATTAACCGTCTAATGCGAGCTAAAGAGAGTAACCCGCATATAAAGGATCAAGAGGCGACACTAAATGAAGCCATGCAAAAATGGGTGAGCGATGAAGCTTTTAACTATCAAAAAGATTGGTTGTTAGCAGCCCCGCCAGTCGGTGATGTGTCTTCCGAAGACCCAATGCTCACTCTTAAAAATCTACTAACTGATCCTGTTTATCAGCTTAAGTAATGGAGGCAATTATGACGAACCGAAGAGCATTTCTAAAGCGTACGTTGGTAGGCGGTGCGGCAATAGGCGGAGCCTCCCTTTTTAATTTGGCCATACCGGTAACATCGGCTTTTGCAAACGAGGCTAAATTAAATGCGAACCCAAACGCAAAGCCTGTTAAAACTCTGGTTTTAGTTGAGCTGCATGGCGGTAACGACAGCTTAAATATGGCCATCCCGCATAACCAGCAAGCGTATTACGATGTAAGGCCAACACTTGCAATCAAGAAACCGGACCAGCTTACACTAACGGATGAGTTGGCTCTGAACAGTGTAATGCAGCCGTTGGAAGCTAGTTGGGCAAACAATGAATTAGCTTTGCTGCCAGGGGTTGGGTATCCAGAGCCGAACCGGTCTCACTTCCGCTCGATCGAGATTTGGGACACCGCTTCCCGCAGTGATGAATTTTTGGATGACGGTTGGCTAAGCGAGGTACTGCAAGGTCATGCTAAACCGGAAACCATGGCAGCGAATGCCATTGTGATTGGCCGAAATGCAGCCCCGTTAATGGGGCATGATATGAAAACCTTGGTGATGCGAAACCAAGCAAGTTTTATACGCGATGCAAAGCGCCTTGATAAGATCATTGCGGAAACCGATAACCCGACGTTAAAGCACATTCTCAATGTGCACAGGGATGCGCGCCAAGGTGGGGAGATCCTAAAGCAAGGGTTCGAGAAGGCTCAAAAACAAGCCTACTCCGATAAGGGTAAAACGCCCAACAACGATAAATTTTTAAAGGATATGCGCGAAGCGGCGGCCATTATCCAATCCGGCTACGGTGCGCCGATTTTAAAAGTAGCCCTCAGTGGGTTTGATACGCATTTTAACCAAAAAGGGCAGCATCAAAAGCTATTAACCTCCTTAGCAAATGGTTTGGCTGCATTCCGTACTAGCCTTCAACAAAGCGGTCATTGGGATGATGTATTGGTAATGACCTATTCCGAGTTTGGCCGAAGGGTAGGGGAAAACGGCAGTCAAGGTACCGATCATGGCACGGCTGCGACCCATTTGATGATGGGGGGGAAAGTCAAAGGTGGGGTGTTAACCGATGTGCCGTCCTTAACCAACCTTAAAGATAAAGACTTACAATTTACGACGGACTTTAGGGCTGTTTACGCATCCGTGGTAGAGCAGTGGATAGGGCTTAAGCCACAGGGACATTTAGCAGGTTTTGATCAAATAGGCTTATTAGCTTAGTGGCACTATCAAAGAATTAGCGCGTAGGGGATAGCATTTAGCCATAAAAAAACTTTGTAAAATAAACAGACATTTATGTATTTTTGTTGCTAAATGGAAACGCTTTTGATTCGGTGTGTTTCGAACGTGCAAGAAAAGAGGCTTAATTTCACGGAAATCACTCGAAAGTGTCATTCATAAGCGATATATTCATTAGGCTTATGGTTATTGGGGTCAGTAGTGGAGTCGACACCGGCCTAAGCCTAATGTAATTACATGGAGGTTCGTCATGAATCTAAACGCAACGCGCGCATTGCTAGGTGCCCTGGCGCTGGGTACGGCTGCAACCGCATCGGCCGACGTGATTAACATCACGCAAAACGACGATGTCACTACCCCGGTTGTAACGTACACAAGCGACTCTGCGGGTTACCCAACCCCTCTGCAAGAAGTTACATCTGCTTATAATCAATCATTGTTTACAGCGACAGATACCATCTACGCTGCAGAAATGTTTGACCTGCAATCTTTGGATTCAGTGGCGGATGAAATTTACGGCAGCTCCGATACCATCTCTTGGCATGCGGTATGGTACGACCCAATGGGTGTTGTATTTGCCTACAACTTAGTAGAGATCAACTGGTCGGATATCCTTGACTGGCAAACTGCAGGTCAGGAAGCCGTTACCTTCTGGACAGATGGTACGCCATCAGTAACAGCTGCAGGTACTTACACGGTTGCAACGTATGTAGAAGGTCAAGCTTCTAACTACTCAACGTTTGATGTACCAGAGCCATCTTCTTTGTTGTTGATGTCTTTAGGTTTGTTGGCGGTAGGTTACCGCGCAACGCGTAAGTCTTAATTACAGCTGCGAAGTTGTGATGCAAAAATAAAGCGCCATTAGGCGCTTTTTTATGGTTTGGCTACTGGTTGAATGGTTAGTAGCGGGTGCTTTGCTTTCGTTTGCGCTCTTTATGAAACAAGCTGATCAAAGCAAGCGCCATAACCAGTAAGTACATGGCCGCGTTTGCAGGTATCTGGAAGTTAAACTCAACTGTAGCATGCATCGCCATGGCGATCATCGACATAATGCAGCCAAACGAGACCCCTCGCATAAGGGCATCCTGACGCCTCCATTGTGCCCAAAGTGCGGCGGCAATACAGACTAGCCATACAATGATTAGTGGTATAAAACCAACTAAACCGCGCTCCGACAGTAGTTCTAGGTAATCATTATGGGCATGGTCATAGAAGATACGAATATCGCCCCCACGGTACTCGGGAAAGGTGGTGTAAAAAGTTCCTGCTCCAGTGCCATCAACGAGGTGCTTATCCAATAAATGTAGACTGTAACGGTCGACTTCATCCCGAGTTTCGCGGTGCGAGCTGGTCTGTTCCAGGCGGTCTACTACCTTATCCACACCAAAAAACGTCCCCACAATTAAAATATCGATCACTAATAAGCTGCTCAGCAAGATAACGGTAGAGCGTGTCGCGTGTCGGCTAAGTACTAAAGCTATTACGCCGGTAATCATCATGGCTGCAAAGAAGGAGGTATTACCCATGCGTGAATGGGTTAACACAATTCCGATCACAATGATAATCAAGGCGATACGTAATCTGGCCTTGCCGCCTAGGAGTGCTGTCATCCAGCGGCGCAACCGGTTTCGCCAAGTACCCGATGGGTTGTTTTTTAATGTGGCTATCATTAAGCCAATACCAAGCGATAAGCAAACCACTAAGTAGCCAGCCAAGTGATTACGGTTGATAAAAGTGCCCGTTGCCACACCAAGGTAACTGTCTTTAGGGATAAGAAACGTATATTCGGTGCCAGTCAGGGTCATTAAGCTGCCGTATATGGCTTGAAATACGCCGCTGCAAACCAGCATATATAAGGTGACGCGGATGCGTTGTTTGCAGTTGATTAGCAGTAAGCACAGGGTAAAAAAGCCGATCAAACCCCAGCCTAGCGCAAATTCATGCCATGTATCGGATATGGCAAGGGTGTATCCAAAAGGACTTACCTGAAAACCAACCCATACGTTACTTACAACCAGCAAGGCCAGCACCGGCCAGGCTTTCTTGAAAGTTGTATTTAACTGGGCTTTTTTTTGCACCCAAAGTAAGCACCAAACGGATAAAAGCACCAAGGTAACGCTGGTAAGTAGGCTGCCAGCCCAGATGCGGTTGCTACCAAGGGGTAAAGGGAGCCAAGGAATAAGTGCAAGAAAAGGCCAAAATAAAAAACGGTCGGCCTGTGGGGTGTCTGAGTTTTGGCTTGGCTGGCTGAATGTGCGATCCATCGTGTTTATTCCGCAGATAAAACAAAGGCACCTAATAGGTGCCTTTGGAATACTAACCTTTATGATCAGCTTGGGCTAGCAGAACCGCCACCGCCACCGCCGGAGCTACCACCAAAGGATGGTACAGAAGGGGGTGGTGTACCCGCAGCGCTGGGCGTTGGGCTGGATGGGTTGCCTGTAGCAGGACCAGCTGCGGTTGCAGCGGTAACTGCAGCAGGGTCGGCACCCGCCGAGATTGCTGCAGCAATAACGGCGTCTTTAGCCGCTGGGTTTACCTTAGTAGCTGCAGCAACAATGCTTTCTGCAGCGGATGGGTCGGCTGCAATGGCAGCGGCGACAGCATCGGCCAAGGCTTCTGGGTTTACTTCGTTTACGGCGGCTAGCGCGGCCTCAACGGATAGGCCCTCTGCTTGTGCATTTGCAATCACGGATTCCATAGACAAACCGGCTGCCATATCAGAAGCAACATCAGCTTGTGCAGTTAACACAGGCAGCATGACACCCGCCAGCACACCTAAGAACAAACTACGTTTCATTATTGGGCTCCATGCACCATGGTTACCGTGATAGTGCGGTAACGCGATTAAAAAGAGTCCTGAAAACGTACAACACAGATCGTGATCAGGATTTATGACGCATTTTAACTACAGTGTAGTTTTTAGGCAACACTTGATGAGAGATATGACTGGCTATCTCTATGAATGGTGTGCATGTGCAGCAAGAAGGGTGCACTATATTGATGCTTTATGACTAGGTGTGGGGAGGAATCGAGGATAAAAGGAGGTGTTAGGGCTAAAAAAAGGAGTCAAATATGAATATAATGTTAAAAATATCGACGCACTATGAATAATATTTTTTGTTTTTAAATAGCGACACTTGTATACTGGCGATGTAAAAAAAGGCACCCATGTGCCTTTGTAAGTGAAAATCACTTAGCTTGGGCTGGCTGAACCACCGCCACCACCACCACCGACTCCGCCAAGAGGGGGTAAGGTAAACGGTAATTGCAAGCCTGGTGCTACAGATAATCCACCACCAAAGCCATTAGCCTGGCCTTGTGAGCGGAAATACGCTGGCAAAACACGAACAGAAGAGGTACCGGCAGAATCGCCCACAACTGGGCTAATGCCATCGGTATCGCCATCTGCGAATGCCGCGCCAGCAGGTAGCACTAATCCCATTACTACACCTGCAATTAACTTATGCATAGGCATGCTCCTTGCTTATGGCTTGATTAGTCAAGCAACACCTATGCTAGCAATCGGCTACACAAACTTAAAGATATATTTCGAAAAACCAAGAATGTTGTTGCGCGTTAACAACAGCTTAACTACTATTTAACCTTGCAGTGCAGCAAAGTGTAACAAACGGATGGTATTCTGCTGCAAATTACGGACACTGCTTCAAAGGAATAGGTCAATCACAATGGATTTGCATGTGAACCCACGTTCAGAATCTTCCATTAAGTTATCCCGCAGCCGCCGGATACTCAAAAACCACGAAAACTTCACCTTTTGGGTGCAACTTGCTGCAGATGTATTCGTCGTAACGGCAATTTTGTATCTACTTACCTTTTCCAAAACCGGTGGTTTTGATACGCATTATCGCTTTTTGGCCGTGATCGTCGCACTCAGCATGTGCGGTATCTATACAACTCGCGGTATCTACCGACAAGCCATGAGTCATGTGAAAAACGTTGCACGTTTAACGTTGGCTTGGCTTTTGTGTTTGACCGCCGTTTTATTGGTAGGTTTTATTACCAAAACCACCGATTTGTTCAGTCGACAAGTACTGCTTGTATGGGCACCGCTTGCACTGTGCTTGCAAGTGGTCAATCACATCGCCATTGGCATGGTGATTAAACAGTATAAAGAAAGCTTTGGTAAGCACTTGCGCGCTGTTGTAATTGGGGAGGGGAATACCGCCCGCCACCTAATAAAAAGCCTAAATGGTAACCGTTGGTTACCCGATTACGTGGTGGGTGTTGTACGTGGCGATAGCGAGACGCCCGATATTGCTGCAGCTGCGACTTTACCAGTACCGGTTATTGGGCATATGGCTGGTGTAAGACAGGTAATACGCGAGCACGGTATCCGTCGTGTGTACATTGCACTGCCCATGGAACACAGCGAGCAAATCCAAGGCTTACACTTTGACCTGTTGGATATGAACGTGGATGTTATCTGGGCGCCAGACATTAGCGCCATGCGGTTGTTAAACCACTCCGTCCGTGAGGTAAGTGGTACTCCGATTATTTGTTTAAACGAAAGCCCGCTAACCTCATCACGTGTCGCAACCAAAATGAAGTCATTAATGGACCGTGTGGTTGCTGTCTGTGCTTTATTGGCGCTATCACCATTGCTGATTTCAGTGGCTATCGCCGTTAAGCGTTCCTCCCCTGGGCCTGTGTTTTTCAAACAGGACAGAACAGGCTTTGATGGCAAAGTGTTTAAAGTGTGGAAGTTCCGCAGCATGAAAATGCATGTGGATGAACAGGTAGTGCAGCAAGCCACTAAAGAAGACCCGCGAATTACAAAAGTAGGTAAGTTTATCCGCCGTACATCCATCGATGAACTACCACAACTGTTTAATGTACTCGATGGAACAATGTCCTTAGTAGGGCCGCGACCACACGCGGTTTCTCATAATAATTATTACAGCGATAAAATTAACTCCTACCTAGCGCGACATCGTATTAAGCCTGGTATCACTGGTTTAGCTCAGATTTCAGGTTATCGCGGTGAGACGGAAACGCTCGATAAAATGGAAAAGCGCGTAGAATTAGACTTGGAGTATATTAATAATTGGTCTATATGGTTGGACGTTAAGATTCTATACAAGACGCCGCTATCTCTTCTTTCAAAAGATATATATTAAGCGAAAAAATGAAAATTTTAGTTGTCGCTAACTTGTACCCTAACGAGTCTAAGCCCTATTGGGGTACCTTTGTCAGGGAATGTTACTTAGGTTATCAAGAAAATGGTCTTGATGTGAGCCTAAGTGTGATTAAAGGATCGGGGGCAAAAGCATACCTAGATTTCTATCTAAGTACTTTTCTAAAGATATTAACAGGTGGGTATGACGTTGTGCATGTTCACTATGTGAGTCATTCGGTACTACCAGTATTGTTAGCAAAACTTTTCCGAAAGTTTAAGTTAGTTATTAACTTTCATGGTAGTGATGCTTTTTCTGAAATACACGAGAAAACTTTTAAGAGAAAAATTAAAGAGCTTGTTAATAAGTGGGCTCTTAGTAAGGCTAAGATGATTGTTGTACCAAGTGAGTATTTTAAAAAAGAACTTACTGAGTACTACCAAGTAACAAAAAGAATATTTGTATCTCCCTCTGGTGGTGTTAGAAGTGATTTATTTTTACCAGGGCAAAAAGAACAAAATAGTTGTTTGTATGTTGGCAGGATGATCCAAGAGAAGGGTGCAATAACAGCGCTTAACTCTGTTATTGAAAACAATAAGTACATCAATAAGGTTTGCTTTATTGGTGATGGAGAGGAAAAAGAAAAGATACTAGATCAATCAAAAGGGTATGATATTGAGATCATCGGTTTAGTAAGTCATAAAGAGCTTGCAAAAAGAATGTCAAAATATGAGTTTCTTTTATTTCCGTCTGTTAGGAAGGGCGAGTCGCTCGGTTTATTATTAGTAGAGGCGATCTTTTGCGGCATGATACCGTTGGCTATTAATAATGGTGCAGTTAAAGAAGTAATTCATCCAGATTTGCAAAATGTATTAATAGCTCCAGCTGTATCGGATTATAGTGTGCTACTTAGTAAGCTTTTGAATTTGTCGTTTGAAGAAAGAAACAATATTAGAAGTAAGTTAATAAGCTATGTTTTAGAAAAGTATGAGCATGACGTTGTTTCGTTAGATTTAACCACTATGGTTAGAGGGTTATAATAGTTTATGAGTGAAAAGGTAAAGTTATTAGCTGTGTCTTCATCTGGTGGGCACTGGATTCAGCTAAATAGGCTGAAAAAAGTTTTTGAAAAATATGATACGTTTTACGCTTGTACAGATCCTTCCTTAAAATCAACAGTTGACGGTAAATTTTATTCACTACATGATGCTAATATGTGGGATAAAATTGGCTTGATTAAGTTGTTCCTGCAATCGTTTTGGTTGATAGTTAAACTGAGGCCAGATGTGGTGATTAGTACAGGAGCTGCGCCGGGGTTCTTTTGTATTGTTGTTGCTAAAGTGTTTAGAAAGAAAACAATTTGGCTGGATAGTATCGCGAATGCGGAAGAAATGTCCTTAGCTGGAAAAAAGGTTAAGCCTTTTGCGGATGTTTGGTTGACTCAATGGCCTGAATTGGAAAATCCTGAAGGCCCGTATTACAAAGGGCAGGTTTTATGATTTTTGTCAGTGTTGGTACTCAATTGCCGTTTCCCAGAATGTTAGAGGTAATAGATGCTTGGGCAAAAGATAAGGATATTCGAATAGTAGCTCAGACCGCAGAATCTAAAAAATATAAAAATCTTGAATGTTATCAGTTTTTGAATGCTGCAGATTTTAAAGAATTTTATAATATGTCCGAAGTTGTCGTTTCTCATGCGGGCATGGGTAATATTATTAGTGCTTTAGAACTGAAAAAGCCAATTATAATTTTTCCTCGAGATGCTTCCCTGCAAGAACATAGAAACGATCATCAAAAGGCTACGGCGATAAAATTTTCCTCTAAATCTGGTGTATATGTTTGTAACGATCTTAATTCATTTGAAAAATCTATTGATAAAGTGGTGACCAACTTGTCCCAGAATATGACGATTAATGAACCTGTTGAGTTAGAACGTCATATTATTGGTTTTATCGAAGGGGTATTTAAATGAAAAAATATGTTTTAATATCAGGTACAGAGAAGTCAGGAACAACTTCCTTATATCAGTACATGGTGGATAGTGGTTTTTTTAACGAATCAATCAAGAAAGAGACAGATTTTTTTCGTAATGTGAATTGTGAATTCAACGAGTACGAAAAAGAGTTTCGGTTTAATATTGAACGAAGCCTGTTCTTAGAAGGTTCTCCAGGTTACTTAGCGGATAGTAATATTGTTGCTGAGAATATTGCAGAAATACAGAGTTATAAAGATAAATTCGAACTTATTTTTATATTACGCTCTCCACTTGAAAGGTTAAAGTCGAGTTTTTTGTTTCATAAGTCAAGATTGTATTTGGATAAGAATATGTCCTTTGATAAATACATATCTATGTGCTTCGATTACGAAAATGGTAAATCTGCCACTGCTATAGGGTTGGATGAGTGGTTTCTCCGCGTACTTGATTCCGGGTTGTATTCAAAGCATCTTGATGATTTTGAAAAGCATGAGATCAATATGATGGTCTTTGAATTTATGGAGTTCTGTGTTAGCCCGAATGAAGTTATTAATAAAGTATTTAATAACCTAGGTTTGGATTCGAGTTTTTATTCTGAATATAATTTTGAGAAATCAAATGTAACTTCTGGTCATAAGAATGATTTTATTCAAAGAGCTGCGTTGGTGCTTAATAAGCGATTGGAAAGTTTTTTTTATTCAAACCCGAAAGTGAAGAAATTATTGTTAAGTATTTATTCAGGATTAAATGGGGCTGAAAAAGAGAAAATAGATATTTCTTTGGAAACCAGAGCGAGGCTTAAAGGATTTTATGAGCAAGATATTGTCGCTTTGGTGGATAAGGCTTTAATTACCGATTCTCAAAGCAAGAAATGGCTGGATGACTTTAATGTATAGCAGAGTCAAGATAAGTAGTGGTTATTTGTTTTTATTGCTTATTGTCTTTTCAGGGTTTGTTTTTCTTAGAAAAGCTGTGCCAACATTGTCTACTGCTTTAGTTGCAATAGAACTACTTATGATTTTTTTTGGGGTTGTTGTTGCTTTTTTTAATTTGAAAAGAGTCCCAAATTTCAGTCTATATCTTTGGTTTGGTTTAGTTTTTTATTTTGTTTTTTCTTTTTTGTCCATGTTGTTTAATGGTGGTGTCTATTTTTCATCAATTTTGCAGCTTGTGATGAATGTAAAGATTTTTTTTATTGTTATTCTTTGTGCTTACATCTTTTATCGTGGTGAACCAGTTGAGTCAGTTGTTAGATTTTTCGAAATACTGCTTCTTGTGAATTTATTACTTATAATAGTAGAGCTTTTTGCTCCTACTTTATATTATGGTCTATTGCCAGGTACAAGTGCACCATCTGTTATTCCTGGAACTTCTATAAAAAGATATTCTGGCTTTTTTATACACCCAGGGCAAATGGCATTTTTTTGTTTAAGTTATCTCTTTTTACTCTTCTTTTATAATCGAGGTATTTATAGAAATTGTTTCTACATGATGTTGGCTATGAGTTTTATTGTTTTATCAGGCCAGCGGGTTGAGATTCTTTTTGTGTTGATCCTTCTTTTTGTTTTTTTAGTTAATAAGTTTAAAGCTAATAGTTTAGTGATATCTTTTTCTGGAAAAATGTTATTTCTTCTTGCTTTTCCTGTTCTGGTTTTCTTTTTTTATAATTTTGATTCTGCGGGTTTGCTTTCAGGTCAGTTTTTAGAAATAGATAAGGATGTTATGCCTCGAATGGTAATACTTAATGAATCTCTATATTTATCTAGTTTTTATTTTCCACTTGGAAGTGGTTTGGCTACTTTCGGCAGTGCGCAATCAGTTGATAATATAAACTCTGTTTACCATATGACTTATCTAGAGGGCTTATGGTGGTATGAAAACAATATGTATCTGTTTGATTTCTTTTGGGGGTCAGTTTTAGCTGAGTCAGGTTGGTTTGGCTTGATATCATATTTTTTATGCTTGATTGGTTTGTTTGTTACTTTTAATAAAAGGGTTGGGAATAATGCCAGGACGTCATCTGTTAAGATTGTATTTATAGTTTACTATCTTTATTTTATATTGAATACTTTAGGCACACCATTTTTGAGTGGTAGTTTGCTGATGCTGTTGATGTTTTCTACGGTATGCTATCTTTTTGTTTATAAGGCAAATGTATATGAAAGTCGCTAAAGTTAGTTCTCTCAGTGGGTTGAATGTGGGTGATGCACTCATTTCTCGGTGTATAGAGTTTCTGTTGTCAAAGCATGGTATTACAGTTGACTCATTTGATCTTGAACTTAGGGAGCTTCAGGATTTTAGTGCAGACTATGATTCGAATTTAAATAAGCCCCGTAAAATAGGGACGATTAAATCCTATCTAAATAATAATATTGCTTTCAGGTATCTTTATAAAAAATATAAAGCGAGGCTGTTTTCTGCTAAAAAAGTTAGTTCTAGGCTCCAAGGGTATGATGTTGTTATATTTGGGGGCGGAAATATGTTTTTTAATCATGCTGGATGCCCATATTTGGATTTCTTTGATAGTTTGTCTGGGAAGATAACTTCTATTATTGTTGTTTACGGTGTTGGAGTTGGGCCTTTTAGTTTTAGTTGGAAGCGTTCTTTAAATAATATTTCTGCTAAGGCTAAATATATAAATGTGAGAGACGAAAAGTCTATGTCTTTCATTGAGGATGTAAACCCTAAAGCGAGAGTGTCAGTATCTCCAGATCCCGTATTCATTCTGTCAGATGTTTATCCTTTAGCTACTGGAGTTAAAAGCTGTTTCTCTGTAAACGTCATGGATTATAACGACAAATTCTATCCCAATGTAAAAAGGAATACGAATTTACTAATCGATAACTTGGTCACAATTTCTCGGCATTATTCATTAAGTTTGAAGCTAATAGTTTCTTCTTATGAGGATGTTGATTATAATAATTTTTTGCTTGAGTCTCTCAAGCTTAAAGGGTGCAAAGCTTCAATTGTTATGCTTTCTCACAAAACTGACTTTGGTCAAGTTTATTCGGATGTTAAGTTCTCACTTTGCAATAGAATGCACTCTTCAATTTTTTCGTTATCTTATGCTATTCCTACGTTTGTTTTCCCTTGGCAAGATAAAGTGAATGGTGCATTACATGAAGTTTTCGGCGAGTCTATTTCCAATTATCAGGTTGATGAAAATTTTTCTGTCAATGAAGTTTTTCATAAAGTAAACGTTTTTGACGAAACTTTATTGAGGAATAGGATTTTGAATGTAAAAAGCGATATATATAAAACTTCTCAAGATTTATCATCTTGCTTGGAAGGGTTTTATGAATCTTAAAAGTAAACTATTGTCGGAAACGATGTACTATGCTTTGATTCAGGCTTCGAACTTTGCAATTCCACTTATTACACTTCCTTATATAACTAGAGTTGTAGGTGTGGAGAAGTTTGGCTTATTGGAAATGGCTTTGGTTTTTTCTAATTTTTTTGTTTTGTTTGTAAAGTTTGGTTTTGAATACACTGCTACTCGAGAAATTGCCATCTCAGATAAAAAAGATTTAAGTTTTATATTTTCTAAATATTTTTATGCTAAAGTCTGTATTTTCATAAGCTCGTGCTTGCTTTTCTTTGCATCTGTTTTGTTTTCTGAGACTGTTCTTGAGCATTTTTGGATTTTCTTTTTTACATTTCTAGGTGTTTTTGGTGATTTTCTTTTACCTGCTTGGTTGTATAGGGGTATGGGTAATGTAAGATTTGTAGCCTTAAATAGTTTTTTTGTGAAATTGCTGTTTTTACCTTTGGTTTTTATCTTTATCCAAGAAGAGGATGATTTTTTCTATCGCCCTCTTCTTATGTCTATGTTAAATGTGTTTGTTTCATTTATCATGCTTTTTTATGCATTTAAACTTTATAAGTTATGTTTTAGGTTTGTTCGTTTTAGTGTGGTGGTTATATCTATATTAAAGGCAACTCCTATATTTATTTCATCTGCTTTGACCCTTTTTTCCGGAGCATTTTCTTTGGTTTTTCTTGGTATGGTGTTTGCCGTAGATCCAAAAACGCTAGGGGGGGTGGCTTCTGCTCAAAAAGTCATACAGATTATCAATAATATAGTTGTTTTTTCAATATCTCAGGTATTCTATCCGCACTTTGCCAAGGTTTTTAAATCTAGTTTTAAAAAATATAGAAAACTTTTAATACGCACTTCTATAATATTTGTAGGTCTCGGGTTGTTTATAGGTTTATCTTTGTATTTTCTATCTGGTTTGGTGTTTAAGTTGGTTTTTGGTTCTGCTTTTGCTTCCTATTCGGAAATGCTGGATATTATTTGTTTCGTACCTATGTTAACTCTTTTGGTTAATCTCTTGTTGATACAAGGCTTGTCTGGAATGGATAAAGATAAACTCGTATTGTATATCAATTTATTTGTGTTTGTTATCAGTATGCCTACTTTGTATTTATCTTATATATTTTACGATGTAGAGGGTGTTTTAATGCAAAGAAATTTAGTTTTATTGATAACTATATGCTTAGGCGTATATTTTGTAAGAAAGAATTTTAAAGATAATCTGAATGGATCTAATGCATCATGAATATAGCTATTGCCGGTACCGGGTATGTAGGTTTATCAAATGCGATGTTATTAGCTCAACATCATAATGTTGTGGCGGTTGATATCATCCCGGACAAAGTTGAAATGCTCAACAATAAAATCTCCCCAATTGTTGATGCGGAAATTGAAGACTTTTTAGCTAATAAAGCGCTGAACTTTACTGCTACATTGGATAAAGAGCTGGCCTATAAAGAGGCCGAGTACGTTGTTATCGCCACCCCGACGGATTACGACCCTGTCACTAACTACTTTAATACGGCATCGGTCGAAGCGGTCGTTAAAGATGTGATGGCGATCAATCCGAATGCAGTCATGGTGATTAAATCCACCATCCCTGTTGGGTACACGCAAAAAATCAAAGAGGAACTGGGTACAGATAACATCATCTTCTCGCCAGAATTCCTCCGTGAAGGCAAAGCGCTGCACGACAACCTATACCCATCACGTATCATCGTTGGCGAGCAATCGGAACGTGCACGTGTATTTGCTAGCCTGTTAGTTGAAGGGGCGGTTAAGCCAGAAGACGAGATCCCGGTATTGTTTACCAACAGCACCGAGGCCGAAGCGGTTAAGCTTTTCTCCAACACCTACTTGGCGATGCGTGTTGCCTACTTTAACGAGTTAGACAGCTACGCCGAAACCCACGGCTTAGACTCGCGCCAAATCATCGAGGGTGTAGGGCTAGACCCGCGCATCGGCAGCCACTATAACAACCCATCGTTCGGCTATGGCGGCTACTGCCTACCGAAAGACACCAAGCAGTTATTGGCGAATTTCCAAGATGTACCTAGCAACATCATCCGTGCCATTGTTGATGCCAACACCACACGGAAAGATTTCGTGGCTGAGTCCATCCTTAAGCGTCAACCTAAAGTGGTGGGAATCTATCGTTTGGTGATGAAAAGCGGCTCGGATAACTTTCGGGCATCGGCGATACAGGGCATCATGAAGCGTATAAAAGCCAAAGGTGTCGAGGTTGTCGTTTACGAGCCGGTGTTAGAAGAAGAGCGATTCTTCAACTCGCGTGTTGTAAAAGACATGAACGAGTTTTTGGCCATATCGGATGTGATTGTCGCTAACCGTATGGCACCAGAATTAGAAGCCGTTGCAGATAAAGTGTATACCCGTGATCTGTTTGGCAGTGATTAATCAACCATCGGTTACGGTTTCTACTCTTTAAGGATGAAAAGATGATACCGGTCATATTATCAGGTGGTTCGGGTACACGGCTTTGGCCGTTGTCCCGTACCCAGTATCCTAAGCAGTTTTTAAAACTGAATTCCCAGCTAACCATGTTGCAGGAAACAATGACGCGCTTAGGTCGTTTAGATTTTGTATCGATTATCTGTAACGAAGAACATCGATTCTTAGTTGCGGAACAAATGCGCGAAATCGACCAAAAATGCTCTATCTTCCTTGAGCCTGTAGGTCGTAACACCGCCCCAGCCATCGCTTTGGCCGCCTTGGATGCGGTTGAAAAAGAGCAGGGGGATGAGGCGTTGTTGGTGCTCTCATCCGACCATGTGATCGACCAAGCGGATGTGTTTCAACAAGCTGTCCAAACAGCAGAGCCTTTAGCCAAAGCGGGATACTTGGTCACTTTTGGTACGGTGCCGACCAAGCCAGAAACCGGTTATGGTTACATCAAAGCGGGTAGTACGGCTTTGGAGGGCGGTAACGCCTACCCCGTAGCACAGTTTGTTGAAAAACCCGATGCCGATACAGCGCAGCAATACCTAGATGCAGGTGACTATTATTGGAACAGCGGTATGTTTATGTTTACCGCAAACCGCTTCCTGCAAGAGCTAGAAGCACATCGCCCAGATATCTTAAGTGCCTGTAAAGCGGCCATGGCCACCACAACGCCGGATTTAGATTTTATCCGTGTCGATAAAGCCGCCTTCGAAGCCTGCCCGGATGATTCCATTGATTACGCCGTAATGGAAAAAACCGATAAAGCAGCGGTTATCCCATTGGATGCAGGGTGGAGTGATGTGGGTAGCTGGACAGCCCTTTGGGAAATAAAGCAAAAGGATGCTAACGGCAATGTACTGCAAGGCGATGTCATCACCGAAGGCAGTCAAAACTGCATGATCGTTGGGGGCGAGCGGTTGGTAACGGCACTGGGTGTGGATGACCTTATCATTGTCGATACCAAAGATGCCTTGATGGTTGCGCACAAGGACAAAGTGCAGGATGTTAAAAAGCTGGTATCGGCCATTAAAGATCAAGGCCGTAACGAGCATTTCCAACACCGCGAAGTGTACCGCCCTTGGGGTAAATACGATTCCATTGATAACGGCCAACGTTATCAGGTGAAGCGCATTACCGTAAAACCTGGCGAGAAGCTGTCGGTGCAAATGCATCACCACCGTGCGGAGCATTGGATTGTGGTATCCGGTACCGCCAGCGTCACCTGTGGCGAGCGCACCTTCTTTGTCACCGAAAACCAATCCACTTATATCCCATTAGGGGAAGTTCACGCATTAGAAAACCCAGGCAAAGTCCCGTTGGAAATGATCGAAGTTCAGTCCGGTTCTTACCTTGGTGAAGATGACATTGTTCGTTTTAAGGATAATTACGGACGCGCTTAAAAAATTCTTCAAAGTGTAACTAAGTAAGTTGCACTTTTTTAACTCAAACAAGGAGGTTGTATGAGTAAATCTATCTACATATCTGAAAAATTTAACTCTGATCCAGTAGGATTTTTAGCAAACGTAACAGACCTAAATGCATACCTACCCAAGCTTAGGCAAAGGGGTGATGCTTTATTTCTCTTAAATGGTCTGGTGACCTATAGGTCATTAAGCAATGATCGTAAAATTGCTTACATGGCTTATGTTTCCAGCTTAGATGATCGTTCGTTAGGTAGTAAGTTTTACAGTCTTGTTGCGCTGCAAGTGGCGAACCCCTACTGGTATAGTTGGAGCTTGACAGATATAGAGCTTAGAGAAATGCATGATTTTAACGCTGATGTAGCTTCTCACTTAAAAGTATTGGGTGTTGGTACAGCTGCAAGCTTTTCTCTTACCAAGGGTGCTAATACTTTTTTTGATTTGCTTAAAACTGGATCAAAAGAGTCCGCAATTAAATTAGCAAAATCTATGACAAATTTTGAGCTAGGTGAAAAAACGGTTTCTAGGTTCACGGGAAGTGCTTCGGCCATGAGAATGGGTGGTCATGTAACTTCCTACCTTACAGTTATGGGTGCTGTTCTCTATGTCTGTGCACAAAAAGACTCTGAAAGGGCTAAGCACGAACTGCTTCGTAGAGGCTTGTTAACAACAGATGATCTATAAATTTATATACGGGGGGCATTCCCCTCCGTTTTATAGGAAATCGGTTTATGATGCTTGTGCAGAGACTTAATAAACTTTGTAATAATGTATTTATTATAAAAAGTTTTTTTATATGCTTGTCCTTTTCTAGCTTAGTTTCGGCAGATATGAGTGCTTCGTTTAACGAGGGTGTTGATGCAGGGTACTTAATGATATGTATGGAAGCTTACCCTGAAAGTCCAGATTTTAAAGTATGGGAAAAGCAAAGTATTATTCTTAGATCAAAATATGAAGCTGATCAATATGATGAGAGGTTTACATTAGGTTTGATAGAAGTTGGTAGCAAAATTAAGCCCCTTGTGGAAGGTGGGAAATTCAATCATAACTTTTGCAATTCAGTATCCGCTAAGTATTATCAATTAATATCTAATTGAAACGATAAATTGAGGGGGGGTGATGAGTACTTTTTTATGGTTTTTTTCTGTATTTGTTACGTTCTATATTGTCTATGATTTGTATCTGATGCTTTTCAAAAAAGAAAATCGTGATGGCGATTTTTTAGTTAACCTTTCAGCTAGATTATCTGGTTTGGTTGTTTTTCCCCTAATGATTTTTTTTGACTTTGGCTTTCTTTTTTCTTTGTTTTTACTGTTTGTTTTGGTGTTGTTATTTTATTGTTTTTTTAGGTTGTGTAAATATATGGGTTTTTAAGTTGTTGGCTCTTTAGTTTTGATAAGTGCTATGTTGAAAGGGATGATGTATTTGGTTTCTTTTGTTCTAGCTGCTGCCGTCGGATTGTACATGGTTTACGTGGGTATCAAACATAATACCATGCAGGTTTTTTGTGTTAATCCTGTATCTAATGATTGTGAGTTTGATTACCTTTATGCCTTCTTTGTATTCGCGCAGTGGTTTATCCCATTTTTTATTATATTTGTCTTGGTGTTTTTAGTTGTTTCTTGGATACGAAAACGCTTACTAAACCTCTGAGTTAGGGCTTAGCATGTTATTTTTCTATGGCAAGTGGTTAGCTGTATTTGTACTTGGGTTTTGTACCCTTCCAGCCATTGCTGGCGATGATATGCAGTTACCAAAAAATGATAAAGAACGGCTTTATCATCTAAACCAAACGCTTTCCGCGAAGGCTTTGTTTAATGCCTATATGTCTGACGACAAGTTTCAACGTCGTCTTGCTGAGGCGTTTGCGCTAGGTGCTTTGAACGCTACGCAGGGCACCGTTTGGTGTGATTATGGTGTTTTATCGCCGGATGCCTTTCGCGAGCAGATATACACAGCTTTAAAACAGCATCAGGACGATGCGGCTGCAAATGTATTAGTGAATCATTTCGCTCAATTTTTACCCTGTAGGGCTGAAGGCTAAATAAATTTGCAGCTTAATAGTTTTTCTATCTTGCTAGAATCTTCAACAACATAGGTTTCGAGTAGCTTGTCTTTGCCACCATGATTTTGATAGTAAGTATTGATCATTTCGTACAAGATGGGTTCGGGTGATTCAACTAATTCGAAACTGTTCTTCCCTTGTTTTGCGAATATTACCGTCATGGACGGCAGCTCATTGATGTCGCTCTTGATTTCATATTCTTGGTGCTTGTAAATGAAGTTGTTTAAGTAAAACTCCCAGTCTGCATAAAGCTCGCTTTCATCGTTTTCGGTGGTGGATACGATGATTACTGGCGAACCATTTTTATACTGAGCACAAAGACTTCCCGCGTGACTGCAGCCATAGATCGCTAATAAAGAAAGAATTAATAAAGCGCGTAACATGTTTACACCATTAGTGGACATCAAGCCCATACACTTGTTTTTAATAACAGCTCATCGCAATCGTACACGAGAGAGGCTGCCGTCTGAATACCTTGAGGCATTGGGAATGTTTTCGAGCGTGATTTCAACATACCTTAGCCTTCGTTTCTCCTGTAAACTTAGCTCCTACCTCATGGCCAATAGTAAGGAATCATCATGCTTGTGCTCGTTACCGGCGGTGCCGGATACATTGGAAGTCATACCGTCGTGTTGTTACAAGAAGCAGGGCACGATGTCGTTGTATTCGATAACTTATGCAACGCCCACCCAGAAGTATTTAACCGCATTACTCGCATCACTGGCCAGCAAGCGGCCTTTGTAGAAGGGGATATTCGTGATAAAGCGGCGTTGGACCGAGTGTTCGATCAGTTTGATATCGATGCGGTTATCCACTTTGCAGGGCTTAAAGCTGTTGGTGAGTCAGTAGCCGAGCCGCTTCGCTACTATCAAAACAACGTTGAGGGTTCGCTCAATTTGTTTGAGGCCATGGCCAAGCATGGTTGTAAAAAGGTGGTGTTTAGCTCATCTGCAACGGTGTATGGTGACCCAGCGACCGTCCCGATTAAAGAGGATTTTCCACTATCGGCCACCAACCCTTACGGCCAATCTAAGTTGATGATCGAGCACATCCTACGGGATTTGGCCATTGCTGATAACACGTGGGAGGTCTCGATACTGCGCTACTTTAACCCCGTGGGCGCACACCCAAGTGGGTTCATTGGCGAAGACCCAAATGGTATCCCAAACAACTTAATGCCTTTTGTTGCCCAAGTGGCGATAGGTCGCCGTGATCAATTAAGTGTCTTTGGTGGCGATTACCCAACCGTGGATGGCACTGGTGTGCGTGATTACATCCATGTGATGGACTTGGCCGACGGCCATTTAAAAGCTCTGGATGCGCTTAACGAGCATCACGGATGCAAAGAATATAACCTAGGCACAGGTAATGGCTATTCTGTGCTGCAAGTGGTCGAGGCGTTTTCACAGGCCAGTAACCGTGATATTCCGTATACAATAGTGGATCGACGCCCGGGCGATATCGCGACCTGCTACGCAGACCCATCCTACAGTGAAAAGGCGCTGGGCTGGAAAGCTCAGTCCGGTATCGATCAAATGGTGGAAGACCACTGGCGTTGGCAGTCCCAAAACCCAGAGGGGTACGAGTCCTAATTTATGTTAACCCTAAAGCACCACGGAGCGGTCAACGGGGTTACAGGCTCCTGTCATGAGTTTGCCCTTGCCAGTGGCGAGGGCGTGTTGGTCGATTGCGGCTTGTTTCAAGGCGCAGAATCCGCCGGGCGTGAGCTTGGCGAGATTCAAATCGACTTCCCACTTGAGCACATCAAAGCCTTACTGGTTACACATTGCCATTTAGACCACGTAGGGCGCATCCCGCACTTATTGGCCGCAGGTTTCGATGGCCCCATCTACGCAACCGAAGCGACTGCGGCACTCTTGCCGCTGGTCATTGAGGATGCGGTCAAGGTCGGTGTCTCCCGCGACGAACGACTCATTAAACTGGTACTGGCCCGTTTGCAGGCACTGCTTAAACCCATCCCCTATGATGAATGGTTTTCTATAGATGGCTTGCCAGAAAGCAGCAAAGCGCGTGCTAAGTTTCGGGTGGCAGGGCATATTTTAGGCTCAGCTTATATCGAGGTTGACGCCGAAGGTGAGCGCGTCGTGTTCTCGGGGGATTTGGGCGCAACGCATTCGCCACTTTTGCCAGCCCCCAAATCGTCTTATCGGGCGGATCGCCTCATCATAGAAAGCACCTACGGCGATAAGCTTCACGAAGGGCGCAAAAAGCGACGTACAGCGCTTAAAAATACCATCGAGCACTGCTTAAAGGACCGTGGCGCGGTGCTGATCCCTGCATTCAGTATCGGCCGCACTCAGGAGCTCCTCTACGAGATAGAGGAGATCACCCATCGTCATGGTGGTGATTGGGAAAAGCTCCCGGTTATTGTTGATTCGCCGTTAGCGTCCGAGTTTACCGCACATTACCGATCCCTTCGTGAGCTGTGGGATAAAGAAGCCCGTCGCAAAGTAGCCAAGGGTCGTCACCCCTTAGCCTTTGATCAAATGATCACCATTAAGGACCACGCCGAGCACATTGCGATGGTCAATCGCTTAAAGCAATCGGGTTATCCGGCGATTGTGATTGCGGCCAGTGGTATGTGCACCGGCGGTCGGATTGTGAACTACCTTGAAGCACTGCTGCCCGATAACCGAACCGATGTGGTGTTTGTTGGGTATCAGGCCAAAGGCACGATGGGGCGTGATATTCAAACCTATGGCCCGCGAGGCGGCTATGTGATGATCGATGATAAGCGGGTGGATATCCGCGCCAGTGTGCACAGCCTAAGTGGTTATTCAGCCCACGCCGATCAAGCCAATCTGTTGCGCTTTATTAAGCGGATCTACCGTAAACCGAAAGAGGTTCGAATTGTGCATGGCGATGATGAGGCAAAGCAGGTGTTTGCCAAGCAGGTCAAAGCGTTACTGCCCGAGGCGCAGGTGTTGATTCCCACCGAATAGCGCCATGCATCAACATTAAATGATTCCATCCGTTGCTTTTTAATTTTTTAATTCTTTAGTTTTTAAATAGCTGCACTGAAACGAGTAAATGGGGTGCCGATTGAATCCATCTGTTAACGAAAACACCGAGCCACAACCACCCATCGCAAACCCTTTGGGTTGGCCAAGTGTATTGCGCTGGGTGTTGTTTATTACCTGTGTATCGGGTGTGTTGTACGCGATTTTTCGACCAACGCCGCCCGAAATGCTGTTTGATAACTCCGATAAGGTCGGGCATTTTCTGGCCTTTGGTGGGCTTAGTTTAACTGCGTTTATTGCGTTGAAAGGGCGTTTTGCGTGGGTAATGTGGGGCAGTTTGGTGCTGTTGGCCTTTGTGTTGGAATACCTACAAGGGGTGTTTTTGCCGCTTCGAACGTTCAGTGTAGAAGACAGCTACGCCAATGTGGTTGGCGTAGCCATCGGTTTTGCGCTGTGTCGGCTTATCGGCCGATTCCGTAGTAGGTAATGCCTAAGCTTTCCAGCAATGGGCGGCTGAACACATTTCGGCCGTCGACAACAACGGGCTGGCGCATTTGCTCCAGCATTGCCTCATAATCAGGGGACCAATACTCCGGCCACTCGGTCAACACTAATAGGGCATCGGTGTTTTCCAACGCTTCGTACTTATCCTTAAAGGTCAGTACTTGTGGGTGTCCGCCGTACAGGCGCTCCACATTTTCCAATGCTTCTGGGTCATGAATGCGAATCGTGACACCTTGGGCGATCAAGGCTTCAATCACACTTAAGCTGGGTGCGCCATCCAAAGCGGAGGTACCCGGCTTGAAAGAAGCCCCCCAGATCGCGACTTGCTTATCGTGTAAATCCGCCTCGTAATGACGCCAGAGCTTACGGAAGCACTGCTCTTTCTGCTTCTCGTTCTCACGGAGCACGGTATCCAACAGCTGGGAGTTACGTTTCTCGGCCAGCAGCTCGGATAATCCCTGAATGCTTTGTGCAAAGCTGTTGCCGCCAAAGCCACAACCGGGTGCGAGGTAATGGTGGCCAATGCGGGGGTCTGCGCCCATGCTTTGACGAACCACATCGATGTTCACGCTCAGTTGTTCGGCTAGGTTAGCCAGCTCGTTGATGTAGCCAATGCGCAGTGCCAGCATGCCGGTGGTCGCCATCTTGGCAAACTCCGCTTCGCGGGTGCTCATCACCAACATCTGGTCCAAATGACGGCTGAAAGGGCGCAGCAACGATTCGATCATCATATTGGCCCAAGGTTCGTCGCAACCGAGTGTCAGCGACTTAGGGTGCAGCGCATTTTCAATAGCCTCGCCCTGAACAATGTTCTCTGGCAAAAAGGCGACCACCTGTTGATTGGCAAGCGACAGCAGGCTTTGAAGCTCGTCGGTTGCGCCTACCCCAAACAGGGTTTGGTTGATGATCAACAGCTTCTCGCTTGTGTATTTGGCGAGGCGGGTCACAATCTGTTTCGCATCGCCCAATTGTGATGGGTTCATGCACAGTACGTGATGGCTAAACAAGCTGGCTTCGCCAGCGCTCATCAGCTGGAAACGCTCTGTAGAGTGTTCGGCTGCAATCAAATCTTTAAGGCGTGGCTCATTACGGGTGTTGGTGCCCATAATGTCCAGTGGGTTTACATCCGGATCATCGTGCACCAAATACACGTCGTTACCGGCTTGCGCTAAGCAGCCTGCGGTTACCCATGCGCCAAGCTCTTGTCCCCAAATTACGAGTTTCATGGGCGTTCCTCCTGCTTGGCGTGAATAATATCGAGTAACCCTTTGGAGGAGCTATCCAGGTTATCCCCAGTGCTCTCTTTAGCTAAAGGTTTCAGCAGGTCGGTGGCCATTTTTTTACCCAGTTCTACGCCCCATTGGTCGAAGGGGTTGATGTCCCAAATCACCGATTGCACAAAGGTTTTGTGCTCGTACAGGGCGATAAGCTGACCAAACGAAAACGGCGTAAGCTCATCTAATAACACGGTCGTGCTTGGTTGGTTGCCGCGATAGCGTTTGTGTACAGGTGCAGATTCGTTGTCATCCAAAACTGAATCACCCAGTGCCAGGATGCGCGACTGAGCCAAGCAGTTCGCCAGCGTAAGGGTATGTTGTTGGCGCAGCTCCGCATTACCGGTGTCTTGGTAGCGACGGGCTGGGGCAATAAAGTCACACATTACAGACTCGGTGCCTTGGTGCAATAGCTGATAAAAGGCGTGCTGTGCGTTCGGGCCGACTTCCCCCCAGATGATCGGGCAGGTGCGAAGCTCGACAGGCTCGCCTTGGCGGCTCACGCTTTTACCGTTACTTTCCATTTCAAGCTGTTCAAGGTACGCCGGTAAGTGCGCTAAACGGCCGTCATACGGCAGAATGGCGTGGGCATGAATACCTAAAAAGTTGATGTTCCAAACACTGATCATCCCCAGCAGAGTGGGTAAATTCTCTTCAAAGGGGGCGTTTTTAAAGTGCGTGTCCATGGCGTGTGCACCGGCCAGTAACTCTTTAAAACGCGGCATGCCGATTTTAAGCGCAATCGGCAAACCAATGGTGGACCACATCGAGTAGCGACCGCCTGTCCAATCCCAAAAGTTGAGCTGGCTTTTTTTCGGTATGCCCCACTCATCCATCTTGGCTGGGTTGGCCGATACACCAATGAAGTGACGGCGGTTTAAAATCTCATCTTTCACGCCGCTTGCACTGCGCAACCATTCGCGCGCCGTATTTGCGTTCGACAGCGTATCGATCGTTGTGAAAGATTTAGACGATAAGATAAACAGCGTACGCATCGGCACCAGTGTGCCCAAAAGATCCGCAATTTGGCTGCCATCCATCGATGAAACAAAGTGCACATTCAGCTTACGCCCGCTAGGTAGTTGGGCATTGGTTAATGCGCTGCAGGTCATGTAAGGCCCAAGGTCCGAACCGCCTACACCGATGTTAACAATGGTGTCGATGGGTAGGCCCGAGTATCCGCGCCATTGGCCAGATTGAATGCGCTCGACAATATCGGCCATTTTATCCAAATTGGCTTGCACATCCTCGACCAGGTTTTCGCCATCCAGCATCAAGGTGTCGCCCGCCGGTTGGCGCAGTGCGGTGTGTAATGCTGGGCGATCTTCCGATGTATTGATGTGATCGCCACGGAAAAGCCGCTCTTTCCATTCATCCATCTGGCAGGATTCGGACAGGCTTTTCAGCAGGGTAAGGGTGTCGTGTGTAATGCGCTGCTTGGAAAAATCCAACAAGAGTTGTTCGTTGCGGACGCTAAAATCGGAAAAACGGGTAGGGTTTTGCTGGAAAAGCGTTTTAAGGTGAACGGCATCCATGTTTTTGGCATGATCCTTCAGCGCTTTCCAGGCGGGTGTGTCTGTCACTCGCACAGTGTTGTGTCTCCAACAGGTGAGCTAAGCTCGAATCACCCAAACCACCCCACATACAAGGATGCGGCTCTGGGGTGGTGGGCGAGGGTTAAATGAGGTTAAGCGAAATTACTCGCACACCACACTTTTAACGTAATCGGTAAACTCGCTGCCCAAGTCTGGGTGGCTCATGGCAAACGCCATGTTGGCTTGCAAGAAGCCCATTTTGTTACCGCAATCGTAGGTTTTGCCTTCCATGCTGTAGGCGCGCATTGGGTGCTCTTTGATCAGCTCATCAAGCGCGTCGGTTAACTGGATTTCACCGCCGGCACCTGGTTGCGTGTCTTTTAATAGCTCCATAACGCGTGCTGGCAAAATGTAGCGGCCAACAATTGCTTGGTTGGACGGGGCTTCTTCGCGCGGTGGTTTCTCAACCATGCGCTGCACAGGCTGGCCTTGGCCAGGGTTCAGTGGCTTGCCGCCACAATCGACAACGCCATAACGCTCTACGTGCTCTTCTGGGACAGCTTCTACCATGATTTGCGCAGCGCCTGTCTCGTTAAAGTCATTGACCATCGCGGTCAAATCAGCACAGCCTTTACCCGGGTTATGGATCAGCATGTCCGGCAGCATAACGGCGAACGGCTCATCACCCACAATCGGTGCAGCGCACAAAACGGCATGGCCTAAGCCCAGCGCACGGCCTTGACGCACAGAGCTGATCGAGACGCCTTTCGGTAAAATGCCTTTCACATCATTCAGAATGGCGTTTTTGCCTTTGCGCTCAAGCTCGGTTTCTAACTCGTAGTGAACATCGAAGTGATCTTCAATCGCCTGCTTACTGCTGCGGGTAATTAAGATGATTTCGGTAAAACCTGCACCAACCGCTTCCTCCACAACGTGTTGAATAACGGGCTTGTCGACCACGGTCAGCATCTCTTTTGGGATGGCTTTACTGGCCGGAAGTACACGTGTGCCTAGGCCGGCAACAGGGATTACGATTTTGGAAAGTTTTGGCATCCTTAGCTCCAATGCTCCTTAAGGTGAGTCGATAAAGCGTAACCTGTGTAACAGGTAATTAATAGTGTCGGTGTTTTATAACACACTGCTGTTAATTTCTGAGATGTAACGATAAAATTATGTGTAATTTTTTTGCAGTGCAAGACAGTTATAATGTATTTTCTGTTTTGCAGTGCTATTACAGGATCTGCTTCTATCGGACTGAGGTTTTCAAATGGATAATTTAAAAGCACGCCCTTTGTACGCTGCAATAGCGGCATCGGTATTAAGTACACACGCGCTGGCCGTCGAGCCTGCGTCAGTAGACGTTGGTAATCTGGCACTTACGCCAACGTTGCAAGTCAAACAAGGCTATACCGATAACCTGTTCGACTCTGTAGACAACGAAAAAAGCACTTCGATCACTACGATCCGTCCGAGCATCAATTTGCAAGGTCAAAAAGGTGGTTTTACCGCTGGTTTAAACGCCTCTGTAGAACACGGTATTCACTACAGCAGCCGCAACGATGATTACACCGATAAAGCACTGTCGGTCTATTCCACCCTAGAATTCAGCGCGCGCACCAAATTAGACCTGATTGCCGAATATTTGAAGCTGCACGATTCGCGTGATGATAGCGGTGCAGGTGAGTCTTTGACAACCGCCGAAGCCGATAAAGCCAGCCGTTATACCCGTAAAAATTTAGGTGCGACGGTAACCTACGGTACACGTGAGTCAACCGGCCAAATCGTTGTTAAGGCAACGGTTTCTGATAAGCAGTACGATAACTTCCGTGATTTTACCGCGGCTAAGGATCAACAGACCCGTGGCTTAACCGGTACCTTCTTCTACCGTGTCTCACCTAAGACCCGTTTGTTGGTTGAAGGGCGTTACACGGATATCGACTATGACCTGGTGTCGGTAACTCGCGACAGCACTGTGACCAAGTTGCTGGTCGGTGCCGAGTGGGATGCAACCGCAAAAACCACCGGTGCAGCACGTGTTGGTGTAGCTCGTAAAAACTTTGATAGCTCTAGCCGTGATGATTTCTCCGGTGCGAACTGGGAAGTATCCATGAGCTGGGCACCTCGTACCTACTCTATCTTTGATATCTCAACTAACCGCGCAGCGGAAGATGCTTCAGCGGGTGAGGGTGATTACATCGATACCACAAGCTGGACGTTGGGTTGGTCGCACTCTTGGAACGAGCGTCTTGGTAGCCGTGTAAGCTATAACTGGTTAAACGAAGATTACGTTGATAGCCCAATTGGCAAAGATGATGATACAGAAACCGCGACAATCGGGTTAACATACGACATGCGTCGTTGGTTAACGCTGGGTGTGGATGTATCTCACGTGGCGTTTGATTCGAATCAGCCAAACGCTGATTACAAAACCAACAAGATCTTCTTTACGGTTGAAGGCTCTCTGTGAGCCTTCGTTCCGTTATATTCTCGTTATTTGAATGGATGGCATGGTTAAAAGGGATGATGAGTAAACTGACTGCACTTTTTGCAGCGCTGCTGCTGAGCTTTTCTTTGGGGGCTCACGCTGAAGGGATGTCCGACTACAGGATGAGTGTTGGGGATCTAATCAAAATTCAAGTCTACGGCGAAGAGGAGCTAAGCCCAGAACTTAGACTCTCCGATGCTGGTACAATCTCTTACCCCTTCCTAGGGGAGTTGGCCGCACTGGGTTTGACCACAGGCGAGCTTAGCCAACTGCTGTCTACCCGTTTAGCCGATGGTTACTTGGTTGACCCAAGTGTGAACGTGACCATCCTTGAATACCGTGAATTTTACATTGACGGTGCGGTCAATAAACCGGGTGGGTATCCATACCAGCCAGGCCTAACGCTACAGCGTGCAGTCAGCTTAGCGGGCGGCTTTACGGAACGTGCATCGTCCAGCAAGTTTTTTGTGGTACGCGAAGGTGCTGGTAACGAGCCAAACCGTTTGGATTTGAACTCTCCAGTTCAGCCTGGTGATGTCATCACCATTGATGAAAGTTTCTTCTAATTTAGCCCAGCTTTTTACGGAACACGCACGTGACTAAGGATAATGTTAAAGAGCAGGGAGCGCTTGATCGCCTGCTACAAGACGATGTAATCGATCTTCGCCAATATTGGCAAACCATCATGCGTCACAAGTGGGGCATTTTAGGCTTTGCGTTTATTGTGACCTTATTAACCACGTTAGCGGTGTACTCACTGACACCGATCTATCGTGCGACCGCCACCTTGTTGATCGAGTCGCAAGAAGCTAACGTGGTCTCCATCGAAGAGGTATACGGCCTTGAGGGTGGCCAGTCTGAGTACTTCACAACCCAGTTCGAGATTCTTAAATCCCGGAAACTGGCCGAAAAAGTCGTTGATCGCTTAGGCTTGGTAGAACATCCGCTGTACAACCAAGTGGAAGAGCCACTTTTGCCATTCAGCTTAGATATTCGCGATTACTTACCCTTGCCTGATGGTGATGAGGAGGTCGTTGAAGATAAGCGCCGTAAGGTGGTTGATGCCTTCATGCAGGACTTATCCATTGAGCCTGTGCGCAAATCCCAGCTGGTCAAAATCAGCTATGAATCCCCCGATGCGCAATTGGCGGCCGACATAGCTAACGCTGTGGGCGAGGCTTACATCGAGAACAACTTAGAAGCGAAGCTTGAACTCACCATGAAGGCGTCTTCTTGGTTGAGTGGCCGTATGGAAGTGTTACGTGCCGACTTAACGGCGGCCGAGCAAAACCTACAGCAGTACCGCGAGCAGGAACAAATCGTGGGTGAACGCGGTGGTTTAGACATCGCAAGCCAAGAGTTGGAACTGGTTGCCAGCAAACTGGTTGATGCGCGTCGTGAGCGTCTGGAAAACGAGAGCTTATACCGTCAAATCCAAAGTATCGGTAAAGGTAATCCATCGCGTTTGGAGTTAGTTCCTGGTGTGCTACAGCATCCATTGGTGCAGCGTATGAAAGAAGCCTACGCGATTGTTGATCAGCGCCGTTCGGAGCTGGCAAAACGCTACGGGCCAAAACACCCGAACATGCAGGCAGTTAACTCTGAGTTGAACGCAGCACGTGATGCATTGAACCGTCAGATTTTGTCGGTCGTTAACGGCATCGAGACCAGCTACAAGGTGGCATTGGCCAACGAACGCTCATTGCAAGCCACTCTGGATGGTACCAAAGGTAATATCCAAGACCTAAGCCGTAAAGAGTATCGCCTGCGTGAACTGCAGCAAGATGTAGAAGCGAAGCGCGCTATCTTTAATACCTTCTTGAAGCGTTTTAACGAAACCAGCGCAACGGGCGATTTGAACACAGCTAACGCACGTGTATCTGACCCTGCGGTGGTACCCGTTCAGCCTGCTAAGCCTAAGAAAAAGCTGATCATCGCCCTGGCCTTTGTGGTATCCGGTTTGTTTGGTGTTATGTTTGCTTTCTTGCTGCAAGCGCTAAACAACACGGTGAAAAACCCAGCCGAAGTGGAAAGCCGTCTTGGCGAAACCATGTTGGGCTTATTGCCACTGCTGCCACGCCGTCGTAAGAACCCAAATCAAAGCTACCGTCAGTTTATTGACCATCCGCAATCGCCGTATGCCGAAGGCTTACGTACGATTCGTACCGGTTTGATCCTGTCGGCGTTGGATGCCGAAAACAAAGCCGTTGCGGTGACCTCGAGCGTGCCGGGTGAAGGTAAAACGACGCTGTCCGTAGGGCTTGCGTTTGCGACAGGTCAGATGGAAAAAGTCCTATTGATTGATGCCGATATGCGCCGCCCTGCGGTGGCGAAAGCGTTGGGTCTTGATCGTAACCATGCAGGCCTCTCTAACTTGGTGGCCGGTACCGCTCAGATCAGTGAGTGTATTCAGCGTTACGAAGAGGGCAGTGTGGATGTCTTAACGGCGGGTACCATCCCACCTAACCCATCTGAGCTATTGTCGTCGAAACGCTTTGCATCGGTTTTGGATTTGCTGCACAGTAAATACGACCGCATCATTATTGACTCTGCGCCTTGTCAGGCGGTGAGTGATGCGTTGATCTTGGCGCCGCAAGTGGGGGCGATGATCTATGTTGTTAAATCCGATTCGACCCCTTACCAGCAAGCGCGTAGCGGTATTAAGCGCCTGCATGAGGTTAAAGCCCCGATTGTGGGTGTGGTCTTGAATCAGGTAGATGTGAAAAAAGGTGCGAAGTACGGTGACGGTGAATACGGCGGTTACTACGACGCATACGGTTATTCAGGAGCAAATTGATGTTTGATCTGCATTGTCATCTACTCCCTGGGGTGGATGACGGTGCCGCTGTGGTCGAGGATGCGTTGGATCTTGCGCGTATGGCGGCAAACGATGGTATTGAGCATATGGCGTTAACGCCGCATGTTCACCCCGGTCGTTACGAAAATACGCGCCGCTCTTTAGCGCCGCACTTCGAGCAATTCGAAGCGCGCCTTAAAGAGGAAGGTATCCCGATTACCGTTAACATCGCTGGCGAAGTGCGCTTGTGTGCCGAAATCCTTCAAATGGCGATGGTCGATGACCTGCCATTTTTGGGTGCATGGGAAGGCAAGCGTGTCATGCTGCTCGAGATGCCGCACAATCACATCCCACCCGGTACCGATAAGCTGGTTAAGTGGTTACAAAGCCGCGACATCGTGCCGATGATTGCCCACCCTGAACGTAACAAAGAGATTATGGCTTCGCTAGAGAAGATCGTACCCTTTGTCGAAATGGGGTGTTTGTTTCAGGTAACGGCGATGTCTGTTACCAATGATTTTGGTGGCCCAGCCCACGAGCGAGCACATCAGCTCCTTGAGCGTGGTTGGGTAACGGTCGTGGCATCGGATGCACACAACCGTGACCGCCGCCCGCCTATTTTGTCCCGCGCCCGCGAGGTGGTTAAAGCCTTATACGGTGAGGAGATGGCCGATGATTTATTCGTAAATAACCCCAAAGCCATCATTCAAGGATCTGCCGCGTGAGCTCAGCCACGGTGACTGATACGACGACGTCGAGCAAAAAAGGGCCTGCTTGGCTACCAAAAGCGGTGTTGGTCGTTGTGCTCTGTATTGCTATCCCTATTATTTATCTCTCCTTTCGCTTTGCGATGGCCGATATTTCGGCCTATTCGGTGAAATACGCCATCGAGTCTTGGGATCAAAAAGGCGAGCTAATCCCGCTGGATAAGATCGACCCGATCGCCGAAAAGGTGGATTCAGCCATTGGCTGGTGGCCAGACAACGCCGAGTACATCGAGATGAAAGCGCGTGTAGAGCTGTACCGCGCAATCACGCTGGCCAATGGCGAGAAAGATGTCGATGCGGCCATGACGCATCTAAACTCAGCGATTGATCTTCACAATAAAGCGATAGGGCTTCGCCCTCACTGGCCTTACAGCTGGGCAAACCGTACCTTGGTAAAGGCTTACACGGGTGTGTTTGATGCCGAGTATTTCGAAGGTTTTGCCAAAGCGACGCAATTTGGCCCGTGGGAGATCTCATCCAACCTTTCTTTGGTTGAAGCGGGCTTAATTGGTTGGGCTAAGCTCGATGACGCAACGCTTAAGTTGGTTGTGGCTGCCGCTGAACGGGTTGCTGAACACAAACCTAAGCGATTAGCCGCTTTGCTGGACCGCTATCAATTTAAAGCACCGTTTTGTGAATTAATGACCGAGTCCGATCAGCAGAAAAAAGCCTGTAAATAGGCGGCAAACTGGTGGCAAGGGCATGGCTACCTTGCGGTGTTGGATGGGGTTTACCTTAAGTGGGGTGTCATTTCTATGTCTTTGGTTACTGAAAAATTCTCGCTGAACCTTGCGGTGTTAACCGTATCCGATACCCGTACCTTAGATGATGATACCTCTGGTCAGTTACTGGTTGATCGCATCACTAGTGCTGGTCACGCCTTGGCGGACCGAGCCATTGTGAAAGATGATGTCTACGCCATGCGGGCGGTGCTCTCGCAATGGATTGCGGATGATGCGATCCACGGTGTGATCACCACGGGTGGTACCGGGTTTACTGCGCGCGACAGTACGCCCGAGGCCGTAACGCCATTGCTTGATAAACACATCGAAGGCTTTGGTGAGTTGTTCCGTCAGTTATCCTATCAAGAGATCGGTACCTCGACGGTGCAGTCTCGGGCGTTGGCGGGTGTGGCTAACCGCACCATTATTTTCTGCTTGCCAGGTTCTACCGGTGCGTGTCGTACTGGGTGGGATATGATCATCTCCGAGCAATTAGACAGCCGCCATAAGCCGTGTAACTTTGTCGAGATGGTCACAATACGCGGCTAATCTACCGCTTTTGCTATCGTCATTTCGGCAACAGCCTGTTACCCGTCTGTTGCCACTGCAGCTTCCTGCTTATAATGCCCTTGCCCTGTGTAATTAGGTTGTATCATGGAAAGCCTCTCTGCGGCGTTTGAAGCCTTTTCTCTCGTTTTTCTAGCCGAATTTGGCGACAAAAGTCAGTTAGTGGTGATGACCTTGGCGGCGCAGTATCGTCACTGGCCAATCATTGTTGGGGCGGTGTCGGCGTTTTCTATCTTAAATCTATTGGCTGTTGTGTTTGGGGTGGCGTTAGCGCTTTGGCTTCCGGGGTGGTTGGTGGCGTTGGTGGTGGCGTTGCTCTTCCTGTTTTTTGGGGTTCAGTCGTTGTTCTTTGAAGAGGATGAGGATGAAGACGCTCCGGTCAAAATGGGGCGTCAGCTGATCTTTTCTGTTTTTGCGTTGATCTTCTTTGCTGAATTCGGCGATAAAACCCAGTTGGCGGTCGCGGCTCTTGGCGGAATGGATAATGCCGTCATGGTGTGGGTTGGCGCTACAATAGCCTTGGCAGCTACCACAGTGCTTGGGGTCGAAATTGGCCGTAAGCTACTGCAAAAATTACCCTTGGTGTGGATTCATCGTACCAGTGGTGTGCTGTTCGTCATTTTAGGGCTTGTTGCTCTTTTCGAATCGTATCAAATGTTCCGTTTGTTACCTGCATAGCGTTTCAATCGGTAGGGAGTCTCCCCGTGTTAGTGGGCTTTTTGGTGTTGCTGCTGTGTCAGTTGCTGGGTGAATTGATCGTTATATTCACCGACTGGCCAATTCCAGGGCCAGTATTAGGGATGATATTGCTCATCGCTTTGCTGCTTATCTTAAAAAATACCCCCGAGTCCGTCCGTCAAGTGGCAGAAGGGCTGCTTAAGTATTTATCCTTTTTGTACGTACCGGCAGGTGTTGGACTGATGGTGCAGTACAAGCTGCTCGAAACCTATTGGTTTGCCTTAACCATCAGTTTATTGGTGAGCACGTTTTTGGCGATGTCGATTACGGCCATCATTTTTAAGCTGGGTGCGCGCCTTTCACGTAAATCCAAAGAGGAGTCCTAAAGATGGAGTTTTGGGTCTATTTTGCGGCTAAGCCTCTTTTTTGGTTAACCATCACCACGGCCGTGTTTTTGTTTGCGTGCTGGGTAAATCGCATGGCGAATGGTTCGTCTTTGGTGCATCCAGTGTTGGTATCAATGGCCATTTTGGTGTCTTTTTTGGTCATTACCGATACCGATTACACCACTTACTTTGAAGGCGCACAGTTTATTCATTTCTTGATTGGGCCTGCCACGGTCGCGTTGGCAGTACCCCTGTATGACTATCGCACACGCATTAAAGAGATGTGGCTGCACATTTTAATCGCCTGTGTTGTCGGGGCGTTGGTGGCGATGGTCTCGGCGGTTCTGATCGCCAAATGGTTTGGCTTGCCCAATGAGCTGTTACTTACGTTGGCCCCTAAAAGCGTCACCACGCCTATCGCCATCGGGATTGTAGAAAAGATCGGGGGGATATCATCCCTTGCCGCAGGTTTTGTTTTGATCACCGGTGTGATGGGTGGCTTTATGGCACCCTTGGTGTTTAAATTTCTGAAGATTAAAGACGACGCTGTTAAAGGTTTTGCTTTGGGTTTGTCCTCCCATGGTTTGGGCACGGCGGTCGCCATTGAGATGAGCGCTGTTGCCGGTGCCTTCTCTGGATTGGCAATGGGGCTTACCGGATTGATTACGGCGTTTTTGGTCCCCATTGTGGTGCATCTTCTGGGAATTTCGCCCCCTTGAGCCCTTCGTGCGTTAGCGCGTTTGATAATTAATAGGCGGCGCTGTAAAGTGCGCGCATCCAAGCACAGTGATCGAGGTATTCAACGCACATGACTCCGTTAGAGCGATACAAAAAGG
Source organism: Neptunomonas sp. ABH4_499 (assembly GCF_056160565.1). Classification (NCBI taxonomy): domain Bacteria; kingdom Pseudomonadati; phylum Pseudomonadota; class Gammaproteobacteria; order Oceanospirillales; family Oceanospirillaceae; genus Neptunomonas; species Neptunomonas sp. ABH4_499. Next base: position 143,295 of record NZ_JBSWXK010000001.1, on the reverse strand, counting down.
ATCTGCAACGGGACGATTTTTCGTACGACCCAGCGCAGGAGATGGCCGTTAAGCATTTGCAGCGTCTTTATGATGATCTGATTGCAGCTGAGCGTGAGCCAGAACCGACATCGCTGATGGATCGTTTAAAAAGCCGCTTTAAAAAAGAGGAAGTCGAGCCCGTTAAAGGTTTGTACTTTTGGGGTGGAGTAGGGCGCGGTAAGACGTATTTGATGGATACCTTTTACGATGCGCTGCCGATTAAACGTAAGATGCGTACCCACTTTCACCGCTTTATGCAGCGTGTGCATGGGGATTTGCAAAAGCTCGATGGCACAAAAAACCCACTGGACTCAATTGCAAAACAGTACGCAGAAGAAGCGCGCATCATCTGTTTTGATGAGTTCTTTGTATCGGACATCACTGATGCAATGATCTTGGGTGGTCTGTTCGAGAAGCTGTTTGGTCATGGTGTGGCTTTGGTCGCTACATCTAACATCGTGCCAGATGGGCTGTATAAAGACGGCTTGCAGCGTGCACGCTTTTTGCCTGCCATCGCGCTTTTAAATAAGCATACCGAGGTCGTCAATGTAGATAGCGGTGTGGATTACCGTTTGCGCACCCTAGAGCAAGCAGAGTTGTATCACTTCCCGCTGGATGCCGAAGCTGATGCTAGCTTAACCCGAAGCTTCGAAGCGCTAGTCACCGATGTCAGCAAAGCGCAAAAGGGCGAGGTGATTGAGGTGAATGGCCGTGGTATTCCGTCACGTCGCTCGTGCGAAGATGTGGTTTGGTTCGATTTTAAAGCCTTGTGCGAAGGCCCGCGCTCGCAAAATGACTACATCGAACTTGCCAAAGAGTATCACGCGGTGTTGCTCTCGAATGTGCCTCAGTTAGGGCGTACTAACGATGATGCAGCACGTCGCTTCATCAACTTGGTGGATGAGTTTTACGATTGCGGCGTTAAGTTGATCATCTCGGCGGCGGTTAGCATACCGGAGATCTACACCGAAGGTCGGTTGGAATTTGAGATTGCGCGAACGCAAAGTCGTTTGTTGGAAATGCAGTCCACGGAATACCTGGCGCGAGAGCATAAGGCGTAGTCGCGGCTACGCCACCTCTGTCCAGTAAAAAATTAGCATAAAGGCTCGATCTTCTATTGGCTTTTGGCTATAATTCGCGCTCCCTAAATTTGGGGAACGCAAGTTGGGGTTGTATTGGGCCTTCGGGCTTCAACTGCAACGAATAACTATAAGGTAAGTCGGCCCGGTTCACGAGATGAATCAGCTAAGACTTAAATGAAAGTAAAGGCGAACAATCGATGACTACTTTTGTTGCTAAACCAGCCGAAGTAAAACGCGACTGGTATGTAATTGACGCAGAAGGTAAAACTCTGGGTCGTATGGCTACTGAAATCGCACGCCGTCTGCGCGGCAAGCATAAGCCAGAATACACTCCTCACGTTGACACCGGTGATTACATCGTTGTAATCAACGCTGAAAAAGTGAATGTAACTGGTAACAAGCGTGCTGACAAAATGTACTACCGTCACTCTGGTTACCCAGGTGGTCTGAAGCAAGCTAACTTCGAGATCATGGTGAACAACAAGCCAGCGGAAGTAATTGAACTGGCTGTTAAAGGTATGCTGCCAAAAGGCCCACTGGGTCGTGCTATGTACTCTAAGTTGAAAGTGTACGCTGGTAGCGAACATCCACACGCGGCTCAGCAGCCAAAAGAACTGAACATCTAAGGGGATAGTAGATTATGTCAACTACTCAGTATTACGGTACAGGTCGTCGCAAAACTTCTACTGCCCGTGTTTTCCTGCGTCCAGGTACAGGCGTTATCACTATCAACGACCGTGCTATCGATGTGTACTTCGGTCGTGAAACAGCGCGTATGATCGTACGTCAGCCGCTGGAACTGACTGAGACTCTGGAAAAATTCGACGTATACGTTACCGTTAAAGGCGGTGGCGGCTTCGGTCAAGCAGGTGCGATCCGTCACGGTATCACTCGTGCACTGATGGAATACGACGAAACTCTGCGTCCTTCTCTGCGTAAAGCTGGTTTCGTTACCCGCGACGCTCGTGAAGTTGAACGTAAGAAAGTGGGTCTGCGTAAAGCACGTAAGAAGCCACAATTCTCCAAGCGTTAATACGCTTACGAAACTTCGGTTTCTCAAGAGAAACGCCTGCTTTTATGCAGGCGTTTTTTTTTACCTGTTCTAAGTCAATGCTTTGTTCTTTAGGCCTGCTGTACTCTCTATTCTCCCTTGAAGAGCTACCCGGCTCTTTTTACTATCTCCCCGATTGTTAATCACACAATACTTATAAGGTTATAGGACTGTGCGGTCATCGCTTGGCGTTGGCTGGTATGGGGAGAGCAAAATGAGCAATGACAGCTTAAACAAAGGGCGAAGACGCGTCCTGATTGGTGTCACATCGGCCTTTGGTGCGGTGGGAGCTGTTGGTGCGGCTGTACCGTTTGTGGCGTCGTGGAATCCGAGTGCCAAAGCAAAAGCTGCAGGTGCACCGGCCAAAGCGGACATCAGTAAACTGGAGCCCGGTCAGCAAATGATCGTGGAGTGGCGTGGCAAACCCGTTTGGGTTGTTCGTCGTGCCCAGCAAGCACTGGATAACTTGTCCAAGATAAATCCTGCCGACTTGGCTGATCCGGATTCATCCGTGCCTCAGCAACCTGAATACGTATCCAAAGATGCATATCGGGCTATTCGTGAAGACATTGTGGTCTTGGTTGGTATCTGTACCCACTTAGGTTGCTCTCCTACGTATCGACCAGAAATTGCGCCAGAAGATCTGGGTAAAGAGTGGGTAGGTGGTTTTTATTGCCCTTGTCATGGTTCGCGCTTTGATCTGTCGGGCCGTGTTTTAAAAGGCTCTCCTGCGCCCACCAATCTGGTGATCCCTCCCTATACGTTTGAAGGCGATGACACCATCGTCATTGGTATCGACCAGGAGACTGCATAATGGCTGGCACACGGAATAAAGGTAAAGGCGGCTTTATGGGCTGGGTGGACGATCGCTTTCCGGCAACCGCCATGTGGGATGATCACCTCGCCAAATACTACGCGCCGAAAAACTTCAATTTTTGGTACTTCTTTGGCTCGTTGGCTTTGTTGGTGTTGGTGAATCAGATCCTAACCGGTATCTGGTTGACCATGAACTACAACCCATCGGCCGAAGGGGCGTTTGCATCCATTGAGTACATTATGCGCGATGTTGATTACGGCTGGTTGCTGCGTTACATGCACTCCACCGGCGCGTCTGCGTTCTTTGTGGTGGTTTACCTGCACATGTTCCGCGGCATGATGTACGGCTCGTATCGTAACCCGCGCGAGCTTGTTTGGATCTTCGGTATGACCATCTACCTTGCGCTGATGGCAGAGGCGTTTATGGGCTATCTGTTGCCTTGGGGGCAGATGTCTTACTGGGGGGCGCAGGTGATTGTCTCGCTATTCTCGGCGGTGCCGTACATCGGGCCTGATTTGGCGGAATGGATTCGTGGTGATTACTTGATTTCGGGTGTCACGCTTAACCGCTTCTTTGCGCTGCACGTCGTGGCCTTGCCGATCGTTCTTTTAGCGTTGGTGGTTCTCCACATCATTGCGCTTCATGAGGTGGGCTCTAACAACCCAGATGGCATCGAGATCAAAGAGAAGAAAGGCCCAGACGGTATCCCGCTGGATGGCATCCCGTTCCACCCTTACTACACCGTAAAAGACATTGTGGGTGTGGTGGTCTTCCTGTTTGTCTTCTGCTTGGTGATTTTCTTCTTCCCAGAAGGGGGCGGTTACTTAATTGAAGCGCCTAACTTTGAACCTGCCAACCCACTGAAAACTCCAGAACACATCGCACCTGTGTGGTACTTCACGCCTTTCTACGCAATGCTGCGTGCGATTCCACCGATTGCCGGTTCGCAATTCCCGGGTGTGGTTGTGATGGGGGCGGCGATTGCAATTCTGTTTGTACTGCCATGGCTTGATCGCAGTCCTGTTAAGTCGATGCGTTACAAAGGCGTGCTGAGTAAGGTGTTTTTGGCCATCTTTGCAATCAGCTTTGTCATCCTCGGGTATTTGGGTGTGGTGTCTTCGACTCCGACCCGTACGCTGGTGGCGCAAATCTGTACCTTCTTATATTTCGCTTACTTTATCTTCATGCCGTTCTACACAAGGATGGAAAACACCAAACCGGTTCCAGAGAGGGTAACAGGATGAAAAAGCTATTCGTTGCATTCGTTATGTCACTGGTGCCTTTGACTTCGATGGCTTCCGGTGGGGAAGGGCCAGCCCTTGATGCTATTCAAGTTGATTTAACCAATAAAGCTTCTCTGCAGCGCGGTATGCAGGTGTTTGTAAATAACTGCTTAGGCTGCCACTCGGCGCAGTATCAGCGTTATGAGCGCGCCGCCACGGATTTGGAAATCCCACTTGATCTGGCCGAGCAGCACTTGCTGCTGGGTGATCAGAAAATAGGCGATCAAATGACCATCGCGATGGATAAAAGCGATGCGGGTAAGTGGTTTGGTAATCCGCCACCGGATTTAACCCTTGAGGCGCGCTTGCGTGGGCCGGATTGGATCTACACCTACATGCGCAGCTTCTATAAGGACGAATCCCGTCCTTGGGGAGTGAACAATGCGGTGTTTAAAGATGTGGGGATGCCAAACGTGTTGGAGTACTTACAAGGTGAGCAGGTTAATCACTGCACACCCGAAGAGATGCTCCATCAAGAGCGTAAGATTGACCCGCTCACCGGTAAAGAGATCGGGGGGTGCTTTTCAGTCAGCAAAGCAGGTCAGCTAACGCCGGCGGAGTTTGATCGTACTATCTATGATCTGGTTAATTTTTTGGCCTACATCGGTGAGCCAACTAAGGTACAGTCGCACGCGATTGGCTACAAAGTGTTGATCTTCTTGTTTATCTTCTTCTTTATTGCCTATGCGCTTAAGAAAGAATACTGGAGAGATGTACACTGATTTGATGTAAAAAATCTGTTAGACTACCACTCTTTGATTTTGCGCGGCCTAATAATGGGCCGCGTTTGTTTATCTATATGGTAAGTGAGACGGGGATTATTCGATGGGAGTTGTGGCGAAACGTTCTTCCATGACCTTTTATTCAGATGGGAATGACCACTACAGTCACCGCGTTCGTATCGTGTTGGCGGAAAAAGGTGTAGCTGTAGATGTTGTGGACTGCCATGTGGATGATCTGCCAGAAGATCTGGCGGATCTGAACCCATACAACAGCCTGCCGACCCTTCTGGATCGTGAGTTGGTTTTGTATGAATCAAACGTAATGATGGAATACTTGGATGAGCGTTTTCCTCATCCACCGTTGTTGCCTGTGTATCCAGTAGCGCGTGCAGAAAGCCGCTTGTTCATGTACCGCATCCAGCGTGACTGGTGCAAACATGTGGATCTGATCACCTCTGGCAAAGCCAGTGTGGATGAGCTGGAAAATGCGCGTAAAGATCTGCGCGACAGCTTAGTTGCAATTTCACCGATCTTTGGTGAAAAGCCATTCTTCATGAGTGAAGAGTTTACCCTGGTCGATTGCTGCTTAGCACCGATCTTGTGGCGTTTGCCTTCTTTGGGTGTGGAGCTGCCAGAAGCGCAGTGCAAGCATCTGTTGGATTACATGAATCGTGTGTTCAGCCGTGACGCTTTCCGTGAAAGCTTGTCTGACGCTGAACGCGAAATGCGTGACTAATCACGCGCCGACATCGATGGCGATAGAAAGGGATGCTTTGTCATCCCTTTTTTATAGAAACCGGAGAGCGTATGACACCCAGTCGTCCTTATTTGATTCGTGCTTTAAACGAATGGCTAGTCGATAATGATCTGACACCACACATCGCGGTGGATGCTCTGATTAAAGGGGTCGTGGTGCCCGAGCAGTTTATCTCTGACGGTCAGATTATCCTAAACATCAGTCCTTCGGCCGTTGTGGGTCTTAGTATTGATGAACATGCCGTAAGCTTCAGTGCTCGTTTTGGCGGTGTTCCCATGAACGTTTACGTGCCGATGTGCGCGGTGCTGGCGATTTATGCTCGTGAAAACGGTGCTGGTATGGGCTTTGGTCAAGAGCCGGGTGCCGAGGTCTATGTCAGTGATGGCTATGACCCAGAGCCAACCCCGCCGGAGCCTTCATCAACGAAGCCGCCGAAAAAACAGCGCCCATCGCTTAAGGTCGTTAAATAGCTTAAATCAGCTACTTTGGCGCTCAGTAAGTCCATTAAAAAAGCCGCTTTTCAAAGCGGCTTTTTAGTGGCTAAAGGTGTGAGTTTGGTCTTAACGGCCTGGAATGTACTCAAACACTTTTACGATACGCTTAACGCCTGACACAGTACGGATGATGTTAACCGCGTTGTTGGCTTCTTGCTCCGTTACTAGGCCCATCAAGTAGACAGATCCGTTCTCGGTCACGACTTTAATGCGACCACCTTCAACCGTTTCGTTGGTCAATAATTGCAGCTTGATGCGGCTGGTTAAGTACGCGTCATTGGTGCGAATCAAGCCCGACGTTGGGCCTTCAATTTCCAGCTCGTTATGAATTTTGCGAACGTTGCGGGTTTGCATCGCAATTTGCTCGGCTTCGGTACGCGCAGCTTCATTAGGGACTTGGCCAGTCAAAAGAAGGATGCCGTTATAGCTGGTAACGCCAATGTGCGCTGTATTAACCGCAGAAGAGCCCTTGTTGATGTTCACTAGGGTTTTGTTCTCGATCATCTCGTCTTCAACGTACGAGCCTAGCGTGCGCTTACCGGCGTCTTCATGGATCGGTTCTTCGCGCGTTGCGCTGATGAACGAGGAGCAGCCAGTTAGGGTGGTAAGGATGCAAGCAGCGGCGGTCCATAGAGTCAGTTTCTTGTACATGGGCTTAGGCTCCAAATAGCTGATAATCGATCAAATCGCACAGGCAGTGCAAAATCAAAAGGTGTGCACCGAAGATCATTGCGCTGTCCTCAGACGGTACGCAAATTTCGACCTCGTCGGGGCGTAAAAGTGCCGAAATATTACTGCTGTGGTATCCGGTAATGGCAACCACGGTCATGTCGCGGTCGTGCGCCGCTTGAATCGCCTGAACCAAGCTGTTGGACTTACCTTGGTTGGAGATCACCAGCAATACATCGCCCGGTTGGCCAATGGCGCGAATCTGCTTAGCGTACACATCGCTGAAGCTGGACTCTTCAGCGATCCCGGTCAGGGCCGCGGTATCGGTACCCACTGTGATGGCAGGAAGGCCTGGGCGCTCATGACGAAAACGGTTTAACAACAGGGATGAAAAGTGCTGTGCCAGTGCTGCCGAGCCGCCATTACCCACGCACACCACTTTTAATTCACTGGCGATGCTGCCCATCATCAGCTCGCTCGCATGGGCGATCAGTGGGGTGTACTGTTCGACGGTATGGGCATTTGTGTCCATCGAATGGTGGAACAGATTAATAATGCGATCTTCAAGTTCCATTAATGACGAAATCCGGATCAGAGAGTAAAGGCGCCTTTATACCATATTGGCGCAATTTCTTCAGGTGCTGATTCATAGGCAATCACATCAAATCGCGCAGCAAGTGATTGATAGTTAGGGTGGCTCATCAAAAAGTGCTGTGCCGTTTTTATGATTTTCTGTTGTTTGTGGTGCGTGACCGATTGGGCTGCGCCACCGAATGTCTGATTTTTGCGGCGGCGTACCTCAACAAAGGCTAGGGTATCGCCATCGAGTAAAATCAGATCGATCTCGCCCAGTCGGCAGCGGTAGTTGCGCTTTACTGGGCGAAGTCCTTGCTGGATAAGCCAGTGCCAAGCGTGGGATTCAGCCGCATCTCCCTTTTTTTGGGTGATCCTCTTTTTCGGCTGGATGTCCTGCTTGGCTTTTCGTGTCTGTTTTGTCGGTGCGTCCATGCACGCTCTCGTATTACTGATCCAACAGTTTAGGCACGCCAGCCGAGAAAATCGCCCATGTCATGTGGCGTTGAACACGGTTGTCCGGCGAAATCGATAGATTGCCTGTTTCCCCTTGGAATTGCGCGCCCGAGGTCATGCTCAGTTGCTGCAAATAGGGGTACAAGTTAAAGGCATCCACGCCCATGGCGTACAGTCGACCGTATCGAGTACGGGCGTCACCGTACTGCGAAGCAATGCTACGCTGAAGCGGAGAAGGTGACTCTAGCATCCAAGGTATATCACCAAAGCGTAATCCGTTAAGGTCCACATCCAGTTTTGCGTTAGGCGCACCGGAGTACACCAAAGAGGTCGCATAAACAGGGATGTTATCCGCGAAGTAATACTTCAAAAACGGTTTAATCAGTCGCGCATCTTGCGGGTCAGCGGCCATTAGGATGACATCGGCATCGTTGCGTCGAATGTTCGCAAAGCTGTAGCTTTTCTTTTGGCGACGACGAAGATCGTTGGCGCGTAAACGGCGCGTATCAACTCGCAGAATCTGCGGGATCTGGTTAGACAGTTTCGCTGTTTCAAACTGCAACGAGTCAACGACTGTTCCGCCAAGGCGGGTAAAGCTGTCCTTAAAGGCTTGCTCTGCACGTCGGCCCCAATCTGTGTTGGGTACCATCACCAAGGCGCTGAACTTACCATCGAGGTAAGCGGTAGTGGCAGCATCACGTGCTTCGTCTTCCGCGGATAAACCAAATTGGAACAGGTTAAAACCCGATTGGTCGACGTAGTTCAGAGCTAAAAACGGCAGTGGTAACTGGTTATTCTGTGTCAATGCACTGACTTTGGTTTTATCCAAGGGGCCGATCACCATTTGTGCACCTTGGTTTTGCGCGGCGCTGATCATCTCCTCAGCGCTGTTGAGAGCACTGCTGTCAATAAAGACAAGTTCCGGCACCATGCCTACTTGGCTCGCGGCTTGATGGGCGCGCTCAATACCGATGCGCAGCGCTTTAGCGGCGCGGGCTAGGTTGCCGTTGCTCGGAAGCATCACGGCAATACGGCCGACGTTGGTTAGGTTTTCGCTGCCGCCGCGTAACAGGTCTTGCGGCATGATTTGCGCAGCTGGGTGAGCTTGCCAAACAGCTAGCCAGTTCTCGATGTTGGTGGTTGAGCTGCTCACATCAATGATTTGACGCGCCGCTTGCGCAAGCTCTAACCAACCTTGTAGGGTGTAGTCGTTATTACCGCCTTGGATAGCCTGCTGTAAGCTTGGACTGCTTACTTGCTGAAGTGCCGCCCAGATGCGGTTGTGATAATCCTGAAGCTCGGCTTCATCGTGCACATAACGGGTGCTTTCGATCAGCGTTTTGGCTTGATCAAGTGCTTGGCCGTTAAGGTTGAACGCTTCGGCATAGAGCTGCTCGGACAGTAAAACGTCTTCTTCTGGCAGGGTGCTCAGCGCCGGCATATAGGCCAGATAGCTCAGCGCTTGGTCTGGGTCATTGTCATCAATGGCCTGACGCGTTTGTAAGCTTAAGATATCAAAGCGAAGCGCCGGTGGCAGAATGCTGGTGTCGATATCGGCCAGCAGAGGCTTAGCACGATCCTCGTCGCCAAGCTCAATCATTCGGCGCGCTGCAGCAAGTTTATACTGCGCCGCTTCAATCGGTTGAGCTCTGCTTGCTTTCGCCAGTAAAGCGTCCGGTGATTCGGTTTGTGTGGCCGCAACTTGGGTGTTGCTGGCATTACGATCTACAACTTGCGGGCCTTTCATCGGCGGCATAGAACAGCCTGCTACGATGCCTGCTAACGCCACAGTAAGAGACAGGCGTTTAAAATTCATCATATACTCTAGCACCCTGATGATGGATGGATTGTTATGTCTGATGCAGTTTTATATGTGGTAGCCACACCAATCGGTAACTTGGGTGATATGACACCCCGGGCGGTAGAGGTTCTGCAGTCCGTTGCCTTAATCGCGGCTGAAGATACACGCCACAGTGGCCGATTGATGGCGCACTTTAACATCAAAACGCCCATGATCTCGTTGCACGATCATAATGAGCGACAAAGACTGCAAACAATACTGGATAAACTCGCGAAAGGCGAATCTATTGGCCTTATTTCTGATGCGGGAACCCCATTAATTTCCGATCCGGGCTTTATTTTGGTTCGTGCGGTGAAAGAAGCGGGTTTTAAAGTAGTACCTGTGCCAGGCTGCAGTGCGGTAATTACGGCCTTGTGTGTTGCAGGTATCCCAACCGATCGTTTTGTATTTGAAGGTTTTTTGCCGGCAAAACGGGTGGGGCGCAAACAGCAGTTTGAAGCCTTGTTAGGTGAAGATCGTACCGTCATTTTTTACGAGTCGACCCATCGCATTGTGGAGTCTTTAACCGACATGCAAGCGGTGCTTGGAGATGATCGTTATGTGGTGTTGGCGCGCGAATTAACGAAAACCTTCGAGACGGTTCATGGCAGTCGATTGGCAGATCTTCTTGAGTGGGTAAAAGAGGACGCCAACCAGCAAAAAGGTGAGTTTGTTGTCTTGGTGCAAGGGGTTGAGAAGCTCGATGAAGAGGGTGTCTCTGATGAAACGCTTCGGGTATTGGATCTACTCCTAGAGGAATTGCCGGTTAAAAAAGCGGCGGCGCTTGCGTCTAAGCTAACGGGCGAGAAAAAGAATGCTCTGTATCAGATCGCTCTGGAGCGCAAAAGCTGATATAGTGCGCCGCGAGTTCGCCAGACAGTCGCCGTTTAGCTTGCTAAAGGGAGGAAAGTCCGGGCTCCACAGGGTAAGGTGCCAGATAACGTCTGGGCGGCGTGAGCCGACGGCCAGTGCAACAGAGAGTAGACCGCCTAAGTACCTTCGGGTACCGGTAAGGGTGAAAGGGTGCGGTAAGAGCGCACCGCGTGGGTGGCAACATTCCACGGCACGGTAAACCCCACCAGGAGCAAGACCAAATAGGGATCCTACAGGCGTGGCCCGCGCTGGATCCGGGTAGGTTGCTTGAGGTGTATGGCGACGTACACCCTAGATGAATGACTGTCCACGACAGAACCCGGCTTATCGGCGAACTCAACTTCTTCTTTTTTATTTCAAACGTAGCGGCTTACGGATGAGCATTAGGTGGATGCCGGTATGTTCATTCGACTCTGCACAGTCTTATCTTTTTTAGTGGCTTTAGTTAGCAGCTCTTCCATCAAAGCGTTGATCAAAATCATCAGCGTTTTTACGATCTTAAGCTGCAGTTTGCCAAAGAGGATCAGCGTCAGGTGATCCCTGGTATGTGTCGCTTGATGGCCGAGCGATAAGCGTTTTTCTAGATCAAAATTCTTCATCTATTGAGCGGTGTTTTTTAAATTGAACTTTTACTAGTCTCTTGATTAGTAAGTGTATTTCTAAAAACTGTCGCTCATTTCCTGATTTTACGTTCAATTCTAATAATACAGCCTCTCATATTGCAGGGTCTTTACCTGTCGCAAACTTGCAAAGCTTATGTTTACTTCCTATAGTGGGCATTAGTGGGTAATTGTGGGTAATTGTGGTGTTTTGTGTGGCGAAGTGTCGCCCAGGTGGAGAATCCCGACCGTGTTTCGCGGAGTCAATCAAATCAACATGGACGCCAAAGGGCGTCTGGCCATACCGGCGCGCTACCGTGAGGAGATCACGGAAGAGTGTGCGGGTAAGCTTGTGTTGACGATTGATGCAGAAGATAAATGCCTTCTGTTGTACCCGATTGATGAGTGGGAAAAAATTCAAGCCAAGCTCGATGCACTGCCAAGCCTCAATAAAACAACCCGTCGATTACAGCGTTTGCTGGTGGGGCACGCCACAGATGTCGAGATGGATGGCAATGGCCGAATCTTGGTGTCATCGGTGCTTCGCGACTACGCTAACCTCGATAAAAAAGTGATGCTTGTTGGCCAGGGCCGCAAGTTTGAGATGTGGGATGAAGACACCTGGAATGATCTTCGTACGCGTTACCTCGAAGAGGATGACGATGACGAATTGCCAGAGATGCTTCAAAACCTCTCTTTATAAGATTAACGAATTAACCAAGAAGATAAGATCAGCGTGGGTGAATCCTCTTTTCAGCACATCACCGTTTTGCTTAATGAAGCGGTGGATGCCTTAGTTCAAGATCCAAATGGGTTTTATGTCGATGGAACCTTTGGTCGCGGAGGACACTCGTCTCTGGTTTTAGGTCGTCTTGGTGAGCAAGGTCGCTTAATGGCGATCGATAAAGACCTTGAGGCGATCGAACACGCCCATGCCCGTTTTGCCGATGAACCGCGCTTTGATATCGCGCATGGCTCATTTGCCCAGTTGCAATCCTTTGTAACCGAGCGCGGTGAATACGAGAAGGTCGATGGCATTTTGCTGGATTTGGGCGTGAGCTCTCCGCAGTTGGACGACCCAGAACGCGGCTTTAGTTTTCAGCACGATGGCCCTTTGGATATGCGCATGGATGTCACGCAGGGCGAGAGCGCCGCAGAGTGGTTGAGCCACGCCAGTGAAGAGGATGTCGCCGATGTGATCTTCACTTACGGCGAAGATAAGTTCGGTCGTCGCATGGCAAAAGCCATCATCAAAGCGCGTGAAGAATCGCCCATTACCACCACCGCGCACTTGGCCAAAATTATCTCGGATGCGAACCCGGCTTGGGAAAAGGGCAAACACCCAGCTACCCGAGCGTTTCAGGCGATCCGCATTCATATCAATCGAGAGCTTGAAGATTTAGAACAATGCCTAGAAGGCGCATTGGCGTCTTTAAAAGTCGGTGGTCGCTTGGTGATTATCAGCTTCCACTCGCTTGAAGATCGCATTGTAAAGCGTTTTATTCGCCGTTATGTAAAAGGTGACGAGCATCTGCCACCTGGGATTCCGTTTACTGAAGATATGCTCAATAAGCGCCTGAAAGCGGAAGGCAAAATGATCAAAGCCTCGGCTGATGAAGTAAAACATAACCCTCGCTCGCGCAGTGCAGTGATGCGAGTGGCGACAAAATTGAAGTAACCCTGTTCATGGATGTAAGCCGACACGGCCTTAATTAACAGGAAGAGAGTAAGCGTGTTTAAAAAACGTAAAAACACATCCCAAAAGCGCAGCCGCCCAACGAAGGCGAAGGGCGTTTTTGGTTTTATGAAAGAGACGTCAAATACGCCATCTGTGGCGGATGCTGGAGCACGTTTACTCAGTGCAGAGGAGCTTGCACGCCCAGTTAGCTTGATTATTTTGCTGGTGGTGTCCATCACGGTCAGTGCCTTGGCGGTGATCTATTCCTCTTATGAGTACCGCAAACTGTTTAACTCGCACCAAAGCTTGGTCTCCCAGTGGGATGATTTCCAAGTCGAATGGGGCCAGTTGCTGCTCGAACAAAGTGCCTTTGGTGCCAATGCGCGAGTAGAGCGGATTGCGACTGAAAACCTGCACATGAATTCTCCACGTGTTCAACAAATTGAGATTGTCCGTTATGAGCGATAAAAAAACGCAAACAGCGGATGCGGACTCTTGGTTGAACTCGGCCGGCCGAAGCTGGCGGCTGTTCTTGATCTTCTTTCTGCTGCTTTTGATTGCAGGTGGTATCGTTGCCAAATTGGTGTCGCTGTACACGCTGGATCAAGATTTTCTTCAACGCCAAGGGGATGCGCGCTCATTGCGTACGACCTTGATTCCGGCACACCGAGGCTTAATCACTGATCGTAATGGTGAGCCTTTGGCTGTAAGTGCGCCTGTGGCTACCGTGTGGGCTGACCCAAGTCGTTCTGACCGCCTTAGTCCTAAGCTGGATCATCTGGCGACATTGCTGGGTACTTCACGCCAGGCTTTATCTTCGCGCTTAGAGACGCATCAAGAGAAACAATTTATCTACTTGAAGCGCCAAGTAACCCCTGAGCTTGCGGAACAGATTGAAACCTTAGGTGTACCGGGTATCCACGTGGATCGTGCTTACAAACGTTACTACCCAGCCGGTGAGGTAACCACGCACTTGGTCGGCTTTACCAACATCGAAGGTAAAGGCCAAGAAGGCCTAGAGATGGCGTACGAACCCTTCCTGAAAGGGGAGCCAGGCCGCAAGCTTGTGATGCAAGACCGTATGGGCCGTACCATCAAACATATCAAGTCGATTGATGAGGCGAAGCCGGGCCGTAATATCCAGCTCAGCATCGACTTACGTCTTCAATACCAAGCCTATCGAGAGCTAAAAGCGGCGGTTCAGTCGCACCAAGCGGATTCTGCGTCACTGGTGATGTTGGATGCGAAAACCGGTGAGGTATTGGCGATGGTCAACCAGCCTTCGTACAACCCGAATGATCGTTCCTCCCTCAACCCAGAGGAGCTGCGTAACCGCGCCGTAACGGATCTGTTTGAACCGGGCTCAACCATGAAACCGCTGACCATTTCAGCCGCTTTAATGTCGGGTCAGTACGATGTCGAGAGCATTGTCGACACCTCGCCTGGTTACATCCGTGTGAAAGGCCGCACCATTCGAGATCACCGTAACTACGGTAAGTTGGATTTGACCGGCATCATCACCAAATCCAGTAACGTGGGTGTGACCAAGTTGGCGCTCAGTATGGATGAAAATGCGGTGCGTTCTTTGTTTGATAACGTGGGTATTGGTCACTCAGCCGGTACTGGCTTTCCGGGTGAGCGTTCGGGCAGTTTGCCGTTCTACGGTGCGAAACGCGTGGTTGAGCGTGCAACGATGTCGTACGGTTACGGCTTGTCGTTAACACCGCTTCAATTGGCGCAAGCTTACTTGCCGTTGGCGAACCAAGGTGTGATTCACCCCGTTTCTTTAATCAAGCAAAACGAGCCGGAAAAAGGCAAGCGCGTCATGCCAAAAGAGGTGGCTGAATCGGTTCTCCAAATGATGGAGACCGTTACCCAAGTGGGCGGTACAGGTCGCCGCGCGGCCGTTTATGGATACCGAGTGGCCGGTAAAACCGGTACGGTTCACAAGGCAACCGGCGGTGGTTACGCCGAAGATAAGTACATCTCCGTGTTTGCGGGCATTGTGCCGATTTCGGACCCTCAGATTGTGATTGCCATCATGGTCAACAATCCTAAAGGGCAAGAGTATTACGGTGGCGAAGTTGCGGCACCGGTGTTTGCTCGTGTGGCGAGCGAAGCGTTGCGTACGTTAAACGTCCCTCCTGATCAATGGCCGCAAGGCAATGGCACAACGGTGGTGATGCAATGACACAGCGATCACCCCTAACGCTACAACAGCTCGGTTTAGCCAGATCATCTTCGGATCTGGCTTCGTTGCTTATTCACGGTGTACAACAGGACAGCCGTGCGATCCACTCGGGGGATCTATTCATCGCCCGTGATGGCGTAGCGCACAAGGGTATCGACTTTATTGAATCGGCCGCTCAAAAAGGGGCAGTAGTTGCGGTAGTGGATGCCGACCAGTACGCGGATGCGGACCTGACGGGATTCTCGATCCCTGTATTGAAAGTCGAGTTCTTTAATCGCTCTGTGGGTGTGGCAGTAAGCCGTTTTTACGGTGACCCTACTCAGCAGATGACGGTGATTGGCATCACAGGCACTAACGGGAAAACCTCCTGTGCGCATTATTTAGCGCAGGCGCTTACCGCGGTTGGCCAAAAAGTGGCGATTATGGGCACGGTTGGGAACGGCTTTTTAGAGTCGCTCTCTACGGCAACGCACACCACGCCGGATCTGATCAGCCTGCACGCGATGATGCGTGAGTTTAAAGATCAAGGTGCCGATGCTGTCGTGATGGAAGTCAGCTCTCACGCATTGGATCAAGGCCGTGTGGCAGGGATTGAGTTTGATGTGGCGGCACTGACGCAGTTGAGTCGCGATCACCTTGATTACCATAAAACGATGGCCGCCTATGCAGGCGCGAAAACTCGCCTCTTTACCGAATGCGGCGCAACCCACAATGTCTTAAACGCCGATGATGCCCTTGGTCAAACCGTCACAGCCATGCTGGGCCGGTCGGCCTTCAGTTACTCGGCCGATGGCCAGCCAGATGCGTCGCTCAAAGCCGAGTCCGTTAAGCTTAGCGATGATGGCATCTCGATGACGTTAGCCTTTGAGGAAGAATCCATTGACGTGACCGTGCCAGTGCTTGGCCAGTTTAACGTCAGTAACCTGTTACTGGTCGCTGCGGTGTTATATCGCCTCAAGTTGAAGGGGGAGGCGATAGCAGCGGCCATGTCTTCATTAAAAGCGGTACCTGGGCGAATGGAGTTGTTCGCAAAAGCCGGCAACCCAACCTTGGTTGTAGACTACGCGCACACGCCAGACGCGCTCGAAAAAGCCTTGCAAGCGTGCAGAGCACACTGTCAGGGTCAGCTTTGGGTTGTGTTTGGTTGCGGTGGGGATCGAGATACCGGCAAACGCGCGGAGATGGCCCAGGTGGCCGAAACCTTCGCGGACCGTGTTGTTGTGACCTCCGATAACCCACGAACCGAAGCGCCAGATGCGATCATCAAGATGATTCTGGATGGCTTTAAAACCACTGAATCGATTAGCGCATTGGAAGATCGCCGCGAAGCGATCCAGTTTGCGTTCAATCACGCCACTGAAGCGGATCTGATCTTGATTGCGGGTAAGGGGCATGAGGACTACCAAGAGATTCACGGCGTGAAGCACCCATTCAGTGATCGAGAGATTGCAGCCAATTTACAAGGCCTACCCCTTAACGAGTCATCATCTAAGGAGAGCGCAGTATGATGAAGTCTGAATTTCTCCTAAGTGAATTGGCCAAGGCCATTGATGCAGAGCTGATTGGTCAGGATGTTGCGATCAATGCTGTCAGTACCGATACACGCACCATCAATGTCGGGTCGCTGTTTATAGCGTTAAAAGGCGAGCGTTTTGATGCACACGACTTTATCGATCAAGCCGTAACCCAAGGGACCAGCGCTGTAGTTGTGAATCACCCAGTAGAGTGTGCTATCCCCCAGTTAGTTGTTGACGATACACGCATCGCATTAGGGCAGATATCCGCCTATAATCGCAGCCTTTTTTCTGGCACGACCTTCGCTATTACGGGCAGCAGCGGCAAAACCACCGTTAAAGAGATGCTCAGTGTCGTGATGCAGGGGATTGATACAACGCTTGCGACGATCGGCAACCTTAATAATGAGATCGGTGTGCCACTGACCTTGTTGCGTTTAGCGCCAGAGCACCGTTTTGCTGTGATCGAAATGGGTGCCAGTGGCCCGAACGAAATTGCTTATTCGGTCGGGCTTACCCAACCGGACATCGCCATGGTGAACAACGCCATGGCGGCGCATTTAGAAGGGTTTGGCTCGCTAGAAGGTGTTGTGCAAGCCAAAGGCGAAATCTACGAAGGGATTCGCGATGGCGGCACGGCGGTGGTTAATCTGGACGACTCAGCCTCTGAGGCTTGGTTAAAGCGCATCCCGCAAAGCGTGAAGACATTAACCTACAGCGTTGCTGGCAAAAGTGCGGACATTTGTGTGAGTCGCATTGAACGCCAAAAGCACGGCGGACATCGCTTTGTTATTGAGGCCGATGGCCAGAAAGTAACGGCCGAACTGTCGGTGCTGGGCCGTCACAATGTGGCTAATGCGGCCGCGGTGGCGAGTATGGCGTTGGCAGCCGGTGTCTCACTTGAAAAAGTGGCCGAAGGGATTGCTCGTTTCAAAGCGGTTAAGGGGCGCTTGTGTAGTCTTGTCGGCCATTCGGACAGTGTGGTTATTGATGATACCTACAACGCGAATAAAGGCTCGGTTATGGCGGCGATTGACGCCCTAACGGACTTAGATGGCGAAGCGACGTTAGTCCTAGGTGACTTGGGCGAATTGGGCGGTGATGCGAAAGCCATACACCGCGAACTTGGCAAATACGCCGCATCCAAAGGGGTGCAGCGCTTATTTGCCGTGGGTCCGTTGTGCCGAGAGGCGGTGGATGGGTTCCAAAAAGCCGGCGGTGAATCCGCCGCGCATTTTAACGATAAAAGCAGCTTGGTTAATGCCATGTTGCCTCTAATGACAGCAAGAACGCGGATTGTGGTGAAGGGCTCACGTAGTTCCGGAATGGAAACCGTTGTAGATGGCCTTACGGGTGGAGAAAAATAGATGTTATTACTGTTAGCCGATCTCCTGTCGCAGTATTTTTCAGCGATTTCGGTGTTTCAATATTTGACCTTGCGAGGAATCATGGGGGTTCTCACAGCCCTTGGGATTTCCCTGTTTATTGGTCCGCGTTTAATCACCTATCTGAAAACAAAGCAGATTGGCCAGTCCGTCCGTGATGACGGCCCGCAATCCCACTTGAGCAAAGCGGGTACGCCAACCATGGGGGGCGCATTAATCCTCCTATCAATTGCAGTCAGTACCTTGTTGTGGGCTGATTTAACCAACCGCTATGTTTGGATTGTGCTGATTGTTACCTTGATTTTTGGTGGCGTCGGTTGGGTGGACGATTGGCGTAAAGTGGTCGAGAAAAACTCCCGCGGATTGCCAGCTCGTTGGAAATACTTTTGGCAGTCGGTCGGCGGCTTGGGTGCGGCAGGTGTGCTCTATTTCACAGCGCAAAGCCCAGCTGAGACCCAGCTGATTGTGCCTATCTTTAAAGATGTGGTGCTCGATTTAGGCATCTTCTTCATTGTCTTTACGTACTTTGTGATTGTTGGCACATCCAACGCTGTGAACTTGACGGATGGTCTCGATGGCCTTGCGATCATGCCGACCGTTATGGTCGCAGGCGCATTGGCGATCTTTGCTTATCTGAGCGGTAACCTGGTGTTCTCGGAGTATCTCTTGATTCCGTACATCAAAGGCTCGGGCGAGTTGATTATTTTCTGTGGCGCCATTGTCGGTGCTGGTCTTGGCTTCTTGTGGTTTAACACCTATCCCGCACAAGTCTTTATGGGGGATGTCGGTGCATTGGCATTGGGTGCGGCACTTGGCACGGTTGCGGTTATCGTCCGTCAGGAGTTGGTACTGGTGATCATGGGCGGCGTGTTCGTGATGGAAACCGTGTCCGTTATTTTGCAGGTGGCCTCTTATAAGTTGACGGGGCGGCGGATATTTAGAATGGCACCGATCCACCATCACTTTGAGTTAAAAGGCTGGCCAGAACCACGTGTCATCGTCCGTTTCTGGATCATCACCGTGGTATTGGTGTTGGTCGGTTTGGCCACACTGAAAATTCGTTAATCAACGATTTAAAGATAAAAGAGGACTGTCAAAGCATGTCACTGATTACGACCGATCAATTCACTTTTGTGATCGGATGTGGAATTACCGGGCTCTCATGCGCGCGCTATTTAGCGCGTAAAGGGGCGCGTTTTGCTTTGATGGACACCCGAGAGCAACTCCCTCACCTTGATGCGGTTAAGCACGAGTTTCCGGATGTGGACTTGTATCTTGGCCCGCTGGATGCGGATCTGCTCAAACGCGCCAGTGAGATGGTAATAAGCCCTGGGGTGGCTAAAGATCAGCCCGCCATTCAAGAGGCAATTGCCTCTGGAGTGCGTTTGGTGGGGGATATTGATCTCTTTTGTCGAGAAGTGTCGGCACCGATTATCGCCATTACGGGGTCGAATGCAAAAAGTACAGTAACCACTTTGGTTGGCGAGATGGCGAAAAACGCCGGGCTAACCGTTGGGGTTGGCGGTAACCTGGGTACTCCGGTTCTGGAGATGCTTAACGAAGGGGAAAAGCAACTCTATGTACTGGAGCTATCCAGTTTTCAATTGGAAACCACCCACGAGCTGAACGCCCGTGTGGCCACGGTATTAAACGTCAGTGAAGATCACATGGACCGATATGCGGACATGCAGGCTTACTATCAAGCAAAGCATCGTATCTATCGCGGTTGTCAGTTTGCGCTGGAAAATCGTGACGATGCACTGACGCATCCGTTGCTGTCTACGCAGTCGCAGTTGTGGGGGTTCCGACTCGGTAAGCCTGATTTCAAAGTGTTTGGCTTACTGGAGCACGAAGGGGAAGAGTGGCTTGCGCTCGGGCTTGATCCTTTGATGAAAGTTGCAGACATCCGTATGCCGGGGCGCCATAACGTTGCTAACGCACTTGCCGCGTTAGGTTTGGGGCATCTGGCTGGGCTGCCGATGGATGCGATGTTAACGACCCTTGCAACTTTTCCAGGGCTTGAACACCGTTGCCAATGGGTGGCTGAAAAGAACGGCGTTGCCTACTTCAACGATTCGAAAGGCACCAATGTTGGCGCAACGGTTGCTGCTCTGGAGGGCTTGGGGCCGACTTTAACTCAGGGCAAGATTCTTCTGATCGCAGGTGGCGATGGTAAGGGAGCGGCTTTTGATGATCTAGCCGCACCTATTAATCAATACGTGAAGCATGTGGTGTTGATCGGTAAAGATGCACCTAGCATCGAATCTACACTCAAGGAGTCATCCCCAAAGGTTGCGTCCGAGCGGGTCGACTCTTTAGAGGCCGCGGTAGAGCGTTGCGCTGCAATTGCAGCGTCTGGGGATTTAGTGCTGCTTTCGCCCGCGTGTGCCAGTTTAGATATGTTTAAAAATTACGCAGAACGTGGCCATCGGTTTGTGGCTGCGGTGGAGGCTCTGTGACCACAAAGCGCGTAACACACACACCATTAATGGAACCACCGCGTTGGCTGTCATTGCCAAAAGGCGGCGTGTTGCCGTTAGACCCGTGGTTGTTGTGTACGGCGGTGGCGCTGGTCTTAACTGGTTTTGTGATGATTACATCTGCATCTATGGATGTGGCTTCTGAACGCTACAAAGATGCGTTTTTCTTCTCTGAACGACACGGTCTATTTATCCTGATCTCGCTGGTGGGGTCTTTGGTCGCGTTTTGGATCCCACCGCGCTTTTGGGAAAAGTACGGCCCACACCTGTTGTTTGTGGGCTTGTTCTTATTGGTGATCGTATTGATCCCGGGCATCGGCCGCGAAGTAAATGGCAGCCGCCGCTGGATTGGGTTAGGCCCTTTGAACCTGCAGGCTTCGGAAATCGCCAAGTTTTGTATGGTTCTGTACCTAAGCGGGTATTTGGTGCGTCGCTTGGCGGAGGTTCGTACCAGTTGGAAAGGGGTCGTCAAACCCGTACTGCCGTTGGCGGTGTTTGTTGTTCTTCTGATGATGGAGCCCGACTACGGCGCCGCGGTGGTCTTAATGGGTACCGTGATGGGCATGATCTTCTTAGGCGGTATGCGCTTTTGGCAGTTCTTACTGGTACTGATCAGTGCTGTGGTACTGATCTCGATCATGGCTGTGCTGCAACCGTATCGGATGGAGCGTCTTAAATCCTTCCAAGACCCATGGGCCGACCCGTTTGGCAGTGGTTACCAGTTATCCCAAGCTCAGATCGCCTTTGGTCGCGGAGATTGGTTTGGTACCGGTTTAGGTAACTCGGTGCAAAAACTGTTTTATTTACCTGAGGCGCATACGGACTTTGTCTATTCCGTGCTGGCCGAAGAGCTGGGCTTTGTGGGTGCCATTGCGATTGTCTTGATGTACACGCTGCTGATTGCGCGCATCTTTATCATTGGTCGCCAAGCGGAAAAACAAAACCGCTTCTTTATGGGATATATGGCGTACGGTTTTGGTTTTATATTAGCAGGCCAAGCCTTGATCAATATCGGCGTGAACGTAGGCGCATTACCCACAAAAGGTTTGACGCTACCGCTGCTCAGTTACGGTGGCAGTAGTTTGATTGTCTGTACGGCCATGATCGCCATTGTGCTGCGCATTGATAATGCCCTGAAAAAAGAGCGCTTAGGTGCCCCGATTGCCGATGAGGATTTTGGCCCGTTGGCAAAATTAAAGGTGAGGTCTTTCTCGGATAAAAAAGAGAAAAAACGCACCAGTAGCACGGCTAAAGCTCCGTCCAGCCCGAAAACTGAGGCAGAAGCGTCCGACAGTGACGCGGCGCAAATGCAAGAACAAACGGCTGATGATACGCAAACAAGTGCCAGAGACACCTCGGCGACGCCTTTAGTGGCCGACCCATCGACTCGCCGTTCTGGGCCTGCAAAAAAAGACTTTGCCAGCCGCTTTATGGAGCGAACTGGCCTTAAATCCATGAGGGATTCGTGATGAGTAAAACGGCATTGATTATGGCCGGCGGCACTGGTGGTCACGTATTCCCGGCGTTGGCAACGGCCGATGTGCTGCGAGCACAAGGCGTTGAGGTTCATTGGATGGGTACCGAGCGTGGTATCGAATCCAGAGTGATCCCCGAAGCGGGCATTCCATTGCACACCATTGATGTGCAAGGTGTCCGCGGGAAGGGCAAGCTTGGGTTACTGGCGGCGCCGTTTCGTATCTTTAAAGCAATCCGCCAGGCGAAAAAAGTGTTCAGCACCGTAAAGCCCGATGTCGTGATGGGCATGGGTGGTTTTGCCTCAGGTCCAGGTGCCGTTGCTGCGAAACTCTCGGGTGTACCTTTGGTGATCCACGAGCAAAACGCAACCGCGGGCATGACCAACCGCTTATCGGCCCGATTTGCTTCACGGGTGTTAGAAGCCTTTGGCGGTGCCTTTGGTGAAGGGGTACTAAGTGAAACAGTCGGTAACCCGGTACGTGGCGATATCTTGGATCTGCCAGAGCCCAGCGCGCGTTTTAAAGACCGCACAGGGCCTCTTCGAATCCTAGTGGTCGGCGGGAGCCTTGGCGCTAAGGCGATCAACGAATTGATGCCCAAGGCGTTGGCCGAGTTATCACCCGATGAGCGCCCCGAGGTGTGGCACCAAACGGGCATGAAAAATTTAGAAGAGACACAAGCTATCTATGATGAGCTTGGTGTCAGCGCAAAGGTAGTGCCTTTCATCGAGAAAATGAGCGACGCCTATGGTTGGGCTGATTGGGTGGTGTGCCGATCTGGCGCGTTAACCGTCAGTGAATTGGCCATTGCCGGTGTACCTGCGCTGCTGGTTCCGTTCCCGTTTGCGGTGGACGATCACCAAACCACAAACGCCCAGTTTTTAGTCAATGCAGGCGCTGCGCGTTTGATTCAGCAGCGCGACCTTGGCGTGGATGATTTGGTGTCTTTAATGAAAAACGAGTCTGACCGTGCCGAGCTTGTGCGCATGGCAGATCAAGGGCGCAGTGTTGCGCGTCCACAGGCCAGCCAACATGTGGCCGAAATTTGTTTGGAGATGATGAAATGAGCAGTCTAGATCGCGCACCTACGGTCTATGAAGTTCCGGAAATGCGCCGGATCAAAACCATCCACTTTGTCGGAATCGGCGGTGTGGGTATGTGCGGTATCGCAGAAGTGCTGTGTAACCAAGGCTACCGTATTTCAGGCTCCGATATCCGTGCGTCAGCGACAACCGAGCGTCTTGCGTCGATGGGTGCAACGATTCACATTGGTCACGCCGAGGCCAACATCATCGGGGCGGATGTCGTGGTGATCTCCTCTGCGGTGACCGAAACGAACCCGGAAGTGAAAGCCGCACGTGAAACCCGTGTGCCGGTGGTTCGCCGTGCAGAGATGCTGGCGGAGCTGATGCGCTATCGTCACGGAGTTGCGGTGGCAGGTACGCACGGTAAAACCACAACCACCAGCTTGTTAGCCTCGGTATTTGCAGAGGGCGATCGAGACCCGACGTTTGTGATCGGTGGTCGCTTAAACAGTGCCGGTACCAATGCGCGTATGGGCGCAAGCCGTTATTTGATTGCGGAAGCTGACGAGAGCGATGCGTCCTTCTTGCACCTGCAGCCTATGGTCGCGATTGTTACCAACATCGATGCCGATCACATGGACACCTACGGCGGTGACTTTAATACGCTAAAACGTACGTTCATCGACTTTTTACACAACCTGCCATTTTATGGTCTGGCCGTGATGTGCACGGATGATGAGGTAGTGCGTGAGATCCTACCTGAGGTGAGTCGACCTGTATTGACGTACGGTCTGAATGAATCAGCGGATTTTCGTGCGGTGGATATCCACCAAGAGGGCATGAAAACGCACTTTACTGCGAAGCGCCCAGATGGCCTGACTGACCTGAGTATTACCGTCAATATGCCAGGTGAGCACAACGTGTTGAACGCGTTGGCAACCATCGCGGTGGCTACCGATGAAGGAATAGATGATGGCGCTATCTGCCGTGCACTTGAGCAGTTCCAAGGCGTAGGTCGTCGTTTCCAAGTGCTGGGCGACATCCCATTGGCCGAAGGTACTGCGATGCTGGTGGATGACTATGGTCACCACCCACGTGAAGTGGCAGCGACCATTAAGGCGGTTAAAGAAGGCTGGCCAGAAAAGCGCTTAGTGATGGTCTATCAGCCGCACCGTTATACACGTACACGTGACCTGTACGAGGACTTCGTGCAAGTCCTATCGGATGTCGACACCTTACTCCTGATGGAAGTGTACGCTGCCGGCGAAGAGCCAATTGCCGGTGCCGACAGTAAAAGCTTGTGCCGCAGTATTCGTCAGCGCGGTAACATCGAACCTGTGTATTTAAAAACCGCTGAAGAAGTGCCGGATGTGATCAAAAATCTTCTTAAGCCGGGTGATCTATTATTGACGCAAGGGGCCGGTAACATCACCGCCATTGCGCATGAGCTGGCTAAGCTCGATCTTTCAGGAGACGCATCATGACCTATCAGATTTCTGCTGAAAAAGCCCAAACGCTGGGTCGTGTTGCGGTCATCTACGGCGGTAATTCCGCCGAGCGCGCGGTGTCCCTTCGAAGTGGAGTCGCCGTGTTGGCTGCTCTGCAACGCGCAGGTGTTGATGCGTTCGGGATCGATCTATTCGGCGAAAACGGCGACCTTAACCCGATCGAGCAGTTGATGGCTGAGCCGATGGACCGTGCTTTTTTGATCCTTCATGGTCGTGGCGGTGAAGATGGCACCATACAAGGCCTGCTTGAGATGATGAAGGTTCCGTACACCGGAAGCGGTGTCGCAGCGTCGGCCATTGGTATGGATAAGCTGCGCAGCAAGCAGCTGTTTGTCGGTGCTGGTTTGCCAACGCCGCTGTTTAAAATCCTATCCAGCGAAGCGGATTTAATTGATACAGAACGGGAACTCGGTTTTCCATTAATGATCAAACCTGCCCATGAGGGTTCGAGCATCGGCATGCATAAAGTCAGCAACGCCGAGCAGCTTAAATCCGCATGGCAGGATGCGATTCGTTACGATACCAGCGTGATTGCGGAGCAGTGGGTAACCGGCGCTGAGTTCACCGTTGCGGTGCTTAATAACAAAGCATTACCAGCGATTCGACTGGTCACACCGCATGACTTTTATGATTACGACGCCAAATATCAAGCCAATGACACCTGTTATCTGTTCGATAACGATTTAAGTGACGATCAAAGCGCAGCGCTCGGTCGCTTGTGTGAAGAGGCATTTACAGCGTTGGGCTGTAAAGATTGGGCGCGTGTCGACGTGATGCAAGATCAGCAAGGGACGTTTTACCTACTTGAGGTAAACACGGCACCGGGTATGACCGATCACAGCTTAGTACCGATGGCAGCAAAAGAAGCAGGTTACAGCTTCGAGCAGCTGGTGGTTGAGATCATCAGCGAGGCGTAATGATGAGTGCCAGTGTTCAGCGCCTTAAAGTCTACGACCAAAACGAGCTGCCTCCGAAGGCACCGGAGGGTCGTGAGACTTCGGTTAATGAGTGGAATGGCCTTTGGAAAACGGCGGCCATCTCGCTTGGGCTGATGATTTTTCTGGGTGCCGGTACGATGGGGTTTAACCATTTTAAAACTTGGTTAGATCGCCCGATCGAGCAGATCGAAATCGAAGGTGATACTCGGTACATCAACCGCCAAGAGATTGCTGAAAAACTGGCGGCGGGTATTCAAACTGATGTGTTGACCTTGGATATTCGTGCTGTGCATGACCGCTTATTAGAAGAGCCGTGGGTTCACGGTGCCGAGATCAGCCGTGTTTGGCCGCCAGCGCTTAAAGTGGTCATTGATGAGCAACGCCCTGTGGCCCGTTGGGGCGACAAAGGCTTGCTGAATCACCAAGGCGATGTGTTTTGGCCAGGTGATGAGCAGGATTACACCTTTTTGCCTTTGCTGCAAGGACCGGCCAGTGCCACGCAGCAATTGATGGCGCAGTACCATGATTTGAGCCTGCTGTTTAAAGGGGCAGAGGTCAACATGGTCGAACTGACCTTAGAAACACGCGGTGCCTGGACGCTTAAGCTGAACAACGGTATCGAGGTGATTTTAGGGCGTGAACAGATCAAAGAGCGTTTGAATCGTTTTTTGCATGTGTATCAGACGCAACTGGCCGATCGCGCGGATCAGATCGAAAAAATAGACATCCGATATAACAATGGCGTGGCCGTACAGTGGCGCGCTCAGGAAGAAGAAAACGCAAAGGCAGGCTAAATTAGATGGCATCAGAAGCAAGTATGATCGTCGCACTGGATATCGGCACCTCAAAAGTGGTGTGCCTGGTGGCCGAGGTACGCCCAGACGGTCAGCTCGAAGTGGTGGGGATTGGTTCCCACCCATCGCGTGGTTTAAAGCGCGGTGTCGTGGTTAACATTGAGTCGACGGTGAATTCGATCCACCGTGCCGTCGAAGAAGCTGAGCTGATGGCTGGGTGTAAAATCCACTCTGTAACCGTGGGTATCGCCGGCAGTCACATCAGCAGTTTAAATTCACACGGTATTGTCGCGGTTCGTGATCGCGAAGTGACGGAGCATGATCTTGAGCGTGTGATCGATGCGGCAAGTGCCGTAGCGATACCGGCCGATCAACGTATCCTGCACATTTTGCCCCAAGAGTATCTGATCGATCACCAAGAGGGGATCAAAGAGCCATTGGGCATGTCCGGTGTACGTCTTGAGGCCAAAGTGCATCTGGTGACAGGAGCTACAAACGCGATTCAAAACATTGAAAAATGCGTGCGTCGCTGCGGCTTAGAAGTGGATGGGGTGGTGCTGGAGCAGTTGGCTTCAAGCTACGCGGTCTTGACCGAAGATGAAAAAGACCTAGGCGTTTGCATGGTCGACATCGGCGGTGGCACCACCGACATTGCGGTGTTTACTGGCGGCTCAATTCGCCATACGGGTGTGATCCCTGTCGCGGGTGACCAAGTGACCAACGACATTGCGATGGCGCTGCGTACGCCCACGCAACATGCGGAACAACTTAAAATCAAATACGCGTGTGCCTTAGCACAACTGGCCAACGCGGATGAAACCATCAAGGTGCCAAGCGTGGGTGATCGCCCGCCGCGTGATCTTTCACGTCAGGCGCTCGCTGAGGTGGTAGAGCCGCGTTACGATGAGTTGTTCACCTTAATTCAGACAGAGCTGCGTCGCAGCGGCTTTGAAGATTTGATCCCGGCTGGGATTGTACTGACCGGCGGTACGGCCAAGATGGAAGGTGTGGTAGAGCTTGCTGAAGAGATCTTCCACATGCCGGTCCGATTAGCGATGCCGCATGGCATCCGCGGAATGGATGATATTTTGCAAAACCCGATCTTCTCTACAGGGATGGGACTTTTGCACTACGCCTCTTTGGGCGGCATAGCGAACAGCGGAGCGACCACTGCGCATGTTCCGGCCAGCACGGAGACGCGTGTTATGGAAGCGAACATCGAGCCTGAACCGATCGCGATCGAGCGCAAGCCAAAACCTCAGAAGCCCAAGCCAGAAGGGCCAGGTTTAGCGACGCGCATTAAAGATTGGTTTAAAGGCAACTTTTAAAAAATTTAGGAATTAACAGAAGGGACTCGGAAAAATCGCCGGAATGCAGTTCAGGGCGTGGAACCCGACAGGAGAGTATTATGTTTGAGCTATTAGATAGCGTTCCACAGAGTGCAGTGATCAAAGTGATCGGTGTCGGCGGTGGCGGTGGCAACGCCGTTGAACACATGGTGAAAAGCGACCTAGATGGGGTCGACTTCATTTGTGCCAACACCGATGCTCAGGCATTGATGAACATGTCTGCCAGCACCGTGATTCAACTCGGTGGCGACACCACAAAAGGTTTAGGTGCCGGTGCGAACCCAGAAGTGGGACGCATGGCCGCCAATGAAGACCGCGAACGCATCGCTGAGATGCTCGAAGGCGCGGATATGGTCTTCATCACCGCCGGTATGGGCGGTGGTACGGGAACGGGCGCAGCACCAGTCGTTGCCTCTGTTGCTAAGGATTTGGGTATCTTGACCGTGGCGGTCGTGACCAAACCTTTCCCGTTTGAGGGGCGCAAGCGCATGTCGATCGCGTTTGAAGGGATCAAAGAACTGCGCGAAAACGTAGATTCCTTGATCATCATCCCGAACGAAAAACTGATGCAGGTTATGGGGCGCAATTGCTCCTTGATCAATGCGTTTAGTACCGCTAACGATGTGTTGCGTGGCGCTGTACAAGGCATCGCGGATTTGATTACGCGTCCGGGTATGATCAACGTCGACTTTGCTGACGTGCGCACAGTTATGTCCGAAATGGGCATGGCGATGATGGGGACCGGTGAAGCGCGCGGTGAAGATCGTGCGACTAAGGCGGCGGAAGCGGCGATCAACTCTCCGCTGCTGGAAGATGTGGATCTTAAAGGTGCCAGCGGTATCTTGGTGAACATCACCTCTGGTTTGGATCTGAGCTTGGGCGAATTTACCGAAGTCGGTAACATCGTTGAGGAATACGCCTCGGATGATGCGACCATCGTTGTTGGTACGGTGATTGACCCAGAAATGGTTGATGATTTCAAAGTGACGGTTGTCGCGACTGGCTTTGATAAGCGCGAATCTGTGGGAAAGCCTGAACCGGTTGCCGCTAAAAAAGAGGAACCGGTGGCCCCAAAAGCTGAGCAAATTGAACTTCCGTCCGTTTTGCGTCGTCAAAAACAGGAAGCACTCCTTGAGCCTGCTAAGCGTGAAAAGCACAAAGCCGAAGAGGACGTAGACGTGTTGGATATCCCAACCTACCTGCGTCGTCAGGTGGACTAATCCACGCGGTGAAATCTCAATCGATAGCCTTGTGCTAACGTGTCAATAAGGGAGTCCAATGGGCTCCCTTATTGTTGCAAAACGGCGAATTTGTTACACTTCGGCCATATTTTTCGACCACCATTGGCACATGAATGATTAAACAAAGAACACTAAAAAACAGCATCAAGGCGACGGGTATCGGGCTACACACGGGTAAAAAAGTGTTCCTGACGCTCAAGCCTGCGCCTGAGAATACGGGGATCGTATTCTACCGCACCGATGTTGTGCCTGCGGTTGAGATTAAAGGATTTGCGACCAACGTTGTTAGCACAACGTTATCAACCAATTTAGGCGGCGAGCGCGATGTGCGCATCTCGACGGTTGAGCACTTGATGTCGGCCCTTGCGGGGTTAGGTATTGATAATGCCATCATCGAATTAACCGCTGAAGAAGTCCCCATTATGGATGGCAGTGCTGCGCCGTTTGTTTTCTTGATTCAATCGGCAGGCATTGAAGAGCAAGAAGCCCCTAAGCAGTTTGTACGAATCAAAAAAGAGGTCGCCTTTACGGCTGATGATAAGATCGCCTCGTTTAAACCGTACGATGGCTTTCGCTTGGGTTTCAAAATTGAGTTTGAACACCCCGCGTTTGAAGGGCGAAACAAAGAGACGTTTTTGGATTTCTCGACCTCTTCGTTTATTCGTGAAATCAGCCGTGCACGCACCTTTGGTTTTATGAGCGACTTCGAGTACCTGCGCTCACAAAACTTAGCGCTGGGCGGCAGTATGGAAAATGCGATCGTTGTCGATGATGACAAGATCCTCAACGATGAAGGCCTTCGCTACGATGATGAGTTTGTGAAGCACAAAGTGCTGGATGCCATTGGCGATCTTTACCTTATGGGTAAGCCGATCATCGGTGAGTATTACGGCTACAAGTCCGGTCACTATATGAACAACATGCTGCTGCGCACCTTGTTGGATCAACCGGATGCTTATGAAATTGTCACGTTCGAAGAGGAAGCGCCTCTTCAACGTGCCCCGATTGCGTTTGCGCAACCTGCGCTCGCATTCTGATAAACGCCATGATGCCGGGAGATTCCCGGCATTTTTTTACCTACGGACTGACATAACGCTGAAAAAAACCGGGATTAATCTATTGTGATTCTCATTTTTGCCCATATAACGCTATGATAGGGCACTTTTAATGCAGAGCATTCCACTCAGCGTCTGATTCAAACGGAAAGACTTACACGTATGCTGACTTCATTAGTTAAAAAAGTTTTTGGTAGTAAAAATGATCGTGAACTCAAACGCATGGGCAAGCTGGTTAAGCAGATCAATGCCCTCGAAGAGGAGATCAGTCAATTAACTGATGACCAGCTCAAGGCGAAAACCCTCGAGTTTAAAGAGCGTCTGGCAAAAGGTGAGACAATTGACAGTCTTTTACCAGAAGCTTTTGCGGTAACGCGTGAGGCCTCTAAGCGCTCGTTAGGGCTTCGTCACTTTGACGTGCAGATGATCGGTGGTATCACCTTGCACGAAGGTAACGTCGCTGAGATGCGTACCGGTGAAGGTAAGACCTTGGTAGGTACCTTGGCTGTGTATTTGAATGCGTTGGAAGGCAAAGGCGTGCACGTCGTTACCGTGAACGACTACTTGGCAAGCCGTGATGCTGACTGGATGCGCCCTCTGTATGAATTCCTAGGTTTAAGCGTAGGTGTTGTGTTGTCTCGTCAGTTACCAGACGAGAAGCGTGCGGCGTACGCGTGTGACATCACCTACGGTACCAACAACGAATTCGGCTTTGATTATCTGCGCGATAACATGGCATTCAGCCTGAACGACAAAGTGCAACGTGATTTCCACTTTGCGGTTGTCGATGAAGTTGACTCCATACTGATCGATGAAGCGCGTACTCCGTTGATCATCTCTGGCCCTGCTGAAGACAGCTCGGCGATGTACAAGCGTATCAATACCTTGATCCCTTACTTAAAGCGTTTTGATGGCGAAATCGACCCGAAAGACACAGAGCAAGAGATCAGCGAGCACTTCGTTGTGGATGAGAAAAACCGCTCAGTGGAACTGACTGAAGCTGGTCACCAACTGGTTGAAGAACTGCTCACCAAAGAAGGGCTGCTGGAAGAGGGCGAAAGCCTATACGCACCAAGCAACCTGAATAAACTGCATCACGTACAGGCGGGTTTGCGCGCCCATTATCTGTTCCAGCGTGACAAAGATTACATCGTTCAGGATAACCAAGTAGTCATCGTGGATGAGCACACGGGCCGTATCATGCCTGGTCGTCGTTGGAGCGAAGGTTTGCACCAAGCGGTCGAAGCCAAAGAAGGTGTATCGATCCAGCTTGAGAGCCAAACATTGGCCTCAACGACTTTCCAGAACTACTTCCGTTTGTACAACAAATTGTCCGGTATGACAGGTACGGCCGACACCGAAGCGGTGGAGCTGCGTCAGATCTACGGTTTGGATGTGATTGTAATTCCAACCAACCGTCCGATTTCCCGTAAAGATCAGAACGACTTGATCTATCTGACCATGCAGGAAAAGTACGAGGCGATTATCAAAGAGATTCGCGAAGCGCAAGAGCGCAAGCAGCCTGTGTTAGTGGGTACTGCATCGGTCGAGTCTTCTGAGCTGATCTCCCAATACCTAAACAAAGCGGGCATTACGCATAACGTTCTGAACGCGAAAAACCACGAGCGCGAAGCGAACATCATCGCGGAAGCGGGTCGTCCGGGGGCGGTGACCATCGCAACCAACATGGCCGGTCGTGGTACCGACATCATGCTGGGCGGTAAGTTGGAGCTAGAACTGGCCGAAACTGAAAACCTAACGCCGGAACAAGAAGCCGCCATCCGTCAGGATTGGGAAAAACGTCATCAGCAAGTGCTGGAAGCCGGTGGTTTACACATCATTGGTACCGAGCGTCACGAGTCGCGTCGTATCGATAACCAGTTGCGTGGTCGAGCTGGCCGTCAAGGTGACCCGGGTTCTTCCCGTTTCTTCCTGTCGCTTGAAGATGATCTGATGCGTATCTTTGCATCGGATCGCGTACGTGGCTTCATGCAAGCTTTGGGTATGGATCACGGCGAAGCGATTGAACACAAGATGGTGACCAACGCGATCGAAAAAGCGCAGCGTAAAGTTGAGCAGCGTAACTTTGATATCCGTAAATCCTTGCTTGAGTACGATGATGTTGCGAACGATCAACGTACCCGAATCTATGAGCAACGTAACGAGCTGATGGCGTCGGATGACATCTCTGAAACCATCACGGCGGTGCGTGAAGAGGTGGTTGATAACACCATTAGTAATTACATTCCGCCTGCATCCATGGCAGAGCAGTGGGATATTCCGGGTCTTGAAAAGGCCATTGAAGCTGAGTTTGCGATGAACATGCCGATTCAGGAATGGCTCGATAACGACGACAGCCTGCACGAGGAAACCCTTCGCGAGAAGATTCAAGGCGAAGTGGCAGGCGTTTACGCCGAGAAAGAAGCGATGGCCGGTTCCGAAACCATTCGCTTGTTCGAAAAGCAGGTGATGTTGCAGGTGCTCGATACCTCTTGGAAAGAGCACTTACAAACGATGGATCATCTGCGCCAGGGTATTCACTTGCGCGGTTATGCTCAGAAAAACCCGAAACAGGAATACAAGCGCGAAGCGTTCGAGTTGTTCCAATCGCTGCTTGAAAACATCAAACGCGATGTGATCAAAGTCATCAGCCATGTGCGTATTCAGTTGCCAGAAGAGGTTGAGGCCATGGAGCAGCAACGTCGTGAGCAAGCGGAACAGCAACCGATGAATTTTGAGCATGCGGCAGAACCTGCACTTGACGAAGCAGAAGCCACCGAGGCCGCTGAGCAGCAAGCCCAAGAAGGCGGTGACACCTTTGTACGAGAAGCACCAAAGGTTGGCCGTAATGACCCATGTCCATGTGGTTCGGGTAAAAAATACAAACAATGTCACGGTAAGTTAAGTTAATATTGACTCACTTTCAGAAAGCAGCCAGATGGCTGCTTTCTTGGTTTTCAATCGTATTTTAGGTTTCTAAGAGGAAGCAGCATGGCCGTTGGACCATCCACTTTGCCCGTTATGAACCCGGTAAACGGCGTTCGAATCAGTGTATCAAGCGCAGGTATTAAAAAACCGGGCCGAAAAGATGTGGTCATTTTCGAGCTGAGCGAGCAAGGTTCGGTTGCCGGCGTGTTCACTAAAAACGCCTTCTGTGCCGCACCTGTAACTTTATCTAAAGCGCATTTGGCAAAAGGCCAAGCGCGCTATTTACTCATCAATACCGGTAATGCGAATGCGGGTACGGGTAAGCAGGGCATGGTCGATGCCAAAGCCTGCTGTGAAGCATTAGCCAACGAGTTAGGTGTTACGCCAGAAGCGGTACTGCCGTTCTCCACGGGGGTCATTGGTGAGCCGTTACCCGTCGGTAAAATTACTGGGGTGTTTAAGGAGGCCGTAAACGGTTTCTCCGAAAACCTTTGGGAAAGCGCAGCCGAAGGCATCATGACGACAGATACGCGCCCTAAAGGGGCGACCCGTATTGTCGAATTGCCGCAAGGGTCGATTACCATCAGCGGTATCTCCAAAGGCGCGGGTATGATTATGCCGAACATGGCAACCATGCTGGCGTTTATCGCTACCGATGCGAAGGTTGATCAAGCCCTGCTGCAATCAGTGCTGTCAGAAGCCGCTGATCAGTCGTTTAACCGTATTACGATTGATGGTGATACCTCTACGAATGACTCTTGCATGTTGATCGCCTCTGGCGCCTCAGGTGTTGACGTTCAAGAAGGCGATGCCGAATCACTGGCAATCTTTAAAGCCGCCATTAATGATGTGCTTAAAGAGCTTGCGCTGGCCATCGTGCGCGACGGCGAGGGGGCGACTAAGCTGGTCACCATCGATGTCGAACAAGCCAAAACCTCTGAAGAGGCGCTGCAAACGGCCTACACGGTAGCTCACTCGCCCTTAGTGAAGACGGCACTGTTTGCCAGCGACCCTAACTGGGGCCGCATCTTGGCAGCCGTGGGCCGTGCTGGTATTGAGGCGCTCGATTTGGATGCGCTGGAAATCTACCTCAACGAGGTGTGCATTGTGCGTGATGGTGGTCGTGCTTCAAGCTATACCGAAGCGGCTGGTCAATCGGTGATGAACCAAGAAGAGATCACAATTCGCATCGTGTTAAAGCGTGGAAGCATCAACGAGACAGTTTGGACCACGGACCTCTCGCACGATTATGTATCGATCAATGCGGACTACCGCAGCTGATCTAATTTCTATTCGATAGAAAGCCTCTTCGGAGGCTTTTTTTTATACTGATCAATAAGGATGGATGAATGAGCATTATCCATGTTGCTGCGGCCGTCATTTATGGTAGCGATGGTCGTGTGTTTTTAGCCAAACGCCCGATGGATAAACACCAAGGTGGGCTTTGGGAATTCCCAGGTGGTAAAGTCGAAGCGGGTGAAACCGCTTTGGTAGCGCTCAAACGTGAACTGCTAGAGGAGGTTGGCATTGATGTAACCAAAGCGACCCCTTTGATCAAAATTCCGTATCACTACCCCGATAAATCCGTGGTACTGGATGTCTTTTCCGTTACCGAGTTTACCGGTGAGCCTAATGGTGCCGAAGGGCAAGACACCGGTTGGTTTACGCTTGCTGAGTTTGACAACTTGTCATTCCCCGCTGCCAACGCCCCTATTGTGAATGCCGTACGTTTACCAAAGACGGTGTTTATCACCCCAGAGACGGACTCAAACGAGCAGTGCATTGCTGCGGCTCATACCGCCGTAGAAAATGGTGCAGAGATGATTGTGCTTCGTGATA
The DNA here is from genome assembly GCF_056160565.1 of Neptunomonas sp. ABH4_499. Taxonomy (NCBI): domain Bacteria; kingdom Pseudomonadati; phylum Pseudomonadota; class Gammaproteobacteria; order Oceanospirillales; family Oceanospirillaceae; genus Neptunomonas; species Neptunomonas sp. ABH4_499. Next base: position 108,658 of record NZ_JBSWXK010000001.1, on the reverse strand, counting down.
ATACGCAAGGCTTGGCTGAGCTAAAAATGCGCTACAAGGCCTTAAAAGCGGCGATGGGCAGTAGGACGGTTGTGATCAACAGCGATGTTAAAACGGCCATCAATTTAAAGGCCGATGGGGTTCACTTAAATCGGCACAGGCTAGCTGAACTGACGGTGGATGAGTTAAACATCTATCGAGAGCGATTCAGTGGATGGATCAGTGCATCGTGCCATGATGAAGCTGAACTTCAGAAAGCGAGTGAATGTCAGTTGGATTGGGCGTTTTTATCTCCGGTGCTTCCGACGGCTTCACACCCTGAGTTACATGGTATTGGTTGGGATACAGCCGCTAAATGGGTCGGTGAAGCGCAGCTTCCAGTGTTTTTGCTGGGTGGCTTAAACGCTGCGCACCTATCTAAGGCCATTGAGAGCGGTGCGCAAGGTGTTGCGGGCATATCCGATTGGTTAACGGAATAAAAGGGTAAAGCGCTCTAGTGGACTGTACCCGGTGGTTGCTGGTTGGGGTCCATTGCTGAGCTAAAGTCGTCGTACTCGTCAAAGCTGGGTGCGGCGGCTACTTTATAGGATTCACTGGCCCATTCACCTAAATCAATCAGCTTACACCGCTCTGAACAAAAAGGTCGGTTTGGGTTGCTGCTAGACCATACCATCGATTGCTTACAGGTGGGGCAAGCTACGGTTGGTTGCGACGAATGTGAAGGGCTATCGGATTTTTTAGTCATATTGGCAAGTGTAAAGCGCACGGCATGAATTTCAAGAGGTGGTCAGTGACGTTTAGCGAATCGTCTCGCAGAATTGATCGATTTGCTGGTACAGGTTTTCTAGCGTGCCGCTGTTATCCAATACTGTGTTCGCGCTTGCCAGCCGTTTTTGACGGCTAACTTGATTCGCCATAATGCGTTTGATTTGATCCACGCTGTTTTTATCTCGCTGGCTAGCACGCTCAATCTGCAGTGACTCCGGCAGATCAACAACCACAATGGTATCCACCAAGGTGTGCTGGTCGGTTTCAAGCAGTAGAGGGGAGGAGAGTACAACAAACGGCGCGTTTGGCTCGTGCTTGTGTAGCTCGGCCAGCATCAGTGTGCGAATCATAGGGTGTAGCAGGGCCTCTAACCAGGCTTTCTCGGTGCTGTCTTTGAAGACGCGCTGCCGAAGGGCCGCCCGATCCAGCTGACCGTATTGATTAATCACGCTTTTGCCAAAATGCTCAGCAATGGCGACTAATCCCTCTGAACCGGGCTTCACAACTTCACGCGCCAAAACATCCGTATCGATAATGGGGTAGCCGCGTTTAGCTAGGTAATCACTGACGGCACTTTTACCGCTGCCAATCCCACCCGTAAGACCAACAATCATTTAGAAATGACCTAAATAGCTCTGGATGATCTGCTCGCCATACAGAAGGGCAATCCAACCAGCGATCGCAAGGTAAGGTCCAAACGGAATTGGGTTACCTTTGGCTAAACGCTTGCTCAGCATCATCACCACCGCGAAGATCACACCGACAACGGATGAAAGCAGAATGATCAGCGGCAGGCTGGTCGCGCCGCACCACGCGCCTAACGCGGCGAGCAGCTTAAAATCACCATAGCCCATGCCTTCCTTGCCAGTAATAAGCTTAAAGGCCCAATAAACACTCCAGAGGCTCAAATACCCTAAAGCCGCACCCCAAATGGCGGACTCTAAGCTTGTGAATAAACCTTGGGTATTGAGTAACAGCCCCAGCCACAAAAGGGGCAGGGTGATGCTGTCGGGTAAGAGTTGATGGTCGATATCAATGAAGATCAAACTGATCAGACACCAAGTTAATACAACCGCCGCAAGGCCAGGCCAGTTGAAACCAAAGTGCCAGAGGGTAAATGCGCTGACCAAGCAAGTCAGCAATTCGATGGCGGGGTATCGTAAACTGATCGGCGTATTACAGCCTTTGCACTGTCCCTTTAAAAAGAGGTAGCTGATAACGGGGATGTTTTCGTACCAACGAATGGCGTGACCGCATTTCCCGCAACGCGAGCGGGGTACGGATAGGCTAAGTCGGCTAGTTAAATCGTGCTCTTTAACCGAGCCGTCGGCCAGTGCTTCTTGGTAGTCCTTAACATTGGCTTGCCATTCCCGCTCCATCATGACCGGAAGGCGATAAATCACAACGTTTAAAAAACTGCCCACCAAAAGGGACAGGATTGCGATCACGCTTACCGCTAAAATTGGCTGGGTTTGTAAAGTAAACCAGATGGAATCAAACATTGCTTAAACCACATTACCGAGCTGGAAGATCGGAAGGTACATTGCAACGACCAAGCCGCCCACCAAGGTACCCAAGATCACCATGATGAACGGTTCCATCAGGCTGGAGATGTTATCGACGGCGTTATCAACCTCTTCTTCATAGAAGGAAGCGACTTTATCCAGCATCATGTCCAAGGAGCCTGCTTCTTCACCAATCGAGATCATTTGTACCGCCATATTGGGGAATACGCCGGTCATGTTGATGGCGTTCTGGAGCGATTGACCGGTCGACACACCATTACGGATCTGGATGATGGCATTGCGGTAAACGACATTGCCGGATGCACCCGCTGCGGAATCTAAGGCATTCACCAAAGGGACACCTGCGGCAAAGGTTGTTGAAAGCGTGCGCGAGAATCGTGCAATAGCGGCTTTTTGCAAAATTGCTCCAAAAACAGGTATTTTTAAGACCATACGGTCAATGGCGTCCGAGAACTTTTGAGAGGTTCTTCTAAAGTAGGTGAACAAATAACCCACTAGAATCATAACGCCAAAAATGATGTACCAAGAGGCTTGTACCGTTTCCGAGAGGTTAAGAACAAAACGGGTAAATACAGGCAGGTCGGCGCCAAAGCTTGAGAAGATACTCTCAAATTGCGGCACCACTTTTATCAACAAAATAGCCGAGACAATGATACCAACGACCAATACGGCAATTGGGTAGGTCATCGCTTTTTTGATTTTGGCTTTGAGCGATTCGACCTTTTCCTTGTATGTGGCGATTCGATCGAGCATCTCTTCGAGTGCACCGGACTGTTCGCCTGCACCCACTAAGCTGCAGTATAAATCATCAAAATACTTAGGGTGGTCTTCCAGCGCTTTTGCAAAGTCACTACCGCTGTTCACCGAGCTTCGAATGTCGTAGATCAAATCTTTGACTTTGGCTTTCTCGGCACCGTTCGCAACAATGTCCATCCCTTGCAAAAGAGGCACGCCAGATTTCATCATGGTCGCCATTTGGCGGGTAAAGTGTGCGACATCCATTGGCTTAATGGCTGCGTTTTTCTTGCTGAAAAAAGACAGTGAAGACTGCTTAGCAACCTTGCCTGGCAGAATCCCTTGTTTACGCAATAAAGCTTTGGCCGTAGCAACGTCCGGTGCGTCAATTTTGCCTTTACTGGCGTTACCGTTTTTATCTTTACCTTGCCACTGAAACGTAACTGGCGGTTTCTCTTTCTTAGCCATGAAGCCCGTTATCCTTACTGCTTATATTCTATCTACGTAATATCGGTTGCGGTGGTTAAACCTTGATGACTCGGTTCATCTCTTCAAGGCTGGTAATCCCTTCGGCCACTTTATCAAGGCCTGTTTGACGAAGGGTGCGGAACCCTTGCGTTTTGGCGACCCGAATAATATCCAACGAGTTACCGTTGTTCATGATCACTTCGGCAATTTCGGAGCTCATCGGGAGCATCTCGTAAATACCCACACGGCCTTTGTAGCCCTTGTTGCACTTAGAGCAGCCTTCGCTGTTGGCCTCAAAAATCTCTAAGTTTTGAATCTGCTCGGGCGAGAACCCTTCATCTAAAAGTGCCGCCTCGGGTATATCCATTGGGGTTTTACAGTGCTCGCACAAACGACGAGCGAGTCGCTGAGCAATGATCAAACTGACGGATGTAGCTATATTAAAGGAGGGAACCCCCATGTTGCGTAAACGCGTGAGGGTTTCCGGCGCGCTGTTGGTGTGAAGGGTCGAGAGCACCATGTGGCCAGTTTGAGCGGCTTTAATGCCGATCTCGGCAGTTTCTAAGTCACGAATCTCACCGACCATGACGACATCCGGGTCTTGACGCAGGAAGGATCTTAATGCTTCGGCAAAGGTTAAACCTACCTTGGCATTTACGTGGACTTGGTTGATCCCTTCTAGGTTGATCTCCACCGGGTCTTCCGCGGTGGAGATGTTACGCTCCGGTGTATTTAGGATGTTCAAGCCTGTGTACAAGCTTACGGTTTTACCACTACCGGTTGGGCCTGTAACCAAAATCATCCCTTGTGGCTTATGGAGGGTATCCATGTATAGCTTTTTCTGCACGGGGTTAAAGCCAAGGGCATCAACTCCCATCTTGGCGGAGGAGGGGTCCAAAATACGCAGTACGATTTTCTCACCCCAAAGGGTTGGCAGTGTATTCACTCGAAAATCAATGGCGCGCGTTTTAGAGAGTTTCATCTTAATGCGGCCATCTTGCGGTAAGCGCTTTTCGGAGATGTCCATCTGGGACATAACCTTTAAACGTGCCGACAAGCGGGATGCCAAGTTACTTGGGGGTTTGGCAATCTCTTGCAAAATGCCATCGATACGGCTTCGGATGCGATAGCTCTTCTCATAAGGCTCAAAGTGAATATCCGATGCGCCTTTTTTGATGCAATCAAGCAATATTTTGTTCACAAAGCGAACAATAGGGGCGTCTTTTGCTGCATCTTCGCTGGTGGGTTCGTCAGCTTTAGGCTCGTCATCCGCGATGTCTAAGCTGTCTAAATCGGCATCATCTAAGTCATCAAGTGTCGAGCCTTGGCCCTCAAGTGCCGATTCGATAAACGCGCGAAGTTTATCTTCTTCGACTATAACCCCTTCGGTCGTGACCCCGGTATGGAACTTAAACTCATCCAGCGCTTGAATGTTGGTGGGGTCGGACAACGCAACAAAAATGCGATTCTCTTTTTTAGAGATAGGGATGGCGTGGTGCTTTAGGATTAAGCTCTCGGTGACCAAGCCTTCTGGAATGATGCTGGGTTGCAAGCTGCTGATATCAAACAAAGGTAAGCCAAACTCATCGGACGCTGCCGTTGCTGCGCGTAAAGGCGTGACTAAGCGCTCATCAATGATATGACTGATAAAGGGGATTTTTTCAGCGCGGGCTTTTTCAATTGCCTCGCGCGCGACCTCTGCAGAGAAGACGCCATCTTTCACTAAACGGCGGGCCAGGCCGCTTAACGGTTGCTGCACCTGCATGTGCACTCCAGCTAATGTTAAAACTCTTGAGAACTGTTCACAGAATGTTCATACACAATGGTAACAATAGCACCAGCGTAACCAATTGAAAATGTACGCAAACTTAAATTTAAAACAAACGGATGTCCAAACTAGCATTTCTGAAAAGTTAGGCTAGAATGGCATGGAGCGCTGCCTACACAAGGAAGTCGCTTTCATAACATCCACATTCGTTCTATCAAGAAACTCGTTGGAGAGAAAACTCAATGAAAAAGCAACAACAAGGCTTTACGTTAATAGAATTAATGATCGTAGTTGCGATCATCGGTATTTTGGCGGCAATCGCTCTGCCTGCTTATCAGGATTACACAATCCGTGCGCGGGTAACAGAAGGTTTGACATTGGCTGCTGCTGCTAAAACAACAGTTGCTGAAAACGCTTCTTCTGCAACAGCGCTAGGTGCAGGTTGGACTCCACCTACAGCAACTACTAACGTTACTTCTGTTGGTATTAACGGAGCTGATGGTGTTATCACCATTACTTACACTGCGGCAGTAGCTGCAGCAAATAATACTATTACTCTAGTTCCTCAATCTGGTGGTGCTGCGTTAGTTTCGGGCACTGTTCCTACAGGTTCTATTACCTGGAATTGTACTGGTGGTACTCTAGCAGCAAACTTGCGTCCGGCTGAATGCCGCTAAACTTTAAGTTTTTATAAAAAAGGCGCTGTTGCGCCTTTTTTATATTTGGAACTCATCAATTATGAAAAGAATAATAATTACCTTGCTTATTCTTTCTTCAGTGCTGGTTACATTATTTATTCAACTGAACAAAGACCAGTTAAGCAACGAGGTAAAACAAAAAGCCGAATCCACCCTACAAGCCAGCTCTCTCTTCCCCGCCCGCCCCGTCTGGTGGAATGACGACAAAATCCTAGCCATAGGTATTGTTCCTGGTGAAGCTACTGGCGAGGAAGCTGCGCAAAAAGCCTGTGAGTTGATGCTGGCTGAAAACTTGCCTATCCAAGGGCTTCGAGTCGAAGTGTATGATGTGTTGAAGATTCAGCGCGAGGATGACTGGAGCTTGCTCGGCTTTGCGATTTGTCAATAAACCACAAAGCCCGCTAACCCGCTAAATTGTTGAATGCTATGATGCGTTTGTTCATACCAAGCGCATCGATAAATCCACCGCTGTGCAGTGCTTCGTCAGTGCACCAATCGAAATGTAATCCACACCGGTTTCCGCCACGGGCACAAGCGTTTCATCGGTGATGTTGCCAGAGGCTTCGAGCTTCGCTTTACCTTGTGTGATGGCGACCGCCTCGCGCATCTGCTCCAGAGTGAAGTTATCCAGCATTATGATGTCGGCACCGGCATCCAGCCCTTCTTTGAGTTGTTCCAGCGTTTCCACTTCCACTTCAACCGGCTTACCGGGTTCGTTGTGATGGGCGGTTTGAATGGCTTCTTTGATACCGCCACAAGCCATGATGTGGTTTTCTTTGATCAGGAAGGCATCGTACAAGCCAATACGGTGGTTAAAACAGCCACCACAGGTAACTGCGTATTTTTGGGCTAAACGTAAGCCAGGGATGGTTTTTCGGGTATCCAGTAAGCGAACTTCTGTGTGTGCGACTTTGTCGGCATACACCTGGCTGATGGTGGCCGTGCCAGATAAGGACTGTAAAAAGTTAAGCGCGGCGCGCTCGGTCGTGAGCAGTGATCGGGCTTTACCTTCGGCGGTGAACAACACTTGGTTAGGCTCGACCTTATCGCCGTCTTTGACCTCCCAAGTGATATTCATGCTAGGGTCTACTTGTCGGAACACCTCTTTCACCCATTCAACCCCGCTGATCACGGCGGCCTCGCGGGAGATGATTCGTGCTTTAGCCAGTTGGGTGTCGGGGATCAGTGCGGCGGTGATGTCACCGCTGCCAACATCTTCCTGCAAAGCAGTGCGTACGTTTTCTTCGATGGTCGGGCGCAGGCGTTCGAGAGTCAGCATCTGTATAATTCCGCTTAGATCCGTATAGTGTGTGTTCAATCGCAGGATTTTAACGGATAAGCCCCGTAACGAGTAGAGTTATGCCCGAGAAACCCACCTACAAAAACGATTTTTCAATTCAAAACGGCGTACTGATGGGCGCCCGTTGGGTCGCATCGCCGAATTTCAATCAGCGCCCCAAAGGGGAGAAGGGCGAAGTCTCCCTACTGGTGATTCACAACATTAGCCTGCCACCTGGGCAATTTGAAAACGGCTGTGTCGAGCGTTTTTTTCAAAATGCATTGGACCCAAAAGAGCACCCATACTTTGAGACGATTTGCGATTTAACGGTATCCGCACATTTGATGATTGATCGAAGTGGGGCGGTGGTTCAGTTTGTGAACTTAAATGATCGTGCCTGGCATGCCGGGGTATCCGAGTTTGAAGGGCGAGAGGCGTGTAATGATTTTTCGATCGGTATCGAGCTGGAAGGCACAGATGATCAAGCCTTTACCGATGCGCAGTACACAAGCTTAATTGCTGTTACTCAAGCGATACAGGTGGCGTACCCCTTGATTACCGATGCGCGCATTACTGGGCACAGCGATATCGCACCTGGGCGCAAAACAGACCCAGGGCCCTTTTTTGATTGGACGCGCTATCTAGGTGGGCGATAACACGGCCCAAGGTCGGTTGCGCTGCATCATGGATCCAAGCGCAATTTGCCAATGCGTCTATAATTGATAATTGTTTTTATTTATCATTAGTCCAGAGCTTTGATAGGACACCTCACATGACCATGATGCACGCCGTCGATACCGCACAGAAAACGACCTTACTGTCCGTTGAGGGCTTGGCGTGTGCCTACGATGATAACACCATCGTACAGGGTGTCTCGTTTGATCTTAAAGAAGGCGATATTGCCTGTTTATTAGGCCCAAGTGGTTGCGGTAAAACCACCGTCTTGCGCGCTATTGCAGGCTTTAATTCTGTTGCGGCAGGCCAAATTGCGATGAACTCGACGGTGATTTCACGCTCCGGGCTTACAACGCCGCCGGAGCAACGCAATATGGGGATGGTGTTCCAAGATTATGCGTTGTTCCCTCACCTTACGGTGGCTGATAACGTGGCATTTGGCTTATCCAAACTGAGCAAGAGCGAGCAGCAAAAACGGGTCAGCGAGATGTTAGAACTGGTCTGCTTGCCGGATTTATCGCGCCGCTACCCGCATGAGCTTTCCGGTGGTCAGCAGCAACGTGTGGCACTGGCACGGGCGCTAGCCCCAAAGCCTTCGTTACTCTTGATGGACGAGCCTTTCTCCAATCTCGATACCACCATGCGCAAAGCCCTTTCGGTCGAGGTACGAGAGATCGTCAAAGCACAGGGCATTTCAGCCATTATGGTAACGCACGATCAAGAAGAGGCGTTTGTGATCAGCGATCGCATTGGTGTGTTGGCCGATGGGCAGCTGCAGCAGTGGGCTGATGCCGAGACTCTGTATCATCGCCCCGCGAACTTGGCTGTCGCTCAGTTTGTAGGGGAGGGGGAAGTGTTCGGTGCCAAATGTGTGTCTGAAGAAGCCTTTGAAACCGAGATAGGTGTGTTAACGATGGACCTTGGTCGCCAATGCCCGATCAACGATCAGGTGCAACTGTTTGTACGTCCTTCGGATATTCGTCCAATTCCTGTCAGTGAAGGCAAGGTTGTTGCAACCGTTGCCTCGCGTGACTTTATGGGCAACGCCGTGCGGTTTCGTCTAAAGCTGGATTCTGGCCGTGTGATCACATCGCTGGATCAGCACAGCGGTGATTTTCTTCCCGGCGATCGAGTCTCGATCAAGGTGTCGCAGCGCCAGCCCATTCTTCTTTAGCCTGATCTTGCGCTTTTGGCTTCTTATCCAAAGAGCGCGTTTGGGTGATGGAGCGGCTCAGAAGGACAACCGGAATAATCCCCACCGCGACAATCAAGAGCGCCGCCAGCGAACACTCCTCTAAGCGTTGATCCGATGCGTACTGGTAAACAAAAGTAGCCAGCGTATCGTAATTGAACGGACGTAAGATCAAGGTGGCGGGCAGCTCCTTCATACAATCCACAAACACCACCAGGAGTGATGTCAGTAATCCGCCTTTGATCAAAGGAAGATGCACACGAAACAGGGTGTTCATGGGCGAGTGACCTAAAGATCGCGAAGCCATATCCATCGATGGCGTCACCTTACCTAACGAGCTTGAAACCGCACCGGTTGAAACGGCTAAAAAGCGCACGCAGTAGGCAAAAATGAGCGCAAAGGTGGTGCCGCTCAGGAGTAAGCCTGTCGAGGTATCAAAGTGCGCTCGCATAAACGCATCCACCGTATTATCAAAGCGAGCAAGCGGGACCAAAACCCCCAGTGCCAATACGGCCCCAGGCAAAGCATACCCCAGACTCGAAAAGCCAATTAAAAGTCCAAGTGGTTTGTTGTGGCTATTCAAGCGTTTTGCGTAACTGAGTAGGACCGCAATGGCCAAACAGGCAAGGGCGGCGCCAGCGGACAGCGTAAAGCTGTGCAGTGCGTGATCTTGAAACCCAGCGGTCGCAAACTGTTTGGTGTAGTTAACTGAGTAAGCGGCCAACACCCCAACCGGAATCAAGAAACCACACAGGAGCGGCAAAAAACAAAGCGTAAAGGCGGCGACCGCTTTCCCTTTGGATAAAGTGTATGGGGTGAAGGCTTTAAAGCGATCCCCACCGTGAAACTGCTGTTGTTTATGTCGGCTCATGCGCTCGGTCACAATAAGTACAACAACAAACATCATCATTAAGGACGCAATCTGAGCCGCCCCGCCTAAGTTACCCATGTTAAGCCAGGTATCGAAAATACCGGCGCTTAAACTTTTAACCGCAAAAAAGTCGACGGTGCCAAAATCGTTTAAGGTTTCCATCGCCACCAGCGATAAGCCAACGGCAATACTTGGGCGGGCGATGGGCAGCGAGACTTTAAAAAAGCTTTTCAGTGGTGAGCAACCGAGAAGTCGGCTAGCATCGCGCAAGCTACTCGATTGTTCTAAAAAGGCGGCACGACACATCAGATAGACATACGGATACAGCACCAAGGTGAGCATCGTAATGGCCCCACCTAAGGATCGAATCTCGGGGAAGTAATAATCGCGTGGTGTTTTCCAGCCGAATAGCTCTCGCAGAAAACCTTGGAAGATACCCGAGTACTCAAGTAAATCGGTATACACGTAGGCGATCACATAAGCCGGTACCGCAAAGGGTAAAAGCAGTGCCCATTCAAAGAAGCGCTTACCCGGGAAGTTGCACATGGTAACCACCCAAGCAGTCGATACCCCAAGTGCCAACGATAAAAAGCCAACGCCAAGTAACAGTTGTAAGGTTGTGGTCAGGTAAACGGGTAAAACGGTGTTGTAGAGATGCTCCCAAATGTTCTCTTCGGGAAACATAGCAATGTAGAACACGGACAAAATGGGTAAGGCCACAATCAAGGCGATGGTTCCGCTACTGAATAACCAAGCATTGAAGCGATGTTTAACAGAGGGAAGGCTTTGTTCGTGGGCTGGCATGGCGTGTGCTTACTAAGAAAAAACGGTAGCCAAAAGACTACCGTTTGTGAGGGATAAAGTCGACCAAAAGGGCGGTTTGGCCCTTAGGGACGTGCATCAATATCAGTTATCGAAACCGACCTTATCAACGAGTTTAGCGGCTTCTTTACGCAGCGCGCCGACTTCGCTTAGGTTGATTTCGTCAGGTTTGAAGTCGCCCATGTATTTTTTGATGATGTCCGAGCGCTTCGTCTTAGGACGTACTGGGAACTCAAAGTTTGCATTCGCGTACAAATATTGTGCATCACGGCTGGTTAGGAATTCGACCAGCTCAAGCGCTTCTTTTGGATGCGGAGCGTACTTGGTGATGGATGCGCCAGAGATGTTCATGTGCGCACCACGGCCGTCTTGGTTAGGAAATACCAAGTTGATCGCGTTTGCCCACTCTTGTTGTTCTGGCTCTTCTTCGTTGGTCAGCATGTGGCCGAAGTAGTAAGAGTTGCCCAATGCGACATCACAGATGCCTTCTTTGATCGCTTTGGCTTGAGCGCGGTCATTACCCTGCGGTTTTTGCGCAAGGTTGGCTTTCAGGCCTTCCAGCCATTGCTCGGTTTTTTCAACGCCGTCGTGGGCGATCATGCTAGCAATCAGGGAGATGTTGTAAGTGTGCTTACCGCTTCGCGTACATACGCGGCCTTTCCATTTAGGATCGGCTAAGTCTTCGTAGGTGTTGATCTCGCCAGGCTGAACACGCTCTTTGGAGGCATAGATCACACGTGCGCGTGAGGTCAATCCGATCCAGCGGTTTTGTGGATCTTGGAAATGTTCAGGAACGTTGCGCTCGATGGTGTCGCTGTTGATTTCAGCGAACAGGCCTTTCTCGGCACCGTCGTACATCGGGCCGATGTCCGGTGTCAGCATAACATCCGCTGGGGTGTTTTGACCTTCCTGTTCCAGACGCTCCAGCAAACCTTTGTTGGAGTAAACGATGTTGACCTTAATACCGGTTTTCTCAGTGAAGGCTTGAAGCAGTGGTTCAACTAAGAATTGTTGGCGGTAAGAGTAGACGTTTACTTCATCAGCAGCGTTAGCTGCAGGGGCTAAACCGAACATGCCAATGGCCGCGGCCAGAAGTGTCTTGCGAATCATAAACTGACTTCCTGTAGGTATTATAAATATGCACAAAATTGTTCCAGCCTAAGCTGCTAATGTCAATGTGTATAAGAAGTATTCTCACTTAGCTTGGCGGGCGTCGTACGCCAAAATCCCCTTTAAATTAAAGGGAATAGGCGGGATAGCAAGGCGGGTATGGCCGTTTCCACTCGGAGGATACGCTGACCAATATGGACGCTTTGCATACCGGCTTCTTGAAGCTTATCCACCTCGTAGGGGATAAACCCGCCTTCAGGACCAATGGCCAATACGGTCGGGGTTAACGTCATGTCTTCGCTTGATAGTGCGGAGGCCTCGTATGGGTGTGCCACGAGGGCGCGCTTGCCATGACAAAGCTCTGGTAGCTCATCTTCAACAAAGGGTTTAAAGCGTTTTCGAAAATGCACTTTGGGCACTTTTGTATCTTTGGATTGCTCAAGCCCCATTATGAGTCGCTCCAGAAGGGCATCCTCATTTAAGAAGGGGGTAGACCAATAGCTTTTATCGACCTTATAAGTGTTGATCAGGTACAGGTCTTTAACGCCCATGGTGCTGATCGTTTCAAGGATGCGACGCATCATTTTGGGCCTGGGAAGCGCCAAAATCAGCGTGCAGGGGAGCGCCGCGGGTGCCTCGTGCGTCCATTGCACTTTCAGTGTCAGGGCATCGTCACCAAATTGGGTGATCTCGCCTGCGCCCATCGGCCCATCGATTAACCCAACTTTTAAGGTCTGCCCGACAGAGGCTTTGTGTACATCGCGAACATGGGTAAAGGCTGGGCCAGATAAGCGATACAAACCTTGGCCAACGGCTTGATCTTCATGGAGTAATATCAGATTCATGAAGGGATGGTAAAACAATCCCAAATTGGGAAAAAGCGGTTGCGCCGGTTTTTCTTTCATGGCTTGCCCTGTAGGATGGCAGCTCCCACATTCCGAGTAGTTTTGTTGTTATGCCCTCGCCGAAATCGCCTGTCCAATCTCTGGATCTTTTGAACGATCCGGTACGCCGTGTGCTGTTTAAAATGACATGGCCGATGATGATGGGCATTGTCAGCTTGATGCTGTTCAACCTCGCTGACATCTACTTTGTAGGTCAGCTCGGAACCGAGCCGATGGCGGCTTTGGCGTTTACCTTCCCTGTGACCTTTGCCATGGTATCGCTGGCGATCGGCTTTGGCATTGGTACCTCGGCAATCTTGGCCCGTTTGATGGGCTCAGGTGAGCATCAAGAAGCAGCGTCGATGGCGACCGATAACTTGTTAGTCACCTTTGTCGTTACCTTTGCGGTGAGTCTTGTCGCGCATGAGTTGATGATGCCGGTGTTTCACTGGATGGGGGCAGCGCCTTCGCTGATTGATCACGTGGTCGATTACATGAGCGTCTGGTGGTTTGGGGCGGCCTTTATGGTGACCAACATGGTGGCGAACAGTACCTTGCGCGCTAGGGGTGATACCAAGATCCCAGCCATCGTGATGGCGGCCTCATCGGGCCTTAATTTCATCTTGGACCCCTTGTTGATTTTTGGCATCGGCGATTGGAAAGGCTTTGGTATCAAAGGGGCGGCCATGGCCAGTGTGATTGCCTGGTGCGGTGTATTCTTAACCTTCATTTGGATGCTGTACCACAAGTACCGATTGATCGTTTGGGAGCCGTTTAACCTAAAGCGCATCGCAACCCATTGGGGCAAGGTGATGAAGATCGGCTTCCCGGCAGCGCTCTCCAACATGATGACGCCCATCGCAGGTGGTATTTTGACCTCACAGGTGGCTTTACACGGCCCTGAGGCTGTAGCTGCCTTTGGTGTGGGGACGAGATTAGAATCCTTATCTCTTTTGGTGTGCTTGGCCTTGTCGATGACGCTACCGCCGTTTGTCAGTCAAAACTTAGGGGCGGGGCAATTTAAGCGGGTACGTACCGCGTATCTTGGCGCGGTGAAATTTGCATTAGTGTGGCAGCTTACGGTGTTTGTCTTACTCTGGTTAAACCAAGACGGGGTGGCGCATCTTTTTGCGGACTCTGAGGCGGTGATTGAGCCGCTGTTGCTGTGGATCTCGATCGTGCCGCTTGGCTTTGGTATGCAGGCGGTGATCTTTTTAAGTGCCTCTACCTTTAATGCGTTGCACCAACCGATGCGCGCGCTTCGTATCTCCATCACGCGGTTATTTATCTTCTGTATTCCGATGGCCTGGGTGGCCAATCACCTCTTTGGCTTACAAGGGATGTTCATTGCGTTTGTTGTGGCTAACACGCTTTCGGCGCTCTTTGCGTTTCTCTGGGTCAATAAACAGATCAAAAGATCACTTGATTCTAATGCCTAAAAGTCGGATAAATAAGAAAGGTATTGTTCAGCTTTCGTAAAGTTGCAATCTCTAACTGCCATAACGCTAAGGTCTAGCTTCTTTAGATTAGACAATGGCGATATGCTGAAAATAGGTTAGCCGAGCACGGATTGGATGGAGCGGTAAAACCAACAGTGTTCTATAAGAAGCTAGCCAGCAGTCGCAGTATCACAACAAGATAATATGGAAAATGGGGATGTGAACATGAGTAAACGTATTGCTCTGGTAACCGGCGGCACAGGTGGTTTGGGTGCGGCGATTTGTCGTGCCTTAGTGGATAATGGATTCACTGTGGTTGCAGGATATAACAGCGGTGGCAACCACGAAAAAGCAAAAGCGTGGCAAGAGGCGCAGCGCGCCGATGGGTACGAGATCGAAGTGGCTTACGGCGACGTAACCGATTCGAAATCGTGTGAGGCTTGTATCGCAGCGGTCGAAGAGATGACGGGCGGTACGGTCGATGTTTTGATCAACAACGCAGGTATTACGCGTGATGGTCAATTCAAGAAGATGGCGTGGGAGCAGTGGGACGAAGTACTAACAGCAAACTTAGACTCCATGTTCCACATGACGCGTCTTGTAATCAACGGCATGATCGAGAAAGGCTTTGGCCGTGTGATCAACATCTCGTCTGTGAATGCGCAAAAAGGTCAGTTTGGCCAGTGTAACTACTCGGCAGCAAAAGCCGGTATTCACGGCTTTACCAAAGCGCTGGCGCAAGAAGTCGCGGCAAAAGGCGTGACGGTGAACACGGTGTCTCCGGGTTACATCATGACACCAATGGTGGCTAAGATTGATGAAGCGATCCAACAAAAGATTTGTTCAACCATCCCAGTTGGCCGTTTCGGCACACCTGAAGAGATCGGTCGAATTGTGTCTTTCTTGGCCGCTGAAGAGTCTGGCTACATCACAGGTGCGGATATGTCGATCAACGGCGGTCTGCACATGCACTAAGGGTTAACTGCCCAAAAAAAGCCGCTCATCGAAGCGGCTTTTTTGTACCTGAAATCCTCTCATTACCCTTGGTTGGGTAGGTAAGGGGCGATCAGCGCATCAATACGGCTTAACGCATCGGCATGAAGGTGCCCCAATGGCACCGCTAAGCGCAATTGGTATTGATCCATCAACGAGGCGTTGGTGTGCTTCGGTGTGGCTTGCTCCAGCACTTGTTGAAGACGTAACATCTGCATCTCCATGCGAAGTGCTTGATCGTCCTCTGGGGAGCTCAGCCCCAGCATGATCTCAAGCTCAATCGCAATCTCACGCAGCGCGCGATGTGCGCGCTTCACTTGATCGCCCGGTTGAATCGCGGTGCCATCTTCACTTAGCCAAGCGCTTAAGCGCTCTTGGATGATAGGCAGTTGGTCCGAGGCCAAACCTGCCGTCAGGGTTTCAAGCTCGGAGGTGTCGACATGGTCCTGTTCCAGCCAGAGGTCCTCCGCGCTTCGGATTGGCTCGATGGCGGCGGCATTCGCGTGATCCGCGGTTACGGCTGAGTTCAGCGTAGTGATCAGTTGATTCGCTTGGCTTTGCAGCTTTGTAAAGTGATTGCGCTCTCGATCTTTGATGTTATCCCCGTTTGATTTAATCATGCCTTCCCCCTCGGCAAGGACGGAAGTGATCTCATCCATTGGGGTTGGGTGATTGAGTGCGTGGTAAAGACGATCGCTGATGCTCGAAAGATTCAAGCGCGAGCGTTGACGGTCTTTTTGCTGGTGCTGTGACAGGCGCTCAAAGATGGTGTCGCACGCCGCACGAAAGGCCATCCACAATTTACGCTCTTGGCTATGGAAGGTCGGGCCTGCCTCTTTCCAATGCGATTGCAGCTCTTTCGCACTGTTAGCGGCGGCGATTGGATCTTTGGATTCGGCCAGTGCACGGGCTTGATCGATCAGTGCCTGCTTTTTGTGAAGCGACTCTTCTTTGATCGCTTTAAAATGGCTTTCTGTCGAAACGATCAAATCATTAAAGGCTGTTTGCACTTTTTGACCAGGACCACGATCCACGGGGACGTATTGCTTCCACTCTTTTTTCGCGGTGTTCAGTACGGTTTCAGCATCGCGCCAATAGGTGGTGTCCCAATCGATCTGGTCCAGATATGCGGTCAGCTCTTTAACGATCAACTGGCGCTGCTCCAAATTGTATCGGCGCGCTTGGCGTTGCTGCTCAAAGAATTGCTCGCACGGCGCGTACGCTTGATCGGATGCGCTCTTAAAGCGATTCCAAAGCTTGCTGGAGTGCACAGGGTCAGTCAAATCCATTTCTTTCCACTGTGCTTGAAGGGCTTTAATCGCGTTGGAGCGCTCTTGCGGCGGGAGCTCAGAATGAATCAGTAGCTCCATCTCTTCGCAAAGTTGCTCTTTTTTAGGCTGTACTGCAAAACCTTGCCAGTCTTTGAGTTCTTGAAGCTTGGCGCTGAGGGCTTTTGCGCGATTTTGCAAAGCACTCGGTAGCCTATTGAGGTCGGTCTCGCTGCGCTCCACTTTGCGCATCCACTTATCGGCTTTACGCGCTTCGCCTTGCTCGATGGCTTTCTCTAGCTCATCCAGCGCATGGGTCATGTGCTGGTGGTTGCGCTTTTCTAAATCGTGCGCTGCTTTTCGCTGCTCACTCTGTTGCGCTTGGTAGTCCTCAACTTTAGTGCTGAGCTGCTGCGCCAGCACGGACAGGGTAGAGTCGTTAGAACTACCACTTGACGAGAGCTGAGTGATGAGTGCTTGAGCGGCTTTGATCTGATCTTTGCTGATGACAGCATCATCTGCTTTAAACGCATCCAGTGCGGTAACAAGCTCTGCATGGAGGGCGGAGGCATTCGACCAGGCGGTTTTGCTCTGCTCAAGCGCCTTAAAGAGCTGGTTTTTCTGTTGAGTGAGGCCTGCATTCTCAAGGGTATTCGGCCATTGCTCGAGCTGCTGAGTTAAGATGTTCAACACCTGCTGCGCATTGGATAAGCGCGCTGTGTTAAGCGTTGTTTCACTGAATAGCGCCTGCCACTCTTCATCCAACGATGGGCGTTGTGCGTTGATATCGCGTAGGATCTCAGTTGCTTCGTTTACCAAGCGCGCATGCTCAGCTTTTTCGTTTGCCGCTTGGGCTTCTTCAGCCGCTTTTGTTGTGATGCGCTCGTTCGTTGTGTTGTAAGCACGTTGATAGGCCTGTGTTTGATCGTCGTTGAGCTGGGTGTGGTCCAGTGTTGACCAGGCTTTATTGATCACTTCGAAACGTGCGTCATACAACGGGAACCACTCGCCGTGCGCCAATTGCTCCATCTGTTCGATCAAGTCTTGTGCACGTTGTTGGAGCTCGGCTTGCTGCTTAATCGCCTCTTTGTGGGCGTGCTGCTTATCTTTTACCAGCTTAAAGATCGCTTTGTCGCGGCTGCGGCTTTCTTTGACCAGTTGCTCGATGTAGGTTGTTGAATGCAGCTTACTGGCGGCTTCTTTACGGATCGCTAACGGCAAAGCGCTTAGCGAGAGCTCAACCAGCATAGCTTCATCGAGTGTGTCCAGTTGGGACTCGATCAGTTGGGTATGCTGAGTCTGAGCAAAGAGTTTTAGGCTAACTTGGGTGCCCAGTGTTTCCAGCATTAAGGCTAACGTGCGCTGCTGATCTGGGTTTTTATCCAACAGCTCGACGATGCGTTGCTCCAGTGTTTGGGTGTGCTTATCGCCTTGGCGATTGATCTGCCCCAGCAGTCGAACTAAAGCATTGAGGTCATCCGCTCGCTTGGAGGCCGCCAAGCGAACGCTGTCGGAAGGGTCTTCCGTCATCAGTTTGAACAGAATGTCCTGATGGTCGGCTTGTTCTGGTCGCAACTTCTCGATGGCTTGAACGCGCACATCAGGGTTGGAGTGTTGCCATTTAGGTTTAAATAAGGTCAAAAACATCGCTAAAAAAGCCCTATAAAGCCCATGGCTGTTTCGCCAAGGGTGATGCCGCAAAAAAGCCTGCGGAGGTCTATGGTGTACGCACCGGTTTCGGTGGTGGTTCAGTTACGCTAAGCGCTTTAAACAGGTAAAGGCTTTAACAGCTGACCGGTAAAGGTGCATTATTTTAGCGACGAAGGCGGATCATTATAAGGCTTGACAGCGATGAAAGCGCATTCTTTAGGCCGACATAAACTGAACTTCGCCATCGACATAGACCCAACCTTCGGGGTCTTTGCGAAAACGCGAGCATTCGTGCAAAACACCTTTTTCTGGCCCTGACTGAAAGCTGGCGCGAAAGGTGACTGTACCGGTTTGATCCAGCGGTGAGCCCGCGCTGGTTGCTTCAATGGTTAGACCAAGCCATGTGGTACTTTTGACTTGTTGGTTAAGCACTTTGCGATCATCTTTGGCGCGCTTTTCCTTGGCGGTGGTTTTGATCAAGTAATCCACATTACCGACGGCAAACGCGGTATATCGACTTCGCATTAACGCTTCGGCGCTGCTGGCTTTGCGCACACCGTCCAAAATGGGCTCGCAGCATTGGGTAAAAGAGTCGTCGGAGCCGCAAGGGCATAGGGTGTTTTCTGGCAATAAAGTACTCATGGTCACTCTCGCTTTTTTGCTCAGTGTAACGGCTTTGGTGCAGCATCCAAAGGGTAGCGCTTTTATGATGCGGTTCAACTCCGTATGATGAGCGCCCAAATGGAAATGATAAGCGAGTTTGGGCATGTCTTTTGAACCCACTTTTTTCTGGCACGATTACGAAACCTTTGGCGCTGATCCTAAACGGGATCGCCCGGTGCAGTTTGCTGGCATCCGAACCGACAGCGATCTGAACATCATAGAAGAGCCCGTTATGCTGTACTGCAAGCCGGCCGATGATGTGTTGCCGCACCCCGAAGCGTGTCTGATCACCGGGATTACACCGCAAACCGCATTGCGAGAGGGTGTGTGTGAAGCTGAGTTTATCGCCCGCATCCACGAGGAGTTAGCACGCCCAGGCACCTGTGGTGTTGGCTATAACAGCATTCGCTTTGACGACGAGGTGACTCGCTACACCTTGTACCGTAACTTTTATGACCCTTATGCGCGTGAATATCAAAACGGTTGCTCGCGTTGGGACATCATCGACATGCTGCGCTTAACGCGCGCTTTACGCCCAGAAGGGATCACTTGGCCAACGTACGAGGACGGCACGCCAAGCCTACGCCTAGAGGATCTGACCAAAGCTAATGGCATCGACCACGGTCATGCCCACGATGCGCTTTCGGATGTGTATGCCACCATCGAGATGGCCAAGCTTGTGAAAGAGCGACAGCCGAAACTCTATGAGTATGTGCTGAATAACCGCTCTAAATCCTCGATCCAGAATATGATCGATGTCACAAGCATGAAGCCATTTTTGCATGTGTCCTCACGCTATCCTGTGGAGCTCGGTAACCTTGCGGTGGTTGCGCCGATTGCCAGCCACCCCACCAATCGAAACAGTATCCTCACGTGGGATCTTCGCTATGACCCAACACCGCTGATGGACTTAAGTGTCGAGGAGATTCGTCATTACCTGTACTTGCCAGCGGATCAGCGTAAAGACACGGATCCTAAAATTGCGTTGAAAGAGGTCCACGCGAATAAGTCGCCAATCCTTGCCCCTGCAGGGATGCTGAATAAGGAAGAAGCGGCCAAATATCAGATTTTGGGTGATCAATGCCGAGAGCACTTATCTTTGTTGCGTGGCTTTAGTGGGCTGAAGGCGAAGATGGCCGAGCTGCTATCCCACGACGGATTTGAGCCTGATGCCGACCCCGATCACATGCTCTACAGCGGTGGTTTTTTCAATGATGCTGATAAGCAAGCAATGGCCGAGATTCGCTCCAGTGACCCGTGGGAGTTAGCCGAGAAAAGCTTTGCTTTTCAAGACCCGCGTCTTGAAGAGATGCTGCTCCGATACCGGGCGCGTAACTGGCCTGAAACCCTATCCGATGATGAACAAACCCAGTGGGAGCAATACCGCACCGAACGCTTAATGAAGTCGGATAAGCGCAACTTACTGACCATGAAAGCGTTTTATGATCGGTTAAATGCCTTGTACCAATCCCCTGATGCGGATCAACGCAAGCGCGAGTTACTGGAAGAGTTGGCCATTTACGCTGAATCCATCATACCGTTGGATGATGAACTATACTGATCCCAAACACAGGATCAGCAGAGAGTTCTTTCATGCAGTTTGGCAAAATCCAGCGCCTTGGACGGTGCGTTGTATCGGCTTCTGGATGCGCCGTGTTCAGTCTTGCTCTTTCTGGTGTGGGCGTTATTTCA
This sequence comes from Neptunomonas sp. ABH4_499, assembly GCF_056160565.1. Classification (NCBI taxonomy): domain Bacteria; kingdom Pseudomonadati; phylum Pseudomonadota; class Gammaproteobacteria; order Oceanospirillales; family Oceanospirillaceae; genus Neptunomonas; species Neptunomonas sp. ABH4_499. The sequence continues at coordinate 88,178 of NZ_JBSWXK010000001.1, read as the reverse complement.
AGCGCTCACGCTGAAGATACGATCAACTACGACGTTGTTGAGCCTTATGGCTACACCAATGGCCGCTATGATGCGCACAGTATCTATCGGCGCATGAACTCCAGCACGTGGTTCGATAACGAACCTATGTTGGAAGTGGGTTATGAAAACTACCCCAAAGATTTACCACCTCCCACGGTGGTTGCACCCGGCAATCGACCGATTCCACGGGACTTTCGTGCAGGGCGTGTGGCGTCCAAGTCCGACTTAGTAGGTGAGGATGCTGTCTTTCAGCGCATCTATGACGATGAAGAGATCAAGCGCTGCTCTATGAATCCTGAGGCATGTGAGCAAGAGTACCAAGAGGCCTCACGACAACGGCAGTTTATTCAGCCTTAGAAGAATATGAAGGAGGACTGTGGGATGGAGTCTTATGGTGTTAAATGTCTAATCCGACAGTCTCGTTAGCTTCACTTAGGAATGTCGAGACCATTATGATTTTTCAGACTAGCGTTGAAATCGATGTCGATGGACAAGATGTTCATGTGGTATTCGACATGGATACGGGATTGATTGGATTCAGCGAAGTTACTGGTGGCAGCTTTACCGAGTACAGTTATCAGTCTGCACCTCCAGAATTTAAAATAGCATTTGCTAAATTTATGGAAGGTTTAGCTGGTAAAACCCACCAAAGCAATGGGTTGATTTGCCGTAAAGGTGAAGCTGCTCAAGTCCTCCAAGAATTCTGGCAAAGTAAAAATGAATCATAAAGCTAACAAGTTACTGTGGTGCTTAGTCAATAGTTTTAACCTGTTTTCTCACGCCACAGCTCCTCGTTCTTAATCATGGTATTTAGGATGACGATCATCTTTCGCATGCACGCGATAAGCGCAACTTTCGGAAGCTTCCCGCTCGCTTTAAGGTGCTCGTATTGTTGCTTAAATACGGAGTTGCATTGAATTGAAGTGAGCCTGAAAAAACGGTTTTTAGGCGTTAAAGAATATGAAGGAGGACTGTGGGATGGAGTGTTATCGTGTTAAAAGTCTAATCCGACAGTCTCGTTATGCATACAAGTTGGCATGAGAAATTACTCTAGATTAGAAGATGTCCTTGAGGCATACACAAATTTTGAGTCAGGAGATACTCCGTCCGTCGAGTATGAAACTCTATTGGACGAGCCTGTGATTTTTGCAGCGGCCCATAATGGGGATATTCAAGCATTGGAATTGCTTGTATCGCTTGGGGCTGATATTCACTCACGTGGAGAATATGGTAATACTCCTCTTCACGAAGCTATTGAAGCATGTGAGTTCGAGGCAGCACGTTACCTTTTATCAAAAGGGGCTAATCCTGACCTGAGAAATGGAGAAGGAAAATTGCCAAAGGATTGCTGCTGGGAAGGTGAGTGGCCTGGCATTTTTGGTGAAGGCAATGCATAACAAGGCGTGGCACACTCGCCCGCAAGCGGGCTGGACTCAGCACTGCGTGCTTTGCCTGTGCACGCGGCGTTATGCTTCGGAAAGCATTTGCATGGACCAGCAAGCCCAATGCCGGTAGCAAAGTCTGAAGTAAGAAGGGCTGTCGGCAAGTTAGTGTCGGCAATTCAAAAGGAGTGGGGGAACGAAATTGGAGAGCCAGGGACCGTGGTAAGTGAAGAGGTAATGCACAATTGCCATGCTCTACTAGCAGCCAAAACAGCAGAGGACACACTTGAAATTCTAGCTGGCAGAACCGTCACCGAGTTTCTGGGTGTTCATTGGGTCAGGGCTCATCCATCGGTACTGCCGCACATATCGCGCCTTGATTCACTGCTATGAATTCTCTGCATACAAGTGCAGCTTGTAGGACTTAGGTAAACTATCATCTTTTTCGCGTTGCGCTTCAAAAGAGCCGCCAGTTCACCCAAGCCACAACTGTAGGCGTTATAAGGCTTTAGAGATATGAGTCAAGAAAAACAAATCGTTGAATGTTGTACACATGGAAAGCATCAAGCAACGTATGTTTGCCAGCATGTCGTACAGAGTCTTCGAGATGGAAAGCTTAGAGGCTTTTGGTCTGCTGAACCAGAACCAGGTAATGAACGACCAGATTCATGGTGTAGTGCTTGTGAAGAAAAAGTAAATAGCACTGGTGGTGAATGGAATGATGAGTCTGAAGAATTCGCAGGCGTAACATTATTGTGTGGTGCTTGTTATGACCGTGTAAAAGAAATGAATATAAAAAATTAGTAATGGTGCAAGGGCTTTATAACAAGGCGCAATCGCCCTTCGGGCTGGTCGCACTGACACGCGTCTTTGCTGGATGTATTATTTTTCGAATTAAAAGGGAGTTACAGTTCGGTATGCGTAAATTATATTTGGCTATGATTTTTACATTGTTTTCACCGCCCCTATTAGCGGATGAAGTTATTGATTTTCTAGGCGATTTGAAAAACGAGTCAGAAGAATTTCGTGAAATTGCGATAGAATGCTTGATTGAGATAAAAATTTCTAAAGAAAAGGGTTGGGACTCTGCCGAGTGTGGTTCTTATAAGATATTTTCAGAAGACAAGTTTTCTAAATTTCAGAACAATGTTAAAGAAGCAACGAGTGACTTTAAACGATATTCAGAGAGCAGTGAAGCAAGTAATAGACGCATAAAACGAGGCTTAAAATATTTACTTGAAATTCAATCAGATATGGTTGGGTTAGATGAGTTGAATAATAAAATTAGGAATTCGTTAAAAGATACAAGCGCAACTAAGTGACCAATAGAATGCGGCACTAGAACTACGTAAGCAGTGTTTTCAGCGACAAGTGAAGTGCATTGGATCGGATCAACACCTACAAGGACGTAAACATGGATGAGTTTTCAAAATTAAGAGAGCAATGGTATTCGGCCTGCGTTAAGGGGAATACTACAGCGCTGAAATCGTTCGAGTCAGAAGATTTGAAAGTGATTGTAAATGGCCAAGTTGATACGGACGATCGCTATGATGCAATTGACCTTAAAGTACAGGCCACACGCATAGTTTTACCACGACAGCTGCGAATGAGCATGATCTAAACCAAGCGCATGAGTTGCTACATGGGGAAGAAAGCTTTGTTTTTGCTGATGCAGGTTACCGTGGTGCGCAGAAGCGTAGCGAGCTACAAGGCGGCAAAGCAGAGTGGCATATTGCTGAGAAGCCGAGCAAAGTGAAAGCACTGAAAAGCCATCCTCGGATCAACAAAACATTGCTGAATATGGATTATATGAAAGCCAGTATTCGTGCCAAGGTGGAGCATCCGTTCAGGATCATTAAGTGCCAGTTCGGTTTTCGAAAGACAAGCTATAAAGGCTTACGGAAGAACCATCATAAATTGGCGATGCTCTTCGCTTTAGCGAACATCGTCCGCGTGGACCAGATGTTGCGAGCATAGGATAAATCCGTCTGGATGCCGGAAACAGGCATTCAGATGGCAAAAAGTACCGAAAACAGGGAAGTTTTGCGCGTTTTATAGTGGTGGAAGGCGGTTGAGAGTTGTGATGCTCTTTAAATCGCACCTTACCTAACGGAGATTGCTCTGAATCTTTTAAAAATTAGTTTTTGGTTTTTATCTTTTATTTCTTTGGGTTATGATGTTTTTATTGCGAATAACCGAAGTCGATCATAAGTGTTTTTATAGGATTTCTATATTGGTTTGCAGTTATGATGGGTTTTTATTATGGAGTGGAGATTGTAAGTAATCAGTATTATTTGATTATATTTATGCTTTTCTCATCTTTCGTGGTCTTCTTCTTTATGGTGTTGGCCCGCTGTTCTTTGAACCCTGAGGCATGTGAGCAAGAGTACCAAGAGGCCTCTCGCCAACGACAGTTTATTCAGCCTTAATCATTTAGAAGCTATCCCACGTCATTATTCTATGTTTTAGTAGGGCTTTTCTTAAGGAGTGAGGAGGCAAAATGCCCTTTTCAAAGGACGAAACAGAAGCGCTGTTAGCGCTAAAAGGCGTCGGGCCTACGGTTATAAAGCGGTTTGAGGAGATCGGTATCGAGTCGTTTGCAACACTTAAGCTGCATACCTCGACCGAGATTGCCGAGATGGTTGCCTCCATGTTGCGAACCACTTGCTGGAAGAACAGCCCTCAAGCAAAAGCCGCCATTGAGGCGGCGATTGAGCGGGCTAAGCAGGGCGTTTGATGCCCTAAACGGATCTACCCCTCGGTGGCCGTGGTTTGTACGACAAACGCACGGTCACGCATGGCGTTTAAGGCGCTGACCAAATCTTTTGCGGTCACTTTCATGATGGCGTCGGTGCGCTGCTCGCGCCAATCAAACTTAAGATGCCCCTCATCCAAGTTTTCCCAAAAACGGCCAGTACGGTCGCCCAAGGTACGTTCTCGCTCATTGATGCGCGATAGAACGCTGTTTTTGAATCGGTCTAAATCCTCGGTATTCAGGGTTTTAAGTTGATCTTCAAATTGATCTAAAAAGAGGTCCATCTTCTGGTTGATGGTGGCTACATCGGTGGTGGGGGATTGGACAACTAAAGCCATACCGCCCTGATCTTTTAAGTTAACCGCCATTGAGGTGACGATGTATCCCAGTTGCTGTTCGGTGCGAAGGTCCGAATAAAATGGGGCTGAGATCAGTTCAGCAAGCAGCGTCGCGGCCGCTTCGTTTTTTAACGAGGCATCCGGCGCTTGTAGATACTTAACCACCGCTTGATCTTTGTGGTCCACGGTTAGGGAGCGAATCTGAGTTTCACCTTCGTTAAGGGCTTTAACCTGAGTCGTCGGTGCCACCTCGGCCAAGGTGATCGGCTCACTGCCTTCTAAAAGGTGGTTAGCAAGCTGAGTGACCTGTTCTTGATCCACATTGCCGTGTGCCAGCAAACGCACTTCAACACCTTGATAGATACTCGGAATAAAGGTTTCAAGATCCGCTTCAGTAAAGCGGCTTAATGCATCAAACTGAGCCTTGATGCCTGCGTCACCCAATAGCTCGTCATATAAGACACCAAACAATTGATGATAAGGCGTTTCTTTATCTTGGTTGCTTAGAGCCAATAGCTTCTCGTGTTTTAGGCGGTTAAAGCGTTGCTCATTCGCTTCTGGGTGGCGCAAAACGGGCAGAATGGCTTTCACTAAGGTATCGAGCTTCTCGTCGTAGCCAGAGATGCGCACCGTAAAACCACGCATATGCGGGTATATATTGGCGGACAGGCCCGCGATGGTGGCATCGTAGAGTGTTTTATTCAGTTGCTCCTCCACCATGCTGATGTACATGTTCATCGCCACTTTTGCCTCGACATTCCCAGGTACTTTCGGAGTCAGGAAGGTAAACCACACATTGGCTTTGGGGCGGTTGAAGCTTGCATCCGGTGCATACCAAACGCTTAACCCTTTTGGGAAACCCTTCAGTTGCGTCGGTTTGATATCCAGACCTTTAGGCAAGTCCTTGATCGCTAAATGTTCTGCCACAAAAGGGTTGGGGGCGCGAACAAACAGCTCATCACTGTGCGTAACGTTAGCCAGACGTTTCTTCAAAGCCGGATCCAACGGGTTTATAGAATAAGGCGTGTTGTAATGCGGTGTTACCTCATCGCCTTCGATCTGATTCGATTGCACTACCATCAAGAGGTTATCTGGGCGAATGCGCTTTATAAGCTGATCAATCAGGGTGGGTTGATATTCTTCAAGCAGATACGGTCCTTTCAGGATCAACGCTTTAGGGTAGGTTGCATGCTGCATCTGTTGCGAGAGACGAGTCACGTAGCCAACCGGCGAGGGTTGATCTTGAAAACGAAACGCTTGCTCATACTGATGGCGCTCTTCTTCAAAGATCGCTTTAGGAACACCGGTGGTTTTTAAGGCCTTGATGTATTGGAAAAACAGCGCGAGTACATCGTCTTTATGTTGATAGCCTTCTTCGGTGAGATCGATAAAAACAGAGAGGGCGCTCTCTTGGTCATAGCCTTGTCCTTGTGATGCCCCAAGCGCATTGGCCCAGCCACGCTTTTTAAGCGCCGCCAAAATACTGCCATCGCCCTCGTAGCCGATCAGACCACTGATCAGATCTAAGGGTTTGGTTTTCCATTCTTGATCGACATTGGGCATAGGGAAGGTCAGTGTCATACCGAATTGATCGGTAATGGTTTTAACGCTGACTACCTTAGGTAGGTCTTTAGGGTACAGTGGCTCTTCGGTGCTAAAGCGCGGTAAATCGCGGTTGGGTACAGCACTGAAATAGGTTTTGGCCAAGGTGGTTAATTGGTCGATGGGTTGATGGCCTAAAATGACCAGCTTCATCCGGTTAGCGGAGTACTGTGTCGTGTAAAAATCGATCAGCGCTTGGCGAAGATCACCGTCTTTGTTACTGAGGGTTTTTAAGTCTCCCACCGCGAAGCGATTGGCGGGGTGGTCTGGGTTGAGTGCCTCTTTCATGGCCGAAAACACACGTCGGTTATCATCGCGTATTTTGGATCGATACTCAGAGTTAACAGCGTTTCTCTCGCGGTCGGTGTAGGCTTCCTGAAAGAGGGGGGCGATGAAAAACTGCGAGAAACGATCCAGCGCAGGTTCTAAATCTTTGGCGTTGATGTTGAAGTAATAGTTGGTGTTATCCAATGCAGTAAACGCGTTATGCGCACCGCCATGCGAGGTGATAAAGGCTTGGTAATCACCCGCTTTTGGGTACTTTTGGGTGCCTAAAAACAGCATGTGTTCCAGAAAATGCGCCAGCCCTTCGCGATCTTTTGGGTTGGCCATCGAGCCTACGCCGACATCCATCGACACGGCCGCTTGGTCGGTGTTTGGGTCACTGATGACAAGGACATCCAACTGATTATCAAGTGTTAGGTACTGATAAGCACGGTCATCGGTGGGGCTTTTTTCGAGGCTGGGTGTGGCATGTGCAAATTGTGTGACCCAAAAAAGACACACGGTGAGCACACCTAAGGATAAACGATAAATTGGGTCGCGCTTTACTCGTACTGCAGCACTCATCTGGTATCCTTAAAACATATCAAAATCAATTTATTAACCTGTCGAGGACTTTCTTCACAGGCCAAATAGACAGTATCCTATCACGGTGGTTCCTACTGTGGGGATCTGATCATACTTGCAAGGAAGACACCATGAACCGTGAAAAGGTCATTTTTGCGTTTTTTATCGTACTGGCCCTGACCATCAACTTTGGCTTTTTTATCGGCCAAATTGATAACCCCGTACATCACAATGAGTTTGAGCTGTTCGCTGCCCTCGTGGTGAGCCTAATCTGTACCGTTTTAAAGTTTGGCGACCGGACGCACTTGGGGGCGTTGATGCTTGCCACAAGCTTAGTGGTTGACCTTCAGCTCATCATAGCGGCCTTTTTGTGGGGCTTTGCCGAGCAGATCAGCGGCGGTATGACGCCGCACTTGATGGCCAGCATTGTGTCACTGTCTGGCGGGGCTTTATTAGCCAATATCGTGTCCGTGATCCTTTTGGTGGTTGAAACCGTTCAGGTGCGTCGTTAAGGTCGCCCATGAATAACATCATCTATGTGGTGCTGCGGCGTCTTCGGATGCCGCTGATCATTCTGATCGTTGTCTACGCCATCTCGGTGTTGGGTTTTGTGCTGATTCCAGGGCAAGATCCACAAGGTAACCCTTGGCGTATGGATTTCTTCCATGCGGTCTATTTTGTCTCCTTTATGGGATCGACCATCGGGTTTGGTGAGATCCCTTACGAATTTACCAGTGCTCAGCGGATGTGGACGCTGATCATGATCTACGCCACGGTGATCGCGTGGTTGTACAGCATCGGTTCCATGTTGGCTTTGCTGCAGGAGCCGATGTTTGGGCGCATGTTACGGCGTCGGTCTTTCGCCGATGAGGTAAGGGGGATTACCGAGCCTTTTTACTTGGTCTGTGGCTACGGGGTTACGGGCAAAATCGTGGTCGAGAAGCTTGCTAAACGCGATATTCGTTGTGTAGTGATTGATATTCGCCAAGAGTGCGTGGATGACCTTGAGATGAGCCCACTGCCGCTTCGGGTGCCTGGGCTGTGTGCGGATGCAAGCTTGCCCGATATCCTTGATGATGCGGGGATTCAATCCGATAACTGCATTGGGGTGTTGGCATTAACCAACGATGATAATGCGAACTTATCGATCGCCATCGCCAGTAAATTGCTGCGTCCAAAACGCATGGTGATTAGCCGAACCGAATCGGAAGTGACCACGGGTAATTTACTCTCGTTTGGTACGGATTTGGTGATCGACCCGTTCCATAACTTTGCCCGTTACCTCTCGATGGCGGTCAACAAACGCTATTCCCATTTGGTGTACGACTGGTTGATTAACCCAACCCACAGGCCTTTGGCTAGTGCAACACGTAAAATAGAAGGGCGTTGGGTGATTTGTGGCTATGGCCGCTTTGGACGCAGTTTATACAAAGCGTTTCAGGAGTTTGGTGTACCGGTCACGGTGGTGGACTCTAACCCCGATAACGTCAACCAAACGGAAAACCAGATTTGGGGCGTCGGTACCGAAGCACCCACCTTGCTGGAAGCGGGCATTAAAGAGGCGGTAGGGCTTGTGTGCGGTACCAACAATGATGCTGATAATCTGTCCATTTTAATGACCGCGCGCGAGCTAAACCCTAAGCTGATCACGGTGGTGCGCCAAAACTTGGATACCAATCATCTGATTTTCAGTAATTCCAAAGCCGACTTTGTTATGGAGCCTGGGCGGATCATTGCCAATCAAATTCTGGCTCAGATCAAGACACCTTTGCTGCCGCACTTCTTCTCGGCCATGAAAGCTTATAACGATGTTTGGGCGCACGAGCTACTGAACCGCATGAGCCGTGCGGTGGGCGATGATGAGGTTGATAGTTGGGCATTCACGATCGGTGAAGAGGATACGCCTGCGGTCATGATGGCGTTGAACGAAGGTCGCGAAGTGAAGATGAATGTCTTTATGAAAGACCCAAGGGATCGGACCAAGATGCTTAAGGTGTTCCCGTTGATGATGATCCGAAACGGGGAGGTCGACATGCTGCCAGGTGAGCTTGAATTGCTGAAACCTGGCGATCAGATCCTGATGTGCGGCCAGATACCGGCCTTTAGGCAGATTGAGTGGACCTTAAATAACTACAACATGCTCTTTTATGTACAAACCGGCGAGGAGTTCAGTCGCACGATATTGTCGAAGTGGTTTAGGCAGCGGATGCGCTCTAAAAAACGAGCACGACATACACCGGTGCCTAAGCGATAGAGGCGCAAAGCAAAACAGCGTTTCCTTCATTAATGCAGGTATCCTGTTAGTCTGACGGGGTAAACTGGCAAAGTCTTTAGACTTTGGCCAAGTGTTATCGGAAACGATCAACAAGAATAAGACCAACAATAAGAATAAGGACTTTCATGGCTTACTTACTGCTGTGTATGACCGCTTTGTTTTGGGCGGGAAACTTTGTGCTCGGTCGGGCAATGCATCTTGTCTTACCTCCCATTACGATGGCAGAGATGCGCTGGTCCTTGGCGCTTTTGCTGATTTTGCCGTTTTTAATTCCACGCCTTAAACGCAACGCCGAGCTGATCAAAAGCCATGTTTGGCGCCTGATCGGTTTGGGGATTGTCAGTGTCGCAAGCTTCAACACCCTCATCTATGTCGGCCTTACCAGTACCACGGCCACCAATGCCACCTTGCTCCAGTCGGCGGTTCCAATCGTGATTTTGTTGGTCAGCGCCATCTTCCTAAAAGAGTCGGTATCAATGCGTCAGTGGTGTGGGGTGGTTTGCTCTTTGTTGGGCGTACTGACCTTGGTAACGGCCGGTGAGCCTGCAGCCTTGCTGCATTTAAGCATCAATGAGGGAGACCTGTTCGTGCTTGGGGCGGTGCTCTGTTGGGCACTGTATTCAATCGCGCTTCGCTGGAAACCCAAAGGTTTAGACGGATTTACCTTTTTTGGGGTGACGGTGATTGTCGGGGTTATTGCACTCATGCCCTTTACTTGGTGGGAGCTACAACGAGTGCCCGCGATTACCTTTGAGGTTAATTCCGCTTTGACCGTGCTGTATATGGCGATCTGTCCCTCTATACTTGCGTACATCTTTTGGAACAAAGGGGTGGAGGAACTTGGCGCGGCAAAAGCCGGTCTATTTATCCACTTAATGCCATTATTTGGTATTGTATTGTCCGCGCTCTTTTTGGGCGAAAGCATTCGCAGCTATCACTGGGTGGGCATGGTACTGATCTTTACCGGTTTGTACGTTGCCGTGATTGCGAATGCGCTTAAACAGATACAAAAAAATACACTGAGGTGACAATGAGCTTCTCTTTGCGTAATGCATTTATTGCCTTCTTCATGGCGTTCTTCGTCATGGGCGTAACCGCGCCTTCGGCGGACGCTGCACGATTGGGCGGTGGTTCTAAGCTGGGTAAATCCTATACGGTGCCTAAAAAGAGCCCAACGAACTCCCAACAAGCTACACCAGACAAAAGCAACACGGCTGCGAATGCGGCAGCGGCTGGCTCCAAAAAAGGCTTGATGGGCGGCTTGCTGGGTGGCCTGTTAGCGGGTGGCCTTTTATCGGCGCTCTTCTTTGGTGGTGCGTTTGATGGCATCCAAATTATGGATATCTTGATCATCGCCGTATTGGCGTTTGTGATCTTTAAATTGTTCAGCTCTGGCAAAAAAGCCGCCGCTGCACAAGCCAATCAAGGCTATGCAACGCAAGGTGCTGGTGGCATGGGTTCACCTCAAACCTTCCAAACCAACACTGAAACCGAGGGCTCCGCGCAAGAGCCTGCGTTCCAATCCAGCCAAGAAGCTGACGGTGTGGTAACCACGCCACCTTGGTTTAACAAAGAGGCGTTCCTAGCCGGTGCGCAGGATCACTTCTTGCGTCTACAAAAAGCATGGGATGCGAAAGATTTTGATGAGATCGCAACCTACACAAGCCCAGAGCTTCTGGAAGAGCTAAAAGCCGAGCGTGCTAAGCACCCAGATGATCAAGTAACAGAAACCACCTCTGTGATGGCGGACCTTGTGAAGTTTGAAGATTACCAAGACCACGTTGTGGTATCGGTACACTTCTATGGTTGGATCAAAGAAAACGGCGAAGCGAACCCAACCGAGTTTGGTGAATACTGGCACTTGAACCGCGATATGACTCAGCCAGGTGCTGATTGGTTTATCGTAGGCTTAGAGCCTGAAAACCGTTAAGATCGACTTTGTGCATGAAAGCCACCTTCGGGTGGCTTTTTTATGGGTGGGTTATTGATACAGCTGCTATGCAAAGGAGACACCATGATCAGCTATAAAAACGTCAGTGTGGCAACCGCCGTCATTTCAATTGCGCTCTGTCTGGTGCTGATGTTTACCCCAACAGAGCTGTTTCGACTTTTCAGTGTCGAGGCCAATGAGTCCGCTATTTTTATGGGCCGGCGCATGGCCATTTTGTTTTTAGGTTTGGCGCTGATCGCAGGTTTTACCTCCGATGCGGAGCACAGTGATCTTCGTCAAGCGCTCTGTATGGCGCTGTCGGTCATGCTGTTTGCGCTTGCCTTCCTGGGTATGTTTGAGTTTTTACGGGTGCGTGCTGGGGCTGGCATTTGGCTTGCGATCCTCACAGAGATTGGGCTTGGCGCGGCTTATTTGATGATTTGGATAAAAGGTGCGCAAAGCGCTTCCCCTAAGTAAGGGGCTTTAGGTAAAAAAGGCCGTTCGCGTTATTCAAATAGGTCGGTAATGGCCTTTCGAACGGCGCTTTTATCTACGCTCTCAAGCGTAATGCGAAGCTCATAACCGGTGAGGTATAGGGTTTCTGAAATCAGCATTTTGGCTTTGGTCTTCAAGCCCTGATAACGAGTCGTGGGTGTCGGTGATGGGTGTGCTGTTATCTCAAGGTCGTTTGCCATCACCATCGCACGCTTCATGTGCAAGGGGTCGCTGACGATTAAGACATCTTTAAAGTTCAGTGTGCGGATCAAAGGTTTTGAAAACAGTAAGTTTTCGTACGTAAGGGTGGATCGGCTCTCTTCAATCATGGCTTCAGCCGGTACGCCTTGCGCTAAAGCAAACTCGAAGGCGGCGTGGGATTCGCTGATCTTATCTTCCGGACTTTTGCCGCCGGTGAAAATAATATGGCGAACTTGCCCTGTTTTATACAGATGAATGGCGTGCTTGATGCGCTCTTTAAACACCGGTGAGGGGCGGTCGGTCCATACCGCGGCGCCGAGAACCAAGGCGGCATCGGCGGGTTTTGTGTAGGACTGATACGCGTACAAACCCACCCGCCCGAATTGCACTAGAACCGCAGCGAAAGCGAAGATTACAAGGGTCAGAATCAGTTTTCGCATGGGTTAAGTACAACTCCTTCTTTCAGCGCTGGATCATTCAGCGTGATCCCGTTTGAAGACCCAGGTATCACCTTCGGATTCACTTTCGGCAAAGTAATAACCTTCGTAATCAAATGTCTTGATCGCCTCTGGGTTCGTAATGGCCTGATCAATGATGTATCGCGTCATCAACCCGCGCGCTTTTTTCGCGTAGAAGCTGATGATCTTGTATTGGCCATTTTTTTGATCTTTAAACACGGGCGTAATGATGCGCGCGTTCAGGGATTTGGCCTTCACCGCTTTGAAGTACTCGTTTGATGCAAGGTTGATCAAAACGGGCGCTTCATCAGTGCTGAACTCCTCGTTGAGCGAGTCGGTCAGCGTGTTCCCCCAAAACGCGTACAGATCTTTCCCTTTGTTGTTTGCAAGTTTAGTCCCCATCTCCAATCGGTAGGGCAGCATCAGATCCAATGGCTTAAGTACCCCATACAGACCCGAAAGAATACGAAGATGTTCCGAAGCAAATGCAAATTGTTCTTCAGAGAGGGTTTCAGCATCAAGGCCCGTGTACACATCGCCCTTAAACGCCAGCACGGCTTGCTTTGCATCACCAAGCTCGTAATCGGCCTGCCATGAGTTGTAGCGGGCCACATTAAGGCTAGCGAGCTTGTCACTGAGCTTCATCAGTTCGGCAACGTCTTGCACCGATAGCTTGGATAGCTCATTGATCAACTGCTGTGACTGTTCCAGAAAACGCGGCATAGAGGCCGTTTGAGTGACTGGGGCTGTTTCATAATCCAGCGTTTTGGCCGGCGAGATAACGATTTTCATGACAGGTGTGATTCCCCATTAGTAAACAATGAATCTATTGTGCATACAGGGATTATCGAACGCCAGCCGATTCTGGTTAAAAAATTCTATCAATATCATACGGATGCTTTATCAAAACAGGTCTAATGGCATGGGAAGGGGCAGGGCTTTTTGTGTATGATGTAGCGGTGAAAATTTTCTGATACAACGCAAACGCGCAACGCGCGATCAGGACTGATCGATATGACCAAAAAAACCGTTCTAACCGGCATTACGACGTCGGGCACCCCACACATCGGTAACTACTTAGGTGCCATTAAACCGGCGATCGAAGCGAGCAAAAGCGAGCATAACAATCCTTTCTTCTTTTTGGCGGACTACCACGCCCTGATCAAATGTCATGATCCGGCACGTGTGGCTCAGTCATCGCGCGAGATTGCGGCAACCTGGCTAGCGTTGGGCCTGGACACCGACAAAGCGACTTTCTACCGCCAAACAGACATCCCCGAAATCACAGAGCTGTCTTGGATTCTAACCTGCATGACCTCCAAAGGGTTGATGAACCGTGCGCATGCCTACAAAGCGTCGGTTGATCAAAACCGAGATGCGGGCAAAGAGGATCTCGACGATGGCATCACCATGGGCTTGTTCAGCTACCCCGTGCTGATGGCCGCCGATATCTTGATGTTCAATGCCGACCTTGTCCCCGTGGGTAAAGATCAGATCCAACACATTGAGATGGCGCGTGATATCGCAGGCCGCTTCAACCACACCTACGAGCCGCTGTTCCATATGCCAGAGGCGTTGGTCGAAGAGTCTACTCAGCTGATACCGGGCTTGGATGGTCGTAAGATGTCCAAAAGCTACGACAACACGATTCCTCTATTTTGCTCCTCCGATGAGCTTCGCAAGCTGATCAATCAGATTGTGACGGATGTGAAGATGCCGGGTGAGCCAAAAGACCCAGACAACAGCACGTTATTCCAGCTGTACAGCTTATTTGCGACCGATGCTGAAGCGGGTGCTATGCGTCAGAAGTATCTCGAAGGGATCGGCTGGGGCGATGCGAAAAAAGAGTTGTTCGAATTTTTGGACGCAACACTCTCTGGCCCGCGTGCGCGCTATAACGAATACATGAATGATCTGGGTGAGGTGGAGCGTATCCTGCAAAAAGGCGGTGAAAAAGCCCGCGCGATCTCTGTGCCTTTCATGGAAAAAGTGCGTATTGCCGCTGGCATTCGTCCGCTGAACTACGTGCCAGAAGCAACGCAAACTGAGCAAAAAGAGAAGAAAGAAGAGTCTGAGGATGCCAAAGCGCGTGCTGAGGAAGGGCGTCGTCGCGCTATCCTAATGCAGCTTAAGCCGATCTTTGATCGGATTGATGCGGCTGCGGACAAAGCCAAAGAGGCTGCAGTGGTGCTTGAAGAGAAGCGAGACGAAGTTGAGCAGCTCAAGAAAAAAGCCAAGCAGAAAGCTCAAAACGAGCTGGATATCCTAAAAGACGAGTTCAAAAAGTTCTTTGATTAACCCGAGCTATCAGCAGGGTTGCTAGAACTCATAAGGTGCCCAGAGGAATCTGGGCTATAGTGGTACCGTACTCGTTGAAGAGGTGGATATGGCCCGTTTTCAATCTGGCATTACGGCCGAAGCATCAAAAGATGCGCTGTTTATCACAATGAACATCCGTGCGGGGGCTGAAGCCTCCGTACGCCAAGCGTTGGCACACGGTTACGCAACGGTGAGCGAGCTTCAAACCCGTTTTGAGTCGCATCAAGCGCACGTGGTTGTGGGGGTTGGGAGTGACGCGTGGGATAAACTGTATCAACAGCGTCCGGCAAAACTATTGCCATTCCCAAGCATCAATAGCCGTTTTAAGATGCCATCTACGCCCGTTGATCTGGTGTTTCATGTACGCGCCGATCAGCACGATGTGTGCTTTATCATGGCGCGAGCGCTCTTTGCACTGGTGAAGCCATACGTTGAGCTGGTGGAGCAAGTACACGGCTTTCGCTACTTGGACAGCCGCGATACCACAGGCTTTGTCGATGGGACTGAAAACCCGCAAGGGGAGGATCGACTGACCGTTGCCTTGGTCGGGCAGGAAGACCCGGCGTTTGAGGGTGGCTCTTACCTGCACTTGCAGCGTTACATTCACAAGTTTGATGCGTGGGCAACACAAAGCAAAAAGCAGCGTGAAGACACCTACGGCCGGACAGAGGATGACAATATTGAATACGCGTCGGCCGATAAACCCTTATCGGCGCATACGAAGCGTACATCGCTGAAAGATGTTGAGGGCAACTCGTTGGAGATCCTCCGTCAAAGCTTGCCTTACGGTGGCGTGGATGAAGCCGGACTTATGTTCGCAAGCTATTGTCGAACGCCAGATCATTTCAATCAGATGCTGATCAGCATGGCCGAAGGGGATGGCGCAGGCCATACCGACCGTATGCTGCAGTTTACCCAAGCGATGACAGGCACAGCGTTTTTTGTGCCGGCTTGGGATTTCTTTGAGCAATCGGTTTAAGCCCGATAAAAAAATACCCTGCGATGGCAGGGTATTTTGTTTTTCAAGGCCGCGGCCTTACATCTTATTGCTGAGTCTCGTTATCAGAGAACACGCCTTCGAACAGAGCGGTCGACAGGTAACGCTCGCCAGAGTCTGGCAGAATCACAACGAATTTCTTACCCGCAAACTCAGGCAGTTTCGCTAAGCGCAACGTTGCCGCAAGCGCAGCACCGCAAGAGATACCACACAGGATGCCTTCTTTGGTCATCAGCTCGCGTGCGGTTTCAATCGCTTCTTCGTTGCTGACTTGCTCGACACGGTCGATCAAATCCAGATCCAAGTTACCCGGTACAAAGCCTGCACCAATACCTTGGATTTTATGAGGTGCTGGTTTTACATCTTCATTGTTCAGCGTTTGCGTAATCACAGGGGATGCTGTTGGCTCAACTGCAACGCTGGTGATCGCTTTACCTTGGGTTTGCTTGATGTAGCGGCTGACACCTGTGATGGTGCCACCGGTACCGACACCCGCCACGAATACATCGATCTCGCCATCGGTGTCTTCCCAGATCTCTGGGCCTGTGGTTTGTTCATGGATGGCTGGGTTAGCTGGGTTTTGGAACTGTTGCAGCATCAGGTATTCACCTGGGTGCTCATCGACCAAGGACTGAGCTTTATCGATCGCGCCTTTCATGCCTTTTTCAGGCGGGGTCAATACGATCTCAGCACCCAACGCTTTCATCAGTTTACGACGCTCAAGGCTCATCGATGAAGGCATGGTCAGTACCAGCTTGTAACCGCGCGAGGCAGCAACAAACGCTAGGGCAACGCCCGTGTTACCGCTGGTTGGCTCAACCAGTGTAACGCCCGGTTTCAGCAAGCCCGATTTCTCTGCTTCCCAAACCATGTTGGCACCGATACGGCACTTCACTGATCCTGCTGGGTTGCGCGATTCCGTTTTTGCATAGATTTCAGCGTCGGGCGCTAAACGTGCAAGACGCACCAGTGGGGTTTTACCAATGGTCAGTGAGTTATCCTGAAAAGCCTTCATTGATCCTCCTAATGATGTGTACACCAAAACAAAGCACAGAGTGTACCTGTGCAGGCGTCTGAATACATCGATTCGTTTGCTATAACGATATGCGCTTTGATGGGGTTAAGCCCATTCGTTTATCGGGTGCGCTGTTTTGGAGTTAAACGAAAGCGCACGGTAAATTGAGTCTCGCTTTTGCCGCCCACATCAATGTGCCATGTGGCATCGGAGCTGGTGGTTTCGGCCGGTTTCTCGCTGCTGCTGACAATCGACCAAGGCGTGTACAGGTTGGCTTGTAGCTCAAACTGGCGCGCCTGCTCGGAGCGATTTCGAAGCGTGAATTCATACGCCACAATGGTGCCATCGTAGGTCTCTTGAAAATCGACCTGTTTCTTTTCGATGGTTTGCTCAAAGGCTTGGCCAAGGCTTAGATCAACGCGATCTCCCTGTACCGCTTGTGGCATCGGCGCTGCACCGACATATTGCAGCTGCCCCGAATTATCCGGTACAAACACGCGTGCATTGCCCGCCGGTAAAGGCTGCCCCAAACCAAAGTGGGGGTTGTTGTAAAAGCGGACGAGGGATTCAGGTTTGATCTGCACATCGGAGCGTTCGGCATTGCCGCTGACCGAGAATGCGTATCGGACCATAGAATCCACCTTGGCGTCATCGTCGCTGATCAAGGGGACTTGAGTGTATTGCTGATCTGCCAAGGTGATTGGGTTGGGTAGCTCATAGATCTGATAATCCGCAATGCCTTGTGAGCTGGCCATCGCTGGAGCCGCTTCGGCCACGATGCCGTCTTGAAGCGCACGTGCCTGGCTCATCAGTTTGTACTGTCCCTGAGAGCGCAGTTGGTTCACGTTACCGGCCAGTAACTTGATGTTGGCGTTATCAAAGGAGGTGCCGGTTGTATTACTTAAGCTTGCCAGTCCTTTTAACTGCATCTGGTTGCGCTCTTTGTTAAGCGTAATCACATAATCCATCTGCCAGTTAAGACCGCCCGTGAGATAACTGATGTTAGCAGAACCCGGCTTTGCCACCCCGTTGGACGTAAACTCTAAGCTTGGCTTTAAGCTTAAATTGCTGGGTAAGTTTGGAAAGATAGCGCGCCACGGGTTGCTCAGAACCACGCTTTCAATGCGGTCATTGTGGCGAACCAAAAGCTGCTGACCGCTGTAACTGAGTAAGGTCACGGTTTGTTGTGTTTCGCTGCCATCGTCGGCACTTTTCGCCAGAATGATGGGCTGACCGATCGATTGGTTCAGTAAGTCGTGCAGCGATAAAGTTTTGTTGTTCAGGGATTGATACAAAATCGAACCGGCATTTTGGATGTTCAGCGTTTCGGTTTGCATCTGCGGGCTGACATCCTCCAGAAATACTTTTTCGCCTTTTTCAAGCTTTGGACGCGAGCGCTCCTCCTGAACCAATCCTAAATTATCTGTGTACAGGGTCAGTGACAGGTTCGATTGGGCGTCTTTATTCAAGGTGACATCGGCCAACGCTGAAAAGCTCAACGGTAGTAGCACAAGTGCGCCAAGTTGGCGTTTAGCGCGTGGTGTTTGAGGGCGGATCAACTGGGTGAATCGCTGGCGCATCGACGTTTCCTTATTTTCCTTGTCCGGCCAATAAACCTTGGCTCGGTTATTGTGCTAAGTCCAGTGCAACACGAAAGCCCCAAGTGTCACGCGAGGTATCAGGTGGGTGGCGATAACGGCTAGCCGAGCGAGCGAGTCGCTCGATATCAAACCAGGAGCCGCCCCGCATGCTGCGATATTCGCAATTGGCGCTTTGTGAGGCCTGCCCATTTTTTGGGTATTGATCGTAGGTTTCCAGATAGCAATCTTCGACCCATTCATCCACATTGCCGTTCATATCAGCAAGTCCCCATGGGTTCAGTGGCATCTGGCCGACAGGCGATGGTTGTTGGCCATCCCATTGTGTTCCACATCCATCACAGACTGCTTGCATAGGGATAAGTTCATCTCCCCACCAGTAAGCGGTGCTGGTGCCGGCGCGGGCGGCGTACTCCCATTCGGCTTCACTCGGAAGGCGATAAGGTTGTCCTGTCTGCTTGGCAAGCCACGTCGTGTAGGCTTTTGCATCGTCCCACGTGACATTGATCACAGGCTGTTGACCGCGTCCAAAGCCGTTGTCATCGGGGAGTGATCGTCCGGTTGCCTTGGCAAACAGATCATATTGATCGAAGGTGACCTCAAACTGAGAAAGCGCAAAGTCATCATCGATGTTAACTTCGATGATAGGTCGCTCGTTATCATCCCCTTGCTTGTGTTGATCGCCCATGGTGAATCGCCCTGCAGGGATACTGATCATCACAGGTCCATAACCACCCGCCGCCAGTGGGTCTTGGAACTGAACGAAGTTGTTCTCAATCGGCGCTGCCTCTCTGGGCTCAATCACATTGGCGGCCGCTTGTTCGGCTTTAATGGAGTCCACTTGAGCTTCAAGCGCTTGCATCGCTAAGGTCTGGGTATCCAGAGCCTCCTTTAGGGTTTGGGCTTTCTCTTTCCAGCCATTCACTTGGCTATTAAACGTACTGTATTGGAAGGCCATAAAACCGCCAAACAGCAAGGCCGCTGTGCCAAAACCTGCGGCATACCAAAGCACGGGTTTAATGCCACCCAAGTGAATGTTGCCAAGGCCTTTCTTGGGTTTGGATTTCTCGGCGGTTTTAGCAGCTGGCTTTGGCTTTTTCTCTGATGCGTCGGCCGTTTCTGATTCACTGGCTTCGGAAGTTGGCGCTTCTTCTTTGATGTTATCATCCACCGATTCAAACAGCTGCTCTATAAAGGGTGTGGCTTGTGCAGGTCGCGCATCGGGGTCATCGCTCAATGCTTTGGTCAATAACGCTTTACCATCATCGGTAATGAACGCAGGCCACTTGAGTTTTGGGTTGTTTCGTTCACTGTCCGGTGTATCCGGCGAGAACGCCGCTTTACCCCCAAACAGCGCATAGCTGATCAATGCCAAAGAAAAGGTGTCTGTGCTGTCAGGTATTAGGTTTGGGTGAAACGCTTCTGGGGATAGGTACGCTTTGTATGCGTGTCCCGCTGCATGATTGACGCTGACCACGCTTAGCATTACGTGCAGCGAGAGCGGGAGTAATCGCACACCGCCTTTTTTGTTGATGAACACTACATCTGGGCTTAAGGAGATGATCGGCAATCGCGTTTTTGCATGAAAGTGATCCACGGCGCTGGCGGTTTGCAACAGCAGCCCTTTTTGTTGGGAGCGGGTCAGTTTAGTGCTCTGCTTTTTTTGGATCATCCGCTCAAGCGTTAAACCATCCACCGGCTCAGCGGCGATCAGCAATAGATTGGGCTTATGAATAAACGACCCAAGTAACTTGATGATGTGCGGGTGGTTGAGTTTACGCGCTTGGATGATCTGTTTTTTAATCGCTTCCTGAAAGGTCTTTTGACCGGCCAGTTCCGGGTGCACAACAAACAGAGAAACCTCAGCGTTATTGTGAAGGGTATCTTTTGCTTTCCAGTGCACACCAAGAGCGGTGTCCCCAAGCGGTTTGGTGAGTTGAAATCGGCGATGATCGGGTCCGATGATCTGATCCGCTTTTAACTGTGATAACGCACTGGAGCTGGCCATTGATCGCAGGTTCCTTTTCTAAGTAGACAACTCCATTAACTATAGTAGATGAACCTTAAACAACAACTGCTTAGCAGAGTTAAAGCGATGGTGCTAACTGCAGAATTTCATTCAATCTGACCTCTGTGCTAAGGTCTCAACCCCCAAGTATTTTCTTTGAAGAGAAAATTAATTCAAATCCACAAAAGTGCATGCTTTATCGTATTTTCAGACATTAAATACGTAAACCTGAGCGTTCCTAGTGTTTTTGAATTCAGTGTCTGAGGTCTGATACGTGAAAAAAATCATATTATTATGTCTGATCATTGTTCTTGGGTTAGGTGTGTTTTCATTAACACCTTTGAAAAAAATGTGCTGCTCATCTCAATACAAAACCTTTGAGTCACCATCGGGTAATTACCATGTTTCGGTCTTTAGTATACCTATGATCCCAATGATAATGCCGGGTGGAGCTGGAGATACTGCAGGTTTCGTACAGCTGATTGATAAAAACGGAAACGTTTTAAAAGAGAAAGATGTAGAGATGGTTCAGCTGATCGACGAAGTGAATTGGTCTGATAAGAAGGTGAGTATTCCTTTGTTTACAGAGTGGCCTTTAAACGAGGCTAAGTAGGGAGAGGGTAGCGCTCAATCGTTGATTGAGCGTTTTTACATCGGATGCTCTTAGTCCGTGATCAAAGGATCAAAGCTTTTGACCAGATCATCCACGGCTTTCATCTGGGCCAAGTAAGGCTCCAGTTTATCCAGTGGCAGGGCGCAAGGGCCATCGCATTTCGCTTCGGCAGGGTTCGGGTGCGCTTCTAGGAACAAGCCTGCAATCCCCTGAGAGATACCGGCACGCGCCAATTGTGCAGCCATCGCACGACGGCCACCTGCAGAGTCTGAGCGGCCACCCGGTAATTGCAGAGCATGAGTCGCATCAAAGACGATCGGGTATAGGAACTCTTTCATCACGCTAAAGCCAAGCATGTCCACAACCAAGTTGTTGTAACCAAAGCTTGTGCCGCGCTCGCAAAGGATCAAACGATCGTTACCGGCTTCTTCGCACTTATGCAGGATGTGTTTCATCTCGTGAGGCGCTAAGAACTGCGCCTTCTTGATGTTGATGACCGCATCGGTTTTAGCCATGGCGTGTACCAAGTCTGTCTGGCGAGATAAAAACGCAGGCAATTGGATGATGTCACAGACTTCAGCAGCCGGTGCCGCTTGGTAAGGCTCGTGTACATCGGTAATCAAAGGGACGTTAAAGGTCTTTTTAACCTCTTCAAGGATTTTTAAACCCTCGTCAAGACCAGGTCCACGGAACGAAGTCAGTGATGAACGGTTCGCTTTATCAAACGAAGCTTTAAATACGTAAGGGATGTTCAGCTTTTGTGTGACTTCTACGTAGGTTTCCGCGATTTTCATTGCCAAATCACGTGATTCCAGCACGTTCATGCCGCCTAGCAGCACCATCGGTTTGTCGTTACCAATTTCGATTTGGCCAACGTTAATGATTTTTTGTTCCATGAGTCGTCTCTTTGACCGGCGTTTTTAAAGTGATTGGCACCGTGTTGAGTGCCCAATGCTGGGGAGTATAAGGGATTTCAGATCGAATCAGTACCCAAGGGTCACGATGGTCGCAATCTCAATGATAAAGGCGACGGCGCAGGCAGCACTTAGCCATCCATACTTTTTAGCCAATTCCGCCTCATCCAAGGTCGAGATCAGATACGGGTTATCTTTGGTGCGGGGCTTGATGAACACATGTGTCGAGGGGGCATTGATCTGCGCATCTCGACGGATAAGGGCTTCCTTGTGTGCGGCCTCTTGTACCTTGGCCCACTCTTGCATGTCGATTTTGCCATCTTGGTTGGTGTCAAAGGTCTCAAGCAGGGTGTTGTAGTCTTGTTTCCACTCCTGAATCACCTCTTTTTTTAGATCGTTACTGCTCTCGACATGGCGGCCACCCCCAACGCTTCGAAACTCACCGAGCAGATATACTTTTTCGTGCACCATCAAGAGCTCTTCGGTGTACTTATACCGTGGGCCAGAGAGGTCTCCGATGGGACTAGTTAACGGGTTTGAGCGAACACCCGGTGCCACTTCATCTTGCGGGTACACGGTTTCGCCGTACCATGTGCGGGTAAAGTCCGGGCGAATTTCAGCGCCTTCTGGGTCGACTAAGCAGGTGCCGCTTTCGTCCATCACCGTGAACCAGTTATCGGACTCACCTTCGCGCACCTTACCTTGGTTTCGGTCGTGACGGTCTTCCACCTTGTAGCGATACCACACGCATTGCATCCCCGAAAGCGGGGCAAACAGTGTGTGGCCTTCACCGTTGGTGATGTGGCCTATGACCTCGACATAACCCTGATGAGCAGAGCGTATTAACGCTGTGGGTGTGCCCGTGATTAAGCGAAAATACCGAAGGTATCGGAAACCAAACCAGAGTGTGACCGGGATGGCCAGCGTAAACAGATACGGCAGAAGGGCGATCATCACGAGCGGCCAAACAACTGACCAATGTGTACATCGGCTTTTTCGTGTGCTGCAAACTCCAACAAGGCGCGGTGTTTAAAACCGCACAGTCGAGCAATAAACAGATCTGGAATCTGATCCACACGGACATTCAACAGATTAACGCTGGCGTTGTAGTACTCGCGGCGATCCGCAATGCTGCTCTCAAGACCGGTGATGCGGCTTTGCAAATGTTGGAAGGAGTCGTTCGCTTTAAGGTCTGGGTAATCCTCGGCCAGCATAAATAGCTGGTCCAACCCTTCGCGCAGTGCGCCTTCGGCCAAGCCTAAGGAAGCGACGTTTTGGTCGTTGGCAGCGTTCATAACGCGAGTTCTGGCTTGGGTGACTTTAAGCAAGGTGTCTTGCTCGTGGCGCATGTAGGCTTTGCAGGTATCCACAAGCTTTGGGATTTCGTCGTGGCGCTGCTTAAGCAGCACATCAATGTTGGACCAGGCTTGTGACACATTATGGTTTAGGCGAACCAAGTGGTTGTAGATGGATATCAGATACAACACGATGGCCGCTAGAACGGTTAACGTAATCCAACCTGAAACAGTCACAATTGCTCCTTACGTTGAGTGGTGGTCGGGTTAAATGCCGATCACCTCAACAATGATGGTTTTGATAATAAACGCCGCAAGCCCAAGTCCCAGCGCCAAAAACAAAATAATGGTGCCAAACTTGCCCGCTTTAGAGCGTTTTGCCAGATCATAAATGATAAAAAAGACAAAGGCCGCAAAGATAAACAAGCCAATGTTGAGCATGATGCCTTCCATTTCGGCTAAGCGCATGGAATTAAACCTCTTTTTCAACAAAATCTGCTTCCAGAGTATAGAAGAAAGCGACTGTTTGGCCATCCTCATTCTGGACTAGAAGAATAGCCTGATTCGACGTAAGTCGTAACCTATCGCTTAGATACGCTATTTTTTTGCTTCGTGCCTGCTTTGGCGCTATACCTAGAATAGATTAAATTTTAATCAATTTGTCGTGTAAGTGATTG
The DNA here is from genome assembly GCF_056160565.1 of Neptunomonas sp. ABH4_499. NCBI lineage: Bacteria > Pseudomonadati > Pseudomonadota > Gammaproteobacteria > Oceanospirillales > Oceanospirillaceae > Neptunomonas > Neptunomonas sp. ABH4_499. Next base: position 64,436 of record NZ_JBSWXK010000001.1, on the reverse strand, counting down.
ATCTTTAATAAGGCGAGTGGGTTTTCTTATACTTTTATGTGATTGGTTGTTTTTTAATCGGTACAAAAAAGTATATAAATTGGGTGGATTTTGGATTTGTTCACTTACGCCCTTAGGAGGTGTAATGCCCTTGCTCTCACTTTTAGGGCTAGCTTGGGAGAGCCCTGAAGGAGTTACAAAAAATATAAAAATCCCCTGGCGACTGCCAGTAACGGAGAGACTACTCATGAAACACTATTTTATTCCTACCCTGATGGCATCTGCGATCACGTTAGCCAGCGGTTCAGCATTGGCTGCAACCACCGTGACCATTGGTACGGTAAACAACGGCGACATGATCCGTATGCAGGAGCTGTCCTCTGAGTTTGAAAAAGCGCACCCAGATATCAAACTGGAGTGGGTAGTTCTGGAAGAAAATGTTTTACGTCAGCGTTTGACCACAGACATCGCCACCGACGGCGGTCAGTTCGATGTGATGACCATCGGTATGTACGAAGCACCGATTTGGGGTGCGAAAGGCTGGTTAGAGCCTGTGCGTGATTTAAGTGCAGATTACGATGTTGACGATATCTTCGATTCGGTAAAAGGCGGTTTGTCCTCTGAGGGAACCTTGTACGCATTGCCGTTTTACGCAGAAAGCTCCATGACTTACTACCGTAAGGATCTGTTTGATGCAGCGGGACTCTCTATGCCAGAGCGCCCAACCTGGGATCAGATGATGGACTTTGCTAAAACGCTGCACAAGCCTGACCAAGAGCAGTATGGCGTATGTTTGCGCGGTAAGGCGGGCTGGGGTGAGAACATGGCGTTTATGTCGGCCATGGCGAACTCCTTTGGTGCACGCTGGTTCAACGAAGAGTGGAAACCAGAGTTTGATGGCAAAGAGTGGAAAGACACGCTGACCTTCTATGTCGATCTGTTGGGTAACTACGGGCCACCGGGAGCCTCTTCTAACGGCTTTAACGAAAACCTGGCTCTGTTCAACTCTGGCAAGTGTGCCATGTGGGTGGATGCCACCGTTGCAGGTTCCTTCGTAACCGACACCAGCCAAAGTAAAGTGGCGGACAACGTCGGTTTTGCATTGGCACCTAAGCAAGTGACAGAGAAGGGCGCTGGTTGGTTATGGGCATGGGCATTGGCGACGCCGGTCAGCTCCGATGTAAAAGATGCTTCCAAAACCTTCATTACCTGGGCGACGTCTAAAGCGTACAGCCAGATTGTTGCTGATAAGTACGGCATTGCCGCTGTGCCACCAGGTACACGTCATTCAACGTATGAAAACCAAGAGTATATGGACACAGCGCCGTTTGCGGCCAAAACCCTGGAGTCTATGAACAAGGCTGACCCAAATGACTCGACGTTGAAGCCCGCCCCATACGTGGGTGTTCAGTTTGCGGCCATCCCTGAGTTCCAAGCGATTGGTACACAGGTTGGTAAGGTGTTCGCAGGTGCGTTGGCCGGTCAGATGACGGTTGATAATGCGCTTAAAAGTGCGCAATCAAGCACCGACCGCCAGATGAAGCGCGCAGGTTACTACAAGTAAGTTGTAGCCTAAATCTTCGAAGTGCATCGCCGGGTACTGAGTACCCGGCCTCTTCGACCATCCGTATCGTTAAGAGTTAACACCATGAATACTTCTAGCCTGCAGGTTGACTCATCAACCACTGCAGCGGGGACGGCTGTCTCTGCAAAAAGCGAGCAGCGAAAGAAAAACCGCATCAGCCTAGCGATGGTTTCGCCATCGGTGTTGGTACTGCTGGTTTGGATGATCGTTCCGCTGGCCATGACGATCTACTTCTCGGTGATCCGTTATAACTTGTTGTACCCGGGAGATGAGGCCTTCATTGGCTTCGAAAACTACTATTACTTTTTGACCGATGAAGGGTTTGCAGCAGGCGCCTGGAACACCTTGTATCTGGTGGTGGCGGTCCTTGCGATCAGCGTTGTATTGGGCGTATTGATCGCGGTCTTGGTCGATAACGTTTTCTGGGGGCGAGGGATAGTCCGTGTCTTGCTGATCTCGCCTTTTTTTATCATGCCAACCGTGTCGGCTTTGGTGTGGAAAAACCTATTGCTCCACCCTGTATCGGGTGTCTTTGCCGCCGTGTGGAAGTTTTTTGGCGCGCAACCAATCGACTGGTTTGCTGAGTACCCGATGGGCTCCATCATCATGATCGTCTCTTGGCAGTGGGTGCCGTTTGCCGTGCTTTTGTTGATGACCGCAATGCAGTCACTGGACCAAGAGCAAAAAGATGCCGCGCGCTTAGACGGTGCAGGTCCCATTGCCATCTTCTGGCACATTACGTTGCCACACCTGATGCGTCCTATCGCGGTGGTGATCATGATCGAAACGATCTTCTTACTCTCGATCTTTGCCGAGATCTTCACCACCACAGGCGGTGGCCCAGGGTACGAAACCACCAACTTAGCCTTCTTAATCTACACCCAAGCACTCTTGCAGTTTGATGTTGGTATGGCATCGGCCGGTGGTTTGATTGCGGTTGTGATTGCCAATATAGCGGCCTTCATCCTAGTGCGGATGATCGGCAAAAACCTAACTGACAAAGCGTAATAGGAGCGGCGAATGTTAACGTTAAAACAAACCCGACAAATGCGTACGGTCCTGTTAGGTACGCTGGCTTGGCTGGTGGCGCTGGTGGTCTTCTTCCCGATTTTTTGGATGATTCTGACCAGCTTTAAAACGGAGCTGGATGCGTTTGCCTCCCCACCACAGCTGATTTTTACCCCAACCTTTGAGAACTATCTTGAGATCGACAGCCGCAGCGATTACTTCCGCTACGCGTGGAACTCCGTGATTGTCTCGTTTGGTTCAACCTTCTTTGGCATGTTACTGGCGGTGCCAGCGGCGTACTCGATGGCCTTCTTTGAAACGAAGCGCACCAAGTCGACGTTGCTCTGGATGCTGTCCACCAAAATGCTGCCACCGGTCGGTGTCTTGGTGCCAATCTACCTGCTGTTCAAAGACTTCGGTCTTTTGGATACGCGCACAGGTTTGATCATTGTGTACACCCTGATCAACCTGCCGATCATGGTGTGGATGGTGTACACCTACTTTAAAGAGATCCCGAAAGACATCTTAGAAGCAGCGCGTCTGGATGGTGCAACCCCGATCCAAGAGATCGTCAAAGTGTTGCTTCCGATCGCCAAAGGTGGCTTGGCATCAACGGTCTTGTTGTCCTTGATTCTGAGCTGGAACGAAGCGTTCTGGTCACTCAACTTAACGGCGTCCAAATCCGCCCCTTTAACCGCACTGGTTGCGTCCTACTCAAGCCCTGAAGGTTTGTTCTGGGCGAAGTTATCAGCGGTATCAACGCTGGCGTGTGCCCCGATCTTGATCTTCGGTTGGCTCAGCCAAAAACAACTGGTACGTGGCCTCTCGTTTGGTGCGGTGAAGTAAGTCAAAGCATAACGTGGCCAAGCGTGGGCTTGGCCTAAAAGGTATACATCATGTCTGATCTGAAAATAAGAAACCTGAAAAAGACCTTTGATAACGTCAACATCATCAAAGGGATCGATCTGGATATCAACGACCACGAGTTTGTGGTCTTTGTTGGGCCATCCGGTTGCGGTAAATCCACCTTGCTGCGCTTGATTGCAGGCCTTGAAGAGGTGACCAGCGGCAGCATCCATCTGGATGATCGGGAGATTACCGACGAAGCCCCGGCCAAACGTGACTTGGCGATGGTGTTCCAAACTTACGCGCTGTACCCACACATGAGCGTGCGTAAAAACATGTCCTTCGCGCTGGATTTGGCGGGCATCGATAAAGCCGAAATCAACAAAAAAGTAGATGAAGCCGCCGAAATTTTGGAGCTCGGCCACTTGTTGGATCGCAAGCCCAAAGCGCTCTCCGGCGGTCAGCGCCAACGTGTGGCGATTGGTCGTGCGATTGTCCGCCACCCTAAAATCTTCCTCTTTGATGAGCCGCTCTCTAACCTTGATGCGGCGCTGCGTGTGCAGATGCGTCTTGAACTTGCGCGCCTTCACCAAGAGCTCAAAGCCACCATGATCTATGTAACCCACGACCAAGTCGAGGCGATGACTTTAGCCGACAAAGTGGTGGTGTTAAACGGTGGTCATATCGAGCAAGTGGGCTCTCCACTTGAGCTTTACCACAACCCGGTTAACCAATTTGTCGCAGGTTTCATCGGTACGCCAAAAATGGGCTTTTTGAAAGGGCGCGTTAACCAAACCAGTAGCTCTGGCGTGTCGATCATGATGGGTTGCGGACATCGATTCGATTTGCCGTTCAATGGCTCCACCTTGCAGGTGGGCGATGAGGTCACGTTAGGTATTCGACCTGAGCACATCACCTTGGTGGATGCGAACGAGCACGCCTTAAAAGCCACGTTGTCGGTTACCGAGCACTTAGGAGCCGACACCTTTTGTTATGTCGAAGCTGACAGCGGCGAGTCCTTAACGGTGCGCGCAGCGGGTGACTACCTGGGTCGCTTTGGCCAGAAAGTTGGCCTTTCGATGGATCTTAAACATTGCCATTTGTTTGATCAGGACGGTTTGGCGCTGCCAAAGCTGAAACAAACCTCGGAAGCGGCTTAAGCGCTTGGCGATGTAACGGTTTACGACGCGTCTTTGGTGATTGCTGATTCAGGGCTCACGAATCGCAAAATCGGCCAAAGACCTGCGTCTTTTTCTTCTGCTTGACTTGATGAGTATCACAATTATGAAACTCTCTGAATCTTCGTGCGCGTCGTTACCTCGGCGCATTCTAAAACCGAACTACGATCGAGCTGATTCGCAGGTCGGTATGGTGCACTTTGGAGTGGGCGGATTTCACCGTGCCCACCAAGCCATCTACACCGAACAATTGCTGAACCAAGGTAAAGCCTTAGATTGGCGGATTTGCGGCGCGGGTGTGCGAGAGGCGGATCGTCAGATGCGCGACGCGCTCGCTGATCAAGATTATCTGTACACCCTGTATGAGCTTGGCGATACCGATGATCTGTCCATCCAAGTGGTGGGTGTGATTAAGGATTGCTTAGTCGTGCAGGATCAGCGCGATGCACTGCTTGCGATGATGTCCAGTGCCAGCACGCGTATCGTATCCTTGACCGTAACCGAAGGCGGCTATTACACCGACGACAGCGCAGGGGAGTTCAAGCACGATCACCCCGATATCCTAGCGGACCTTAAAACCCCAGAGTCACCTTCAACGGTGTTTGGTTTGATCACCGAAGCGCTTGCGCGTCGCCGAGATGCAGGGGTTGGCCCATTTACCGTGATGTCGTGCGATAACCTGCCGCACAATGGCGATGTTGTGCGCAAGGCGGTGCTCGGTTATGCCGCACTACGAGACACCGACCTTCATGATTGGATGAGTGAGAACGTCACCTTCCCCAACGCCATGGTGGATCGCATTACGCCTATGACCAGCGAAGCCCACAAGGCGCAACTCACAGAAGAGACCGGCATTGTGGATGCTTGGCCTGTGGTGGCCGAGCCTTTCTTGCAGTGGGTGGTGGAAGATAAATTCTGTGCAGGCCGTCCCGAGTGGGAAGAGGTCGGCGTGCAGTTTACGGACGATGTAACCCCCTACGAGGAGATGAAAATCGGCCTTCTGAACGGGGCGCATTTGGCCATGACCTATTTAGGTACCTTGCTTGGGTATCAATTTGCCCACGAAACAATGGAAGACCCGATCCTTCGTGAGTATGTACGTCTCTATATGGATGAGGATGTCACACCACGCTTAAAGCCAGTCCCAGGGATTGATCTGACCGACTACAAAGATACCTTGATTGAGCGGTTCTCCAACCTGGCGATTTGCGATCAGCTCTCGCGTATTTGCTCTGATGGGTTCTCTAAGTTTCCAAAGTTTGTGTTCCCAACGCTGCGACGCCAAATCAAAGCGGGTGCCTCTTTGGACCGTACGGCACTGATCGTGGCCGCATGGACCCATTACTTAAATGGCATGGATGAAAACGGTGTGGCATACGCCATGATTGATCCTAAGTTGGATCTTTTACAGGCCGCGATTTCTGATCCGTCCAAAGTGGTTGAACGCATGTTGGCGCTTGAGGATGTGTTTGGGGAAGACCTCCCTAACAGCGCCGCCTTTGTCGAGGCTTATCAGCAACAATTGAATAAGCTGCAAAACCAAGGCGTTCATGCCACGCTAAAGGCACTTCTGAAATAAGTAGGCCGACGTTTCGGCCTCATCTTTGTCAACTGGCTAAGGGGATTGCATGAGCCATAAGCTGAAAGCCGCGGTGTTTGATATGGACGGGTTATTGATCGACTCAGAGCCCGTGTGGATGCAGGTCGAAGCCGATGTCGTACGCGCTTTGTACGGCATTGATTTGTCCAGCGCCGAGTTACGAAAGTACCAAGGCAGCAGTACACACGCCTTTTGCGAGGGCATTAAAGCCGACTATCCAGAGGCCGGTGTTGATGTGGATCAGCTATGGCATGCCCTGATCGAACAGATGGGTGAGGCCATCCCGCGTGCTCCTTTATTCACGGGCGCAAGAGAGATTCTGCACTGGTGCGTGGATCAAAAAATCCCAACGGCCATTGCTTCTTCATCGCCCATGAGCTTTATCGAAAGCGTCGTTGAAGCGCACAACCTTCCGGTGCACGTGCTGACCTCGGGTACAGAGGTAAAGCGCTCCAAGCCACATCCAGCCGTGTTCGAGCTGTGCGCGTCTCGGCTCTTTGTAGAGCCGTGGCAATGCATGGTGTGGGAGGATTCGATCAACGGCGTGATCGCAGGGCGTGCGGCCGGCGCCACCGTGATTGCGGTGCCAGAGCGCAAACACCCAACCCCAGAAGCCTTTAGCATCGCACACCGACGCGATGCCAGTTTGTTGGTTTCATTAAATCATCTATCGACCAAAGGGTTATCACTGACGAAAGCCTAGTCAGGATTAAACACAATGAACACACTCGAACAATTAAAGCAGTACAGCACCGTGGTTGCCGATACCGGCGAGTTAGAAGCGATGCGTCGTTTCCGTCCGGAAGATGCCACCACCAACCCGTCACTTATTTTAAAAGCCGTGCAGTCTGGCCAGTACGACACCGTGCTGGATCAGGTGATTGATCGCATCAATAAGCAGTGTTTATCCGATAGTGATCGCCTCGAAGCGGTGTGCGATGCGCTCATCGTCGCGATGGGGTGCCAGATTTTAGAGCTGGTCCCAGGGCGAGTTTCGACTGAAGTGGACGCAAGACTCTCGTTTGATACGCAAGCGAGCATCGTGAAGGCCCGTACCTTGATCCAGCTCTATGAAGCGGCGGGCATCTCTAAAGAGCGAGTCCTGATTAAACTTGCCGCCACATGGGAAGGCATTCGCGCCGCGGAAGTTCTAGAGCGAGAAGGGATCAACTGCAACCTTACCTTGATCTTTGCCTTTGAGCAGGCACAAGCCTGTGCCGAAGCGGATGTGTTTTTGATCTCCCCGTTTGTGGGTCGCATTTTGGATTGGTACAAAGCCGCGAACCCCGGTGTGCAGTCCGCCCCTAAAGATGAGCCGGGCGTTGAATCGGTTCAGCGCATTCAGCGGTATTTTAAAGCGCAAAACTACCCAACGGTGGTGATGGGGGCAAGCTTCCGTAATGCCGGAGAGATCATCGCGCTAGCGGGCTGTGATCGCCTAACTATTAGCCCCGCGTTGTTGGAAGCGCTCAGTGAACACACGGAGTCGATCACACCGTTTGATCACAGTGGCGGCGAGGCGTTAAAAGCACCGCTGACCGAATCGGCTTTTCGCTTAGCGATGAATGGCAATGCGATGGCCACCGAAAAATTAGCGGAAGGGATTCGGGGGTTCGAGGCGGATCAAGAACGCCTAGAGATCCTGATCCAAACACGCATCAGCGAGCGCCTGTAAGGCCATCAAGAGGGGCGTGTTATGTACATCGGAGTGGATTGCGGCACCCAAGGCACCAAAGTGGTATTACTCGATACCCACAAAGCGCATGTTGTGGGGGAGGGGTATGCACCGCATGAGTTAATCAGCGATGCGAACGGCCGTCGCGAACAGCACCCGAGCGATTGGGTGTCAGCTTTTATCCGTGCGTTTGAGCAGTGCGTTGCGCAGTCTGGCTGCAACCCCAAAGAGATTCGCGGTATCGGGGTCTCGGGTCAGCAGCACGGTTTAGTGGTTTTGGGTGCCAAAGGCGACGTAATTCGCCCCGCCAAGCTTTGGTGTGATACCGAGACGGCCCCAGAAAACGCTTGGTTGCTGGAGCAACTCGGCGGTGAGCAAGGCTCGATTGAGCTGTTGGGGTTACCGATTGCCACCGGTTACACCGTCTCTAAGCTGGTTTGGCTTAAACAGCACGACCCCGAGAGCTTTGCCAAGATTGCGCATATCTTGTTGCCGCACGATTACCTGAACTACTGGCTCACCGGTGAGCTTGTCGCTGAAAAAGGCGATGCATCGGGCACCGGTTTTTTTGATGTGCGTGCGCGCACTTGGCAGACCGCTGTGTTTGATCACTTTGATGCCGCCTCCTTAGCCGATGCATTGCCGCCGCTGATTGAGGCCGAAGCCAGTGCCGGTTTTGTACAAGCGGATGTAGCAAAACAATTGGGGTTAGGCTCGGATGTGATCGTCTCATCCGGTGGTGGCGATAACATGATGGGCGCGATTGGCACCGGTAACATTTGTGATGGCAAGGTGACCATGAGCTTGGGGACGTCTGGCACCTTATACGCTTACTCAAGTGAAGCGCCCAAGCCTATGCACTCAGCGGTTGCGCCGTTTTGCTCATCGACCAACGGTTGGTTGCCCTTGATCTGTACCATGAACTTAACAGGCGTGGTGAATCAGGTGCGGGGCTTATTTGGCTATGACTTAGATGCCTTTGATCGTGCCATCAAAGCAAGCTCGATTGGAGCCTCTGGCATCACCATGTTGCCGTTTTTAAGCGGCGAGCGTGTGCCCGCTTTGCCGAACGCAACAGGCAACCTTACGGGGATCAACCCACAAAACATGACCCCCGAAAACCTGTGTCGGGCGGCCATCGAAGGGGTGTCTTATACCTTACGCTATGGTCTGGACCGCTTAGGCGAGGGTGGCATCAGCGCTGAAACCATTTGCTTAATCGGTGGTGGTTCGAAAAGCGCCTTTTGGCGTCAGCTGATGGCGGACCTGTGCAATGCTAAAGTGGTGTGCCCCGAAACCGAAGAAGCGGCCGCGCTTGGGGCGGCGATACAGGCGGTGTGGTGTGATCAGCATGCACAAGGCCAGGCGACTTCGTTAAATGATCTGTGTGATCAATTCGTCCACTTAAACCCGGCTAAGTCTGCAGTTCCATCTTTGGTGGCGAACCAAGAATATGAGCAGGCGTACCAGCGATATCTGGATCAACTGCGCACGCAGTACCCGAATGCGTTAAACTGATTCTAATAAGAAAAGGGGGGCGACGATGAACAAGCGTACCGATCTAACGCCCGATACCTCATTCAAGCTGGAGTTGGAGCTGTCCGATACCAGCTTTGATGGTTCGGTTCGTTATCTGCAACACGGCGCAGACTCGCCGCTGATCCGTTGGCATTGCCATAAAGAGTATGAGTTACATTTAATCGTTGCCACATCCGGCAAGATGTTTGTCGGGGATTACATCGGAAACTTCTCGCCGATGCACTTGGTGCTGACAGGGCCGCACCTTCCGCACAATTGGATCAGCCGTCTTGATGAGGATCAACCCGCGCCGCTTCGGGATATGCTGCTGCAGTTTTCGGGGGACTTTATCCAAAACTGCAAAAGCGTGATCCCCGAAATATCGATGTTGGACGAGCTGTTAAAACGCGCCAGTGTCGGGATTATGTTCACAGAGGCCGTCGCCCGCTCGGTAGAGCCATTGTTTAGAACCGCAGCTCGTACTACTGGGTTTTCGCGTTTGGTGATTCTGTTTCAAATTTTGGAGCGCCTAGCGCGCGAAACCGATTATCGCTTGCTGTCTTCGACCTCATTTGACCCGATGCTCGATGAAACCGCGATCGATCGGGTGAACGTTGCGGTCAACTACATCATGGCGCATTACCAAGCGGGCATCACGCTTGAAGATGTCGCTCAAGAGGTGGGTATGAAGCCGACCTATTTCTCGAAGTTCTTTAAGCGCAGTACGGGCATTCGTTTTATCGAGTTTGTGAACAACCTTCGCATCAACCGTGCGTGTGAGCGGCTGGTGGGCACCAATGAGTCGATTACCGATATCTGCTTCCAAGTGGGCTTTAACAACATCGCGAACTTTAATCGACGCTTCTACACCTTAAAAGGGATGACACCGTCGGACTACCGTAAGCAAGCGGTGCTTCGCTATTTCCAGCCGGGCAGCTACGAAACCGCTTCAATCATCGAAAGCAAATAACGCAGACGAATCGAAACGACACATCGGATAAAGAGATGAGGTGTGTTCTGAGATCAGTGTTGGGTAAAGAGTTAAGCAGAGCTGCTTAAAAATGGTGGTGAGGGGTGGATTCGAACCACCGAAGCTTGCGCGTCAGATTTACAGTCTGATCCCTTTGGCCACTCGGGAACCTCACCAGAAGAGGGCGCAAATAATAGCCCTTACGCATCGCCCTGTAAATGGTTTTTGACGCATTTTTTTCGGTTTTTTTCCTATGAATGGAATGAATTTTAATTTTCTCAAAAGTGAAAAAAATTCTTAATAATTGCCCCTACTGGACGCTAAAACCCTCAGTGGCCCATGAGCACTGGGCTGGCTGAGAATCGATCTCAAAAGCGGCCGAAATCCGGCATAGTTATGGGTGAAAATCAAGAGTTGAAATACAGCTAGTTATCTCTATATTTAGTGCCTGAAGTTTCTGGCTGTACAAGATATTGTGGGTTGGTTGAATTTCGACCACAACTTGATTGGGACTGAATCGTTCGTTAACGACAGCCGGCTTACCTTGGTTTTTTTACCTGTTTTCAAGCGCTTTTTATTGACAACGAGCGACTTACTACAACACGGAGCGGAAGAACATCGCTATGCAGCAAAATTTGATGGTAACGAAACGGGATGGTCACCGAGAATTGATTGACCTCGAAAAAATTCATCGAGTGTTGATCTGGGCTGCTGAGGGGTTGGACAATGTATCTCCCTCGGAAATCGAGTTAAAGGCCCACATCCAGTTTTACGAAGGCATCAAAACTTCCGACATCCATGAAACACTGATCAAATCCGCTGCGGATTTGATCTCCGAAGAGGCGCCAGACTACCAATATTTGGCAGCGCGCTTGGCGATCTTCCACCTGCGCAAGCGTGCATACGGTAACTTCGAACCGCCACACCTGTTCGATCACGTATCTGGCATGGTCGAAACTGGCCGTTACGACAAGCACCTTATCGAAGATTACACCCGCGAAGAGTTTGACGAGCTAAACAGCTACCTTGAACACTCGCGCGATATGAACTTCTCCTATGCCGCGGTTAAGCAGCTGGAAGGGAAGTATCTGGTTCAAAACCGTGTGACAGGCGACATCTACGAAAGCCCGCAGGTTCTGTACATGCTGGTAGCGGCGTGTTTGTTTGCGTCTTACCCGAAAGACACGCGTTTGGACTACGTTAAGCGTTTCTACGACGCGACCTCATTATTTAAGCTGTCGTTGCCCACTCCGATCATGGCCGGTGTTCGTACACCAACGCGTCAGTTTAGCTCTTGTGTATTGATCGAGTGCGGCGATAGTCTGGACTCCATCAACGCGACGGCAAGCTCCATCGTTAAATACGTATCGCAGCGTGCCGGTATCGGTATTAACGCGGGCCGTATTCGTGCGATTGGTAGCCCGATTCGCAACGGCGAAGCGTTCCACACAGGTTGTATCCCGTTTTATAAGCACTTCCAAACAGCGGTTAAGTCCTGCTCACAGGGCGGTGTGCGCGGCGGCGCGGCCACTCTGTTCTATCCTATTTGGCACTTGGAAGTGGAATCACTGCTGGTTCTGAAAAACAACCGTGGTGTTGAAGAGAACCGTGTTCGTCACTTGGACTACGGCGTACAGATCAACAAGTTGATGTACCAGCGCCTGATCAAGGGTGGTGATATCACTCTGTTCAGCCCACACGAAGTGCCGGGTCTATACGATGCTTTCTTTGCGGATCAAGACGAGTTCGAGCGTCTGTACGTACAATACGAGCAAGATGCGAGCATCCGTAAGAAAACCATCAAGGCGGTTGAACTGTTCGGTTTGATGGCTTCTGAGCGTGCTTCTACAGGCCGTATCTACATCCAAAACGTCGACCACTGTAACACTCACAGCCCATTTGACCCTGCCGTTGCACCGGTAAAACAGTCTAACTTGTGCCTTGAGATCGCGCTGCCGACCAAGCCAATGGAAGATGTGAACGACCCGAACGGGGAAATCGCACTATGTACGCTGTCGGCGTTTAACTTAGGTGCTTTGGACAATCTGGACGAGCTTGAAAACCTAGCGGACTTGATCGTTCGTGCGCTCGACAGTCTGCTTGATTACCAAGACTACCCAATCGCTGCAGCGCGCAATGCGACCATGAACCGCCGTACGCTGGGTGTGGGTGTGACCAACTTTGCTTACTACCTGGCGAAGAATGGTGTGCGTTACTCCGATGGCTCTGCGAACAGCTTGGTGCATAAAACCTTTGAAGCGATTCAGTTCTTCTTGCTGAAAGCATCGAACCAGCTGGCAAAAGAGCAGGGCCCTTGCCCATTGTTTAACGAGACGACGTACTCGAAAGGCCTGCTGCCTATCGATACGTACAAGCGTGAAGTAGACGAGTACTGTGCAGAGCCTTTGCACTATTTCTGGGAAACTCTGCGCGAAGATATTCGCGAGTTTGGTCTGCGTAACAGTACATTGACCGCGTTGATGCCGTGTGAAACCTCTTCTCAGATCACGAACTCAACCAATGGTATCGAGCCACCACGTGGTTTCGTATCGGTGAAAGCCAGTAAAGATGGCATCATGAAGCAAGTGGTGCCTGAGTACACGTCATTGAAAAATGAGTACGAGTTGCTTTGGAGCATCCCGAGCAACGAAGGTTACCTGCAATTGGTGGGTATCATGCAGAAGTTTGTTGACCAAGCGATCTCGGCCAACACTAACTACGATCCTACGCAGTTCCCGGGCGATAAAGTGCCTATGAAGCAACTGCTGAAAGATCTTCTTACCGCGTATAAGTACGGCCTAAAAACGCTGTATTACCACAACACACGCGACGGTGCTAAAGACGAGCAATCGGATTCCGGTTGTGAAGGCGGTGCCTGCAAACTGTAATCGGTTCGTATCTTCTATACGTAATACAATGACGGGTCGGGTGAATGCTCCCTGACTCGTCCAACTCGATCATTTTGATTAGATTGTTGACGCATCATGTCTTATTCAACGTTTAAACCATCCACTCATGACGCTACGCTTGAGCCGATGTTTTTTGGTAACAGTGTTAACGTAGCGCGATACGATAAGCAGAAGTACCCTATTTTCGAGAAGCTGATCGAGAAGCAACTGTCGTTTTTCTGGCGACCAGAAGAAGTGGATCTAAGTAAAGATCGTAAAGACTTCATGAACATGCCGGAGCACGAGAAGCACATTTTCTTGAGCAATCTAAAATACCAAACTTTGTTGGATTCGGTGCAAGGTCGATCGCCTAACGTTGCGTTCTTACCGATCGTATCTTTACCAGAGCTTGAGACTTGGTTTGAGACTTGGGCGTTCAGTGAAACGATTCACAGCCGCTCTTACACTCACATCATTCGTAACATCGTGACCGAGCCGTCTGAAGTGTTCGATAAGATTGTGACCAACCCCGAGATCATCAAGCGTGCGGAGTCCGTGACGCGTCTGTATGACGAGCTGATCGAGCTGACAACGGTTTACACCTTGCATGGTGTGGGTGTGCACACGATTGATGGTCAGCAGTTTGATGCGACACTTCGTAACCTTAAGAAAAAGCTGTACCTCACCTTGGTATCGGTGAACGTGTTAGAAGCGATCCGTTTCTATGTGAGTTTTGCGTGCTCCTTTGCATTTGCAGAGCGCGCCATCATGGAAGGTAATGCGAAGGTCATTAAGCTGATTGCACGTGACGAGGCGTTGCACTTAACCGGTACTCAGCACATGTTAAACCTGCTGGCATCCGGCGCTGATGACCCGGAGTTTAAAGAGATTGCAGCCGAATGCCGTGATGAGGCGATCCGCATCTTTGAAGAAGCGGCGCAGCAGGAGAAGGATTGGGCGCACTACTTATTCAGCGAAGGCTCCATCATCGGTTTGAACGCTAAAATCCTGAGCGATTACGTTGAGTACATCACCAACGTACGTATCAAGGCATTAGGCTTCCCTGAGTTGTTCCCATCACGTCAAAATCCGCTGCCGTGGATGAATGCGTGGTTATCGAGCGATAACGTTCAGGTGGCGCCGCAAGAGTCCGAGATCAGCTCGTACTTGGTGGGGCAGATTGATAACGAAGTGGAAGATGGCGATTTCGACGATTTCGACCTCTAGGTGACAGGTATGTCCATCCCTCGGATCAAAGTAAATCATTTTCATACCTTTTATTATCAATATGAGCCTACGCTGCTGGACTCGTTAGAAGCGCAGGAGATACCTGCGCAATACAACTGCCGTGGTGGTTACTGCGGCTGTTGTAAGGTGCGTTTACTCGACGGTGAAGTCGAATACGTCCAAGACAGTTTGGTTGATCTTAATGACGATGAGATCCTGACTTGCTGCTGCGTTCCAAAATCCCACATCGAGATCGAACTGCCGGATGAGTAACCCAAGCAGGGTTGCTTATCCGATCTCACGACTCCTTTCTGCTCCTTTTCTGTTCTAACACCATTACATCGAAATATCGTCCTGTTTGGGGTCATCCTGTTAATGATGCAAACCATGCTTGTACACAGGCGCAGCGGAGTTATGCACCGGTGTATAACTTACTAAAGTCAAGCCAATTTAGCCCTATTTTTGAGCAATAAAACACTTTTCAATGCCTCATTTGTGTGCATGGTGAGTGTTTCGTCCACATGAAAATGATAAGATCGTTAGCGCAACAAAAATCAACACCAAAAACGCAAAAAAACCTATTGAATAATATAGATTATTGATTTTATTTGTTTTTTTGGTGTTGGTTGAAATTTGGACAATTTAACTAAGATGCCCGTATTATGGGGGATAGAGGCATCTGTTAAAAACTTTTCCACTAAGTTATCCACAGAAAGTGGGGAAAAGTGTACAAACTGTCATAAAGTATTAAACAGGCTCTGTTTTATCCTTAAAATCACACAAATCTTCAATCATACAACTGCCGCATTTTGGCTTTCTGGCTGTGCATACATAGCGACCATGCAAAATGAGCCAATGATGGGCATCCACTAAAAACGGTTTGGGCACAAAACGCAGAAGCTTCTTTTCCACTTCCAATACGTTTTTGCCGGGCGCGATGCCAGTTCGGTTGGAGACTCGAAAGATATGAGTATCTACCGCCATAGTAGGCTGTCCAAACGCCGTGTTGAGGACAACGTTAGCGGTTTTGCGTCCAACACCGGGAAGGGCTTCCAGCGCCTCACGGGTTTCTGGGACTTCGGAGTTGTGAAGCTCCACCAGCATCTGACAGGTTTTAATCACATTCTCGGCTTTGCTGTTAAAGAGTCCAATGGTTTTGATGTACTCTTTTAATCCGTCAACGCCTAAAGCTAAGATCGCCTCTGGCGTATTCGCAACAGGGTACAGCTTGCGCGTGGCTTTATTAACGCCAACATCCGTTGCTTGTGCCGATAAGATAACGGCGATCAGCAACTCAAAGGGGTTGGTGTATTCAAGCTCGGTGGTAGGGTGGGGGTTGTCCGCTTGCCAGCGGCTAAAAATCTCAAAGCGTTTTTGTTGGTTCATACCGCGTTTTTATAAGGTTCTATGTCATTAGCCCTTAGTGTAAACAAAAACGCGGCAAGAGGCATTTAAGAAGCGGTCAGCGGCCGGTTAATCCGGACTCAGCATGGTCATGCGGTTACGACCGTTCTCTTTGGATTGGTACAGTGCTTCATCGGCCAGTTTAATCCACTGCTCATGGCTCTGGAACATAGGGTGGATTTCGGTCAGTCCTAAGCTGATCGAATAGCGAATCTTATGGCCATCGGCATCCACAAGTGTCGCGCGGATACGCTCTTGAATGCGATTAATAACAACCTTCGCTTGGGAGGCTCGGGTGTCCGTTAATAAGATGCCAAACTCTTCGCCGCCATATCGGCCGACAAAGTCGGTCGCCCGGGTTGCTTCGGTCAGAATCAAAGAGATGTTTTTAAGGACGACGTCGCCAGCCAAATGGCCGTATTGGTCGTTAATCTTCTTAAAGAAATCGATGTCCAGCATGATTAAGCTGGAAGGCGCTTGCGAGCGAGAAAAGCGAGCAAACTCCTCTTTGAGGCGTGCTTCCCAGAAACCACGGTTATACAAGCCCGTCAGTGGGTCGGTTTCGCTTAATACGCGCAGTTTTTGGTTAGCCGACTCGAGCGCGCGGCTGCTGACGGCGGTATCGGTGACATCGTAAATCAGAATGCCAATGTGGTTGGTTTCACCGGAGGGTGAGGTCAGCGGTATCAGGGTGACGTTCTGATACATGTACGCAGCTTCACCTGTGATTGGGCGGTAGCTCTTAAACTGAAACAGGTAAGGGCGTTGTTCCCAAGTGATGAAGGATCGGTTTTTCAGCAAGAAAACCGAGTCCACCTTGTGCTTGAACCACTGGGTTGGCAGCTCCGGGAAGGCTTCAAAGAGCTGTTGATCTTGCAGGTCTAGGTATCGAATCCCAGAGTGGTTCTCCATGAACACGTTCCAGAGCTTGATGTTGTAATCGCGATCAACGACCACAAGGCCGACATCCAGTGTCTGTAGTAACCCCAACTGCAGGTGGAGATCTAAGATATCCGAGGGTTCGCTCATGTTCATTCGTAAAACCGTGCGCGCTCATTCAAAGCTGATAAAGAATCTTCTGTAAAGAGTAACAGAAGATCGCAAGTAATGTTCATTTCACTGATGCGATAACTGATTTCAATCGACAGTGTTTTATCCCAAGCAGGGTGATCGGTCTTCAGATCGGGTAGATGACCATTCAGTCCGATGATGACTGGTGAGTTCTGACTGAAGTTTACATCCAGTTGGGTGGCGAGGCTGTTCATAAACGCACCGCTTAGGATGTTGGACAAGTCAATCAAGGTTTCGCGCTCGGCGGCCTCAGTTAAATCCCCTTCAACCTGCATCAGCTTAGCCATATCGTGAATGCTGGATTCGGTGAACATCAGTAATGACTCACCGGCGATACCGGCGCCGACAAACCCTTGGCTAACCGTTGCGCTGTGCTCACGTTGAATGTGAGTCTGCAACGTCATCTCAAGTTCACTGATCGAGATCAGTCGCACCCGTGGGATTGGCAATTGGACAAAGACATTCAGTAAACGCGCCAAGCGGTCACCCGCACGGCCCATGGCAACGTTCGCAATCTCTTGATAGTAGGCTTGAAGATCAACCGCGACATCGCAGGCCGAGACAGGCGCAGGCTCTTGGTCAGAGGTCAGCTCGTGAAGCAGACCATAGCGGTACAGGATATCGCGCAGTACATCGGAATTGATCGGCTTCTTGATGAAATCAAGCGCACCCAGTTCTTTCACTTTCGCGGCAGCGTCCGGTTGAATGTCGCCCGACACAACCAAAACAAGGGTTTGGAGGTCATCGCGTTGAATCCGCTCAAGCGTTTGGTAGCCATCCATGATCGGCATGTTCAAGTCGAGGAACATCAAGTGTCCCTTGCCATCTTGAATCGCCTCAATCGCTTCAAGACCATGCTGAGCAAAGGTAATGTCGACGTTCCAACCCTTTAACGAGCGAGCCATTTGGTTTCGCGCTAAAGAGGAGTCGTCACAGATAACAACGGGGATGGCTTCTTTCAAAGCAGGGGGCCTCTGTCCTGTAGGGATCTACAGGACAGTATAAAAAAAAGCGCTGCAAATTCAATACATAACTCAGCTAATGTTGCCGGTGACGCGCACACGACGACTTTCAGCGGGTTTATCGGAAATAATCACTTGCTGCTTTTTCTCACGCTCTTTGATTTTGTCATCAATGACGTTTTTAAGCGCGATCAACAAGCCCATGCCGACAAAGGCGCCTGGCGGCAAAATGGCGAACAAGAAGCCTTTGTAATCGTCGATCAGGGTGATCTTCCAGTGTTCGGCTATCGGGCCAAACAGCAGGTGCATATCAGCAAATAAGGTACCAGATCCGAGTGCCTCGCGAAGACCGCCGAGGATGACCAAGACCACGGTAAAACCAAGACCCATCATAAAGCCATCCAGCAGCGAGGCTTTAACTGGGTTTTTTGAGGCAAACGCATCGGCGCGGCCCATGATCACACAGTTGGTCACGATCAATGGGATAAAGATCCCCAGAATCAGATACAGCTCATAGGTTAACGCCTGCATAAGCAGCTCTGTGGCCGTTACGAAAGAGGCAATGATCATTACAAACACCGGTAAGCGCACGGCTTCCGGTACAAACTTCCGGAACAAAGAGACGGTCAGGTTGGAGCCAGTCAGTACCAAAATACTGGCAATGCCCAGACTTAACGAGTTAACCACTGATGCGGTTACCGCTAAAAGAGGGCACAGACCCAACAGCTGCACGAGGGCTGGGTTGTTGGTCCATAAACCGTCGGTCGTTATTTTGCGGTAATTAATGCTCATTGTGAGGCCTCCTTCGGGGCCGACGTCGTCGTGACAGGCGTCAGCAACTCCTCTTTGTGCAAATCAAAAAAACGGATCGCCATCCCAACCGCACCTACTACGGCACGCGGTGTGATGGTAGCGCCGGTAAACTGATCAAACTCGCCGCCGTCTTTTTTGACGGCCCAGCTTTGATCTACAGGGCCACTTAACGTTTTTCCATCAAATGTGGTGATCCAATCCGATTTTTTCAGATCAATTTTATCGCCAAGCCCGGGTGTTTCTTGGTGGGCTAAAACCCGGACGCCCGCAACGGTTGAATCAGCATTCACGCCGACAATAAGCGAGATATTTCCAGAATATCCCTCCGGTGTGATCACCGGCAAAATAACCGTATCTACTTTGCCATTGTTGATGGCTTGATACACGGAAGCGGTCTGGTAACCCAGCTCCGGAGCGCTGATGGTCATCTTGCTGCTGACAAGGTCTGTATCCGTTGCTCCTTCAGGCACGATTTCATGAAGGGCTCGGGACTCTTCATTGCGCTTGTTCTCGGCGATCTGATCAGCGGTCATTACTTGCGTGATCGCGATTAGCCCTGCGGTCACCACCGCAAAGATCGAGATACCAAGGGTGTTCTTCTTTAACGACGTTAGTAATTCCATCGTTTACTCCTTAATACCGCGCTTGGCCTTTTTGTGGCCATAGGTACGAGGCTGGGTGTACTGGTCGATAAACGGCGCGGCAAGGTTCATGATCAAGACGCTAAAAGCAACGGCATCTGGGTAGTTACCCCAAGTACGGATCACAAACACCAAAGCGCCAATGCCCACACCGTACCAGATTTTACCTATGTTACTGGTGGCCGCGGATACCGGGTCGGTGGCAATAAAAAACGCACCCAGCATGGTGGCGCCCACGGTAAGGTGGAAGATAGGGTCGGCGTATGTGTCTGGCGAGATCACATAAAACACCAGCGAGCATACAAACAAGGACGCCAGCATGGAGAGCGGGGTGTGCCAAGTGAAGATCTTCTTGTACAACAGGAAGATACCACCCATCACATAGGCCGCACTGACGGCGTGCCAAGCACCGATGTTGGCCAAAACTGCGGAGCTACGCCAGACCTCTTGAGTCGTTTCGCCGCCACGGTGGCGCATCACATCCAAAGGGGTTGCTGAGGTAAAGGCATCGGCGGTGTTATCCCAACCACCAAAGATAAGGCTTAGTGTGTCGGTAAAGCTTAAGACATTCCAACCCTCGCCGTGCAAAACAAATGGGGCGCTCCAGCGGGTCATTTCAACCGGGAAGGAGATCAGCACCAAAGCATACGCAATCATGGCTGGGTTAAAGGGGTTTTGTCCCATGCCGCCATACATCTGTTTGGCAATCACAATCGCCACAAAGACCGCAACGGTAGTCAGCCACCAAGGAGCAAATGGCGGCAGGGAAAGCGCCAGCAAGATAGCTGTCACAACCGCTGAATAGTCGGTTAGGTAAAAACGAACAGGGCGTTTGCGAAGTTTGATACACGCGGCTTCAAACGCCAGTGCTAAACCTGTGGCCAGAACCAAGTTAATCAGGGTGCCAAAGCCAAAAAAGAACGTCATCGCACACACGCCCGGCAAGGTTGCCAGCACCACCAAACGCATCACGTCGGATGTGCTGGCAGGTTTGTGAAGATGGGGTGAACTGACTCGAATCAACGCCATGAGATTAAACGGTCCTATTCATATTGGCTTAACGTTTGGCTAAGTTGCTCAGCATTTGCCTGAGCGGCTGCAAGATCACTCTGCAGCTCAGAGATGTCCGCATCGGGGCTCTCTTCTTGTTGTTTTTTAATGGCGCGCTCAAGCTTGGTTACAGCGGCGCGGGCCATGGCGGCATCGATCTTCAATTGTTTAAGATCCACACCGTTGGCTTTTGCGGCTTCTACCTTTGCTGACTCGGCTTTGTCAAAAGCGGCTTTGGCGTCATCGTGCGCGGTGCGTAAACGCTCCACTTCGTCTTGGGCGGCTTTCGCATCGTCCGAAGAAGGTTCTGCCTCTTCCAAAGCTTTCTCGGCCTTTTTGAGCTTGGTCCGCATAATCGAGACTGACTGCTTCAGTGCCTTAAGGTCCACGGGCGCTTCTGCGCTCTGATCAGCGCTATTGCTGCTTTCAGAGCCCGATTCAGCGGCGGCTTTGTCATACTCGGCTTTGGCGGCTTCGTATTTGCCTTTAAGCTTCTCGACACCGGCTTTCATTTTTTCCGCAGCAGGGCTTGCGTTGGCAATGGCTGTTTCAAGCGCTTTCTTCGATTTTTCGTAGGTTTTTAGCGCTTTTTCCATATCCTCTTTTAAGCCATCCTGCTTAGGATTCCCGCCGGCTGCACTGCTAGAACCACCGGATTCGGCGGCTTCAAAAGCACTTTGTGCCGCTTCTGCTTTAGCGGTCAGCTCAGTGACGGTTGTGCGCATCTCGTCAACGCCATCGAGGCCTTTCTCTTCGGCCATCTTCAGCGCTTGTTGTGCCTTTTTAAGCTTGGTGCGGGCAACGGCGGCTTGTGTCTTAAGCTGCTTAAGATCCGGCTGTGCGTTAGCTGGTTTTGCACTCGCGCTGCCTTTTTCGGCCGCTTCCAATGCTTGGTTGGCTTTATCTGCAGCCGCTTGTGCTTCAGTAATGGCTGTTTCCAAAGCGGCAAGATCGGTTTGGCCTTCTTCCTGAGCTTTTGCCAGTGCCGTTTGCGCTTTCTTCAGCTTGGTGCGAGCAATGGCCGCATCGGTTTTCAGCTTTTTCACATCAGCAGCCGGTGCATCCGTTTTGCTGGCGGCTTTGTCGCTGCTAGGCGCAGCGGCTTTTTTGGCTTTAGCGGCTTGGTTTTTGGCCGCTTGCTCTGCGCGCTCGCGACGACGTGCTTCTTTCTCGTCTTTTTCGCGTTGCTGACGGGCTTGTCGTGCTTCAAAACGCATACGCGCTTGTTCAGCTTTGCGCTGCTCGGCTTCTTCCTCGCGAATCTCGGATTTTGCAAAGCGATAGTACTGCACCAACGGAATGTTACTTGGGCAGACGTACGAGCAAGCGCCACACTCGATGCAATCAAAGAGATTGTGGTGTTTGGCCTTATCAAATTCACGACTTTTCGCAAACCAATGAAGTTGCTGTGGTAACAGTTCGGCCGGGCAGACCTGTTCGCACATGCCGCAACGGATGCAAGCCAATGCAGGCGGCGCCGGAGGCATCTCATCGTGAGTGGCTGCGATGATGCAGTTGGAGGTCTTAACCACCGGAATCGATGCATCATCAATGGTGTAGCCCATCATGGGGCCACCAACAACCAAACGGTTCATCGATGGTTGAACATCTGCGGCCTTTAACAGCGTCTCAAATGGGGTGCCAATGAGCGCTTCAAAGTTCTGGGGCTTCGCCACACCTTCGCCGGTTACCGTAACAATACGGGAGATCAACGGCTTGCCTTCATGTACGGCTTGGTGGATGGCCGCGGCAGTACCGACGTTTTGGCACACAATGCCGACGTCCGCTGGGAGTTTGCCGCTCGGTACTTCCACATCGGTCAGCAGTTTAATCAGTTGCTTCTCGCCACCTGATGGGTACTTGGTTGGCACAACGGCCACATCCATCGCGACCTTGGATTGCTTGGTGGCGGCTTCAAGCTCACGTATGGCATGGGATTTGTTATCCTCTATGCCAATGATGATGTGGCTTGGGCGGATCAGGTGGTTGATGATCTCGATACCGCCTACGATCTGCTCGGCGCGCTCGCGCATCAACATATCATCGGCTGTAATGTAAGGCTCACACTCAGCCGCATTGATGATCAAGGTGTTTACAATATGATCATCGCCAAGGTGCAGCTTTACATCGGTCGGGAAGCCTGCGCCGCCCATGCCTGATATGCCGTGGTGACGGATAAAGTCGATCAGCTCGTTTTTCTTAAGGGCGGTGTAGTCCTCCAACCCTTTATGCTCAATCCAAGTGTCCTGACCATCGCTTTTGATCACAACACAAGGGGCTTCTAATCCCGAGGCGTGCGGAACCGGCTTTGGGCCGATTTCGATCACGGTGCCGCTAGTAGGCGCATGTACCGATGCACTGATGCGACCTTGCGCTAAAGCAATCACTTGGCCTTTAAGAACCTGTTGACCAGGTTGTACGGTTGCCTTTGCCGGAGCACCAATGTGCTGCTGCAACGGCACGGTTAACACCGCCGGGATCGGCGCCGTACGGATGGGCGTGCGTGTTGATTGCTTTTTGTTCTCTGGTGGGTGTATACCGCCGTGGAACGCGAAAATCTTACCCATTATGCCGCGCCTCTTTGTTCAGAACCGCGACCGGTGTCAGTGGCGATCAAGCTAATGCCAGGCACGGGTTGTTCCCATTTCCAAGAGTTCAAAGTGGTCGGAATAGGCAGCATATCAATACAATCTACAGGGCAAGGTTCCACACACAGGTCGCAACCTGTGCACTCGGTCGTAATCACCGTGTGCATCTGCTTCGCTGCACCTAAAATGGCATCAACAGGGCAGGCTTGAAGGCATTTTGTGCAACCGATGCACTCATCCTCGCGGATGTAAGCTACCTTTTTAACTTGCTCTTCACCGTGCTCGGCATCCAGCGGGATCGCTTCGACATCAAGAAGATCCGCCAAGGCTTCAATGGTGCTTTGTCCACCAGGAGGGCACTTGTTAATCGCATCGCCGCCAGCGATGGCTTCGGCGTACGGGCGGCAGCCTGGGTAACCACATTGGCCGCATTGTGTTTGTGGCAGTAGCTCGTCGATCTGTTCGACAATTGGGTTGCCTTCGACACGAAAGCGCACGGCGGCAAAGCCAAGAATCAAACCGAAAACAATGGCCAGACCAAGCAATACCAATATGGCAATGACAACAGTACTCATCAGCTCAATCCTTTAAAACGATACCAGACCGGAGAAGCCCATAAAGGCGAGCGACATCAGGCCTGCGGTTACCATGCCGACCGCAGCGCCACGAAAAGGGGCGGGCACATCGGCCACAGCAACACGTTCACGAATGGCGGAAAATAGGATCAACGCCAGCGAGAAGCCAACCGCCGCACCGAATCCGTAGAAAATGGATTCGATGAAGCCGTTTTGCTTTTTGATGTTCAACAAGGCAACCCCAAGAACCGCGCAGTTTGTGGTGATCAAAGGTAGGAATATGCCTAAAACCTTGTACAAAAGCGGGCTGGTCTTCTTAACGACCATTTCCGTAAACTGAACCACAACGGCGATCACCAAAATAAAGGTGATGGTGCGCAAGTAACCAAGGTCAAACGGTTGCAATAAATAGGTGTAGGCCAGGTAGCTGCAAACAGACGATAGTGTCAATACAAAGGTGGTGGCCAAAGACATGCCCATCGCCGTTTCTAGCTTATTGGACACGCCCATGAAGGGGCACAGTCCTAGAAACTGAACCAGAACAAAGTTGTTCACCAGAACGGTGCTGACTATTATCAGTAAAAAATCCGTCATTTCGTTTGCTTCACGGTTTTTTGGCGAATTTATCTTCGCCTTGCTCGCTTATTCTTGCCACATGGCTGTTTTTTATAATGCTAAACCCAATGGGCTAGCGGCCCTAATTAACAAAGCCAATGCTGCTAAAAAGAGCCTTGGCTTTGTAAGTAGGGAGGCTGGTATTGGCGCGGGCCGAAACCCGCGGCGCAAAATTATACCAGATCTTGCTCTTGTAAATCGCGAATCGCTTTTTGTACGCCTTCAACAGAGACATTGCCGCCTGTTGTGAGTTCGACGTCAGAGGCGATGTTCGCTGTCGTGATAACGACCAAGCCTGCAGCTTTCAGGGCGTCCGCCGCATCGGCATTTTCAGCGTTGAGCGCAACAACCGCACGGCCTTGATCAAACAGGGCTTTCTCCAAAGAGTACGCCAGTGTCTCGGCTTCTTCGCCAGTTACTTTGATGATGGCCGCTTTTTGGCCAAAGCGTGCAGCACGCTCATCGCTGGATACTTGGCTTTGATCAAACAGAGAAACACTTTGTTGTTCCGCTGTTTCGATGATCATACCGGCACCCATGGTGGCGTTGGTAAGACGATCAACAACGATGAAGGAGCCTGTGCCGCGGAACGCTTTGTAGTTATCCGCGATGATTGGGCGCTGCAGTGTGAATTCGCAACGTGCGATTTCATTCAAGCTGAGTTTCGCAGCCGGTGATGTTTCCAGCGTGTTCACATCAATTTGGTGGCGAATCGCAGTAACCGCACCCGGTACGCGCGAGGTCAGGAATTTGATCTCGTAATCTTTACCTTGGATCAGGTTGTTCTCGGACATCCACACCAAAGACGCATCGAAACGCTTGGTGGTTGATGGGACTTTGTCGCTGTGAACCAAGATATCGCCACGTGAGATATCGATCTCATCTTCCAGAGTCAGAGTGATCGACATCGGTGGAAACGCTTCGTCGATTTCACCATCGAATGTGACGATGGATTTTACTTTAGATGACTTACCAGACGGCAGAACGGTCACTTGATCGCCTTTGCGAACCACACCGGAGGTCAGCGTACCGCAGTAACCGCGGAAGTCGAGGTTAGGGCGGTTAACGTACTGAACAGGGAAGCGCAGCTCATCAAAGTTGTACGTGTTGGTGACAGGGACTGTCTCCAGAATTTGCATCAGTGGCTGGCCTTTGTACCAATCCATTGATGGGGACAGGCTTACTACGTTGTCGCCTTTTAGGGCTGACAGCGGTACGAACTGCACGTTTGGCAGATCCAACGATTTAGCAAACTCAAGGTAGTCGGCTTTGATCTGTTCAAAGCGCTCTTCGCTAAAGTCCACCAAGTCCATTTTGTTAACGGCGATGATGGTGTGCTTAAGACCCAGTTGCGACACGATGAAGCTGTGACGCTTAGTTTGTACCTGTACGCCATGACGCGCATCGATCAGGATGATGGCAAGGTCGCACGTAGAGGCACCGGTGGCCATATTACGCGTGTACTGCTCATGCCCTGGGGTGTCAGCGATGATGAATTTACGCTTGTCGGTTGAGAAGTAGCGGTAAGCCACATCAATGGTGATGCCTTGTTCACGCTCAGCTTGCAGGCCGTCCACCAGCAGGGCGAGGTCTAACTCTTCGCCTGCGTTACCGACACGCGCATTGTCGCTTTGCAGGGCGGCTAGCTGATCTTCATAGATCATTTTAGAGTCGTGCAGCAAACGGCCGATCAAGGTGGACTTGCCGTCGTCAACGCTACCGCAGGTCAAAAAGCGCAGCAGTTCTTTGTTTTCGTGTTGCTTTAGATATTCAAGGATATCGCTAGAAATCAGATCAGATTGGTGACTCATAATAAGTAATCTCTTTAATACTCAGTGAAAATGGGCACGGTGTTTTGTGCAGTTCAAATAAGGGTTAGAAGTACCCTTCCATTTTCTTCTTCTCCATAGAACCCGCTGAGTCGTGATCGATCGCGCGGCCTTGACGCTCTGATGTT
Organism: Neptunomonas sp. ABH4_499; assembly: GCF_056160565.1. Lineage (NCBI taxonomy): Bacteria > Pseudomonadati > Pseudomonadota > Gammaproteobacteria > Oceanospirillales > Oceanospirillaceae > Neptunomonas > Neptunomonas sp. ABH4_499. The sequence continues at coordinate 38,286 of NZ_JBSWXK010000001.1, read as the reverse complement.
GTGGTCAGCAGCATCTCTTGAATGATCTCTGGCAGAGTGGCCGCTTCTGACTCAACAGCGCCGGTCAGTGGGTAGCAACCCAAGGTACGGAAGCGCACTTGTTTCATCATTGGCGTCTCGCCTTCTTTCAGAGGCATACGCTCGTCATCCACCATGATCAACATGCCATCGCGCTCTACAACTGGGCGCTCTGCAGCGTAGTACAGAGGTACGATTGGGATGCTCTCTAGGTAGATGTATTGCCAGATGTCCAGCTCAGTCCAGTTAGACAATGGGAATACACGAATGCTTTCACCTTGATCCACACGCGTATTAAAGATGTTCCACAGTTCTGGACGTTGGTTTTTAGGGTCCCAACGGTGGTTTTGGTCACGGAACGAGAATACGCGCTCTTTCGCGCGGGATTTCTCTTCGTCACGACGCGCACCACCAAAAGCGGCGTCAAACTTGTACTTATCCAGCGCCTGCTTCAGTGCCTGAGTCTTCATGATGTCGGTGTGCTTAGAAGACCCGTGTGTGAATGGGCCTACACCCATTTCAGCACCTTCTTGGTTGATGTGCACAATCAGGTCCATGCCCGCTTCGTCGGCCATTTTGTCACGGAAGCTGATCATCTCTTTGAACTTCCAGGTGGTGTCGACGTGCATCAATGGGAACGGTGGTTTACCAGGGAAGAAGGCTTTGCGCGCTAGGTGCAGCATAACGGCAGAATCTTTACCAACGGAGTACAGCATGACAGGGTTTTCAAACTCTGCTGCTACTTCGCGGATGATCTGAATGCTTTCAGCTTCTAGCTGCTTTAAATGGGTTAACCGGCGTTCGGAAAGTGCGCTCATCAGTTCTGCCTATGAAATTAATCGAAAATGTTGTGCGGTCTTTGGCGACCGTCTGTAACGTCCAAATCGGTGGCAGACGCTTAGGGCATCTGCAGAATGCAGCGCATTATGTCAAAGTGCTATGTGCAATAAAAGGAATAAATGGAAATCTGTTTATATCTCTAGGTTATAAAAAGTGGAGAGTCTATAGCGCTTTATTGCTTAGTTCTAACGGTTCTAACAAAATGAAAAACTATTATTTCTAGTTATATTGCATGCTGGTATGATGCACGCTGAATTTATCCCCTTCGGGATGATCGAGTGTGAGTGTCTAGAAATCATGGAAATAGCGTACAGCTTAGCAGGCCTCTTTGTAGGTTTTGTGGTCGGTCTTACCGGTATCGGTGGCGGTGCGCTAATGACGCCTATCTTGATTGTGGGCTTTGGTATTAACCCGATCGTCGCGGTCAGTACCGATCTGATCTATGCGGCCGTTACGAAAAGCGGTGGTGTTTTAGCCTACGCTCGCAAAAAGTTGGTCGCTTGGAGGGTTGTAATTTTAATGCTGCTCGGTAGTATCCCGGGCAGTTTATTGACCTTGGCCTATCTTAATAATCTGGCGGATATTTCTCAGATTGAGCATCTGATGAACTTAACGCTGGGTTTCTCGCTGATTCTCACCTCGGTGGCGGTGTTTTTACGTAACCGCATCCGTGACAAGGTATTAGCGATGGAGGGGCGTCCTTGGGTCGCAACCGCCCGTAAAGTGCGTCCATTTGTGACGTGGGCGATGGGCTTGGTGCTGGGGGCTCTGGTGACCTTATCCTCGGTAGGGGCTGGGGCACTGGGTACGGCTTTATTGATTACCTTGTATCCGCGCATGAGCATGAAGTCTGTGGTGGGTACGGATCTCTTTCACGCGGTTGTGTTAACCGGTATTGCAGGTGCGGGTCATTACAGTATGGGCAGTGTTGATTTAACGCTTCTGGCCTATCTGTTGATCGGTTCATTGCCGGGCGTGTTTATTGGCAGTCACTTGGGCGCGCGTTTGTCACCAAAAGTGATGCAGCCAATCATGGGGTCACTCCTTTTCGCAATCGGCCTGCGCTTTGTGTTGGCAGGCTGATTCAATTATTAAAATTAACGCTAATTATCAAGAATCAATGGCAGTTTGACTGCTGAATGGGTGGATAATGTACCAATATAACGAAGTCGATCAGAAGCTGGTTGAGGAACGAGTCGAGCAGTTCCGCGATCAGACACGACGTTTCTTAGCGGGCGAGCTGTCAGATGATGATTTTCTGGCTTTGCGTCTGATGAACGGTCTGTACGTTCAGCGTCACGCGCCTATGTTGCGTGTGGCCGTGCCGTACGGTTTGATGTCATCAACTCAGATGCGCAAGTTGGCGCACATTGCGCGCAAGTACGACCGTGGTTACGGTCACTTCACAACGCGTACCAACATTCAGTACAACTGGCCGAAACTGGAAGAAGTACCGGACATTCTGGCAGAGCTTGCTGAAGTTCAGATGCACGCGATTCAAACATCGGGTAACTGTATCCGTAATACCACAACGGACGAATACGCCGGCATCAATGCTCAAGAGCTTGAAGACCCGCGTCCTTACTGTGAAATCATTCGTCAGTGGTCGACCTTGCACCCTGAATTTGCCTACCTGCCGCGTAAGTTCAAAATTGCCGTCACCGGCGGTCCTGAAGACCGTGCGGCTTCGCAGGTACACGACATCGGTCTGCACATCGTTAAGAACGATGCAGGCGAGATCGGTTTTGAAGTGCTGGTCGGTGGTGGTCTGGGCCGTACGCCGTTTATCGGTAAAGTTGTGCGCTCGTTCCTGCCGAAAGAGCACCTTCTGTCCTACCTTGATGCCATTTTGCGTGTCTACAACCTGAACGGTCGTCGTGACAACAAATACAAAGCGCGTATCAAGATTTTGGTTGATGCCATGGGTGTTGAGGCTTTCTCCGCTCTGGTTGAAAAAGAGTGGGAAGAAAACGGCAAAGATGGCGTTTTAACGCTGACCAACGAAGAGTTTGCCCGTGCTCAATCCTTCTTTACCTCACCGGATTACGACGCACAAGCGGCTAACGATACCAGTCTGGATGAGAAGCTTGCATCCGATGCGGCCTTTAAAGCGTGGTTTGAACACAACACGGTTGCGCACAAAGTAGCGGGTTATCGTGCGGTTGTGGTGTCACTGAAGCCGCTTTTGAAAGCGCCTGGTGATATTACCGATGCGCAAATGGACTTGGTGGCTGATCTTGCGGATCAGTACAGCTTTGGTGAGATTCGCTCAACACACCACCAAAACCTAGTGTTGGGTGATGTTAAGCAAGCGGATTTGTACGCCTTGTGGCAAGTGCTGGCCAATAACGAATTGGCGCGTGCCAACGTAGGTACGTTGACTGACATGATCTGCTGTCCAGGTTTCGACTTCTGTGCTCTGGCCAATGCGAAAACGATCAACATTGCTGAGCAGATCAACACGGCTTTTGATGATCTGGATCATCTGTACGATTTGGGCAATATCCGCCTGAATATGTCTGGTTGTATCAACGCTTGTGGTCACCACCACGTAGCGGACATCGGTATCTTGGGTGTCGATAAGAAAGGCGAAGATTGGTACCAAATCACACTCGGCGGATCTTCAAAAGAAGATGCGCGTCTGGGTAAAGTCTTGGGTAAAGCGGTTGCGGCGGACGATGTCTCTAACACGTTGAAAACGATCTTGTCTGTGTATGTCGAAAATCGCCAAGAAGAAGAAACCTTTGCTGACACTGTTCAGCGTTTGGGTATCGCACCGTTTAAGGAGAGAGTTTATGCCCCTGCTCATTAATCGATCTGTGGTTGCAGAGGATTGCTTTACAACCCTAAACCGTGAAGCGCTTGAAAATGGCGATGCGACTGTTCCTGCAAGCGGTGATGTGATTCTGCCACTGACGTACGTGCTGGAAAATCAAGCTGATCTTGAGGGTCGTGAAGGTGATCTTGGTGTGCTGGTTAATGGTGACGATGATGTAGACGCCTTGCTTGCACTGTTGCCAAGCCTTGCGGTTGTTGCGGTGGAGTTTCCTGTTTTCCGTGACGGTCGTGGTTTCAGTATTGCTCGCAAAGTAGCGCGTGCTGGCTTTGAAGGCGAGATTCGTGCCGTCGGTGATGTGGGTCGAGACCGCTTAGGTTACATGCAAAGCTGTGGCTTTAATGCTTTTGAGCTGAACGACGAAAATTTCAGTGATGATTCTTTAAAGGCGTTTGAAGAGATCACCGTCAATTATCAAGGAACCGCTGCGGACCCGCGTCCGATCTTCCGTCGCTGAGCGGCGGGCGTTCCCAATTTGCAGAGTGCTCTGCAAAGGAGAGTCAAATGAACATCGATATCGCTGCTGCTAATGCAGAGTTACAGGGTAAATCAGCGCAAGAGATCGTTGCTTGGGCGATTGAGCATGCGGAAAACCCACTGGTTACGACGAATTTCCGTCCATACGAAGCGGTCATCTTGCACATGGCCGCGCAAGTTAAGCCGGACATTAAAGTGCTGTGGGTGGATTCGGGCTATAACACCTCGGCGACGTACCGCTTTGCTGAAAAAGTGATTCAGGGTTTAAATCTGAACGTAGAGGTGTACATCCCTCGTGAAACGGCTGCGCGTCGTAATGTTCTGATGAAAGGGATTCCTGATGTGGATGATCCTTTGCACGAAGAGTTTACGCGTCAAGTGAAGCTGGAGCCGTTTCAGCGTGCGCTGTCTGAGCTTAAGCCGGATCTTTGGTTGAATGCGATCCGTAAGGATCAAACCGAGTTTCGTCAGTCACTGGATATCGTGTCCAGCAGCAAAGACGGCATCATCAAAGTGGCGCCATTGTTTGATTGGAGCGAGGCGGATCTTGAGGCGTACCTTAAAGAATTCGACCTGCCTAACGAGCACGATTACTTTGATCCGACAAAAGCGCTGGAAACGCGCGAGTGCGGCCTGCATACACAACTCTAATCTGTAGTTGAGTGTTCAAATAAGCCTTCGATGAGTGTGGGTTAAACGATCTGTGGTATCGTAGGCTTATGACACTCATTGAGGGCTTCATGTGGATTACCTTCCTCTTTTCTTTGATCTTAAGTCACAGCAGGCGTTGCTTGTCGGTGGTGGTGAAGTAGCGGTTCGCAAGGCGCGATTACTGAAGCGTGCAGGCGTGAACCTAACCGTAGTATCCCACGAAGTGGTAGACGAACTGCGTCAGATGCTGACAAGCCCTAAAGATCAGATCATCATTGGTGACTATTATCCATCACACTTGGAAGAAAAGTGCCTAGTCATTGCTGCTACTGACGATAATGTGCTTCACGAGCGCATTCATTATGATGCAACGACGCGTCAGGTGCCGATTAATGTGGTTGATACGCCGCATTTGTGTACCTTTATTTTCCCGGCCATTGTTGATCGCTCTCCCATTGTGATCGGTATCTCCTCCGGTGGCGAATCCCCGGTGCTGGCGCGCTTGCTGCGGGCTCGCTTAGAAACGCTCATTCCGACCGGCTACAGCCGTCTTGGTGCTTTGGTGGGGCGCTTTCGTGATCAAGTCAAAGCCCGTTTTACCGGTTTAAATGATCGCCGCCGCTTTTGGGAGCGGATCATTGAGGGCCAAGTGGCCGAAAAGGTCTTTTTAGGGCGTTACGATGAGGCCGAAAAGCAGCTGGAGCAGGAGATTGCGGCGGGGAATACGGGTTATCGTTCGGGCGAGGTCTACCTTGTTGGCGCAGGGCCCGGTGATCCAGAGCTTTTAACCTTTAAAGCGCTTCGATTGATGCAGCAGGCTGATGTGGTTTTCTACGATAACCTTGTGTCGGATCAGGTCTTAGATTTGTGTCGTCGCGATGCGGATCTGATTTACGTCGGTAAACGCCGCGATAACCATGCTGTCCCTCAAGAGGGAATCAACCAGCTGTTGGTTGAGCACGCCAAAAAAGGTAAGCGTGTTGTCCGTCTGAAAGGCGGAGATCCGTTTATTTTTGGTCGCGGTGGAGAGGAGCTTGAAGAGCTAAAAGCGCACGGGATTCCGTTCCAGGTCGTACCGGGCATTACGGCGGCCAGTGCGTGCTCGACTTATGCGGGTATTCCGTTAACGCATCGCAATTACGCTCAATCGGTCAAATTTGTCACTGGGCAATTAAAAAACCGAAAAGAAGCGCTGCGTTTCGCAGAATTGGTTCATCCAAATCAGACCGTGGTCTTCTATATGGGGCTTCACACTATGCCTGTTCTAGTCGAAGGTTTGATGGAGCATGGGAAGCCGCCTGAAACGCCGATAGCGATTGTGTCTAAAGGAACGGCTGCTGATCAGAAGGTGCTGACGGGGACACTGGAAACCATCGTCGAGAAGCAAGTTATTGCACAATTGGAAGCACCAGCATTGATCATTGTGGGTGAGGTGGTATCGTTACACGAAACTCTTACATGGTTTGGTGATCAGATTAACGAAGAAACCACGCCTCATGCGCTTGGAATGATCCAAAATCAGAAATGAGTGTTACCAAGTGCTTACATTTAGGTGTGTAAGCGCTTGGTTTAAAAGCCGTTTTAAAAGGCTGTTTAAATGATAATGTTTGCATTTGCAGACGAATGTAAATGATTTGCTTTAAATCGCCTCACAGGTGATTTACTATAGCATCCCTGAATTCTTGGATAGAATCGTTACAACAGGACGTAGTACAAATGGACTTGAAGCTTACCGTGATGAACGGTCAGCACCTATTGCAGGGTGTTGATGCCGTTAGCGTTGATTCGGATATCTTTTCTCTAGGGCGTGGCGGCGATAATTCGTGCGTACTACCAGACCCTAAACTGCACATTTCAAGTAAACACTGCGTAATCCATCGCAAGAACAACGAATACCATCTGACCGACATCAGCACAAATGGTGTGTATGTGAACGGCGCAGATGAGCCTATTGGTCGTGGTCGTACGGCGATTCTTAAAAACTCCGATCGACTTTCGATGGGTGAATATGTTTTCCGAGTGGATCTAAAATCGGCGGTGGCGATGGCTGCCTCCGATCAAGATATCGATGCACTCTTGACCCCGGACTCTGAAAAAGACGATCAGCCAGAGTTTGCCGATATTATCCAAACCATTGCGCCTGACCAAGAATCTGAGCGTCCTCTGGATTCGGTTCTGGGTGCCAAAGAGATGGGTGCAAATGAAGCACCTGTCAGTTTTGATGATCTTATGGGTAAAACGCCTGCTGCTGAAGAAAAGGCTTCCCCTGCAGACATCAGTGAGCTTCTAAAACCGGCGTCGCCAGAAAAGGATCATTTCACACCACCGGCGGCACCACAGCCTATTGAAGAACCAGAAGCAGACCTTAATGATCAAGCGTTTGTGAAGCCTACTGCAGCGGCTTCAACCAATGCCATTCCGGATAACTGGATGGACATGGAAGCCGCTTCTGTAGCGACGCCTAGCGCGTCTTCAAAAGCGCCTGAGTCGACCGAAGCGTCAAGCGCCGTCTCTGATGCTTTGGCACAAGAGATGTCCCGCCTAAGCGAGCTTGAGAAAGCGCAAGAACCAGACGTTGATGAGTCAGAAGCGCTGTTGCAGCCAAGCCCGGATGAAATTTACGTACCTGAAGCTGATGTTCATCAAGCGCAAGAGGCCATCGCACAAAACGCAGTTGTAGCTGAGTCCGAAGCCGCCCATGAAGCGACAGTAGAGCGTAAGCCGACCATTGTTGATATTGCACACGCCCTACTGGATCAGAAAACAGAAGCCAGTGAAGCGCCTTCGCCAAAATCTCAGCCTGGCATGGCGGATCTTCTAAATCCAGACTTCGTCGATGATGCGAAAGCCTCATCCAGTGCTGTTGATGAAGCGCCCACAGAGCCTCAGGCTGATGAGCCATCAACTCCCTCAATGGATGAGATGCTCAGTACAGCACCAGAGATGGCACAAGAGGTTGAATCTTCTGAAAACGCTGATTTAGCGTTGGGTCAACCCATTGAATCCCGAGAAGAGATCAAGCCACAAAGAATGGATGTTACTGGCGCGCTTCTGGGTGATCTTCCTGAACCGGTTTCGGAAAAGGTAATTCCTGCGGTGGCAGCGGCCGTTGTGTCGGCACCCAAAGCGGAAGTTAAGTCAGTACCTCAGGCTCAGCTTCAGCCTGAAGTGTCTCCAGAGCCTGTGCACTCGAGTGCTCCCGTAAGCTCGTCTACTCAGACGCCTGCATCATCGGATCTGTTTGACTTGATGCTTCAAGAAGCGGGAGTGCCAGCTAATCTGTTGGATGGTCGTGACAAAGCGGCCGTGGCCAAAGAGTTTGGTCAAATGATTCAGCATTTCTCGCAAGGGATTGTTGAGACACTGGCGACGCGTAGCTTGGTAAAAAGTGAGTTTCGTCTTCAGCAGACGATGATTCGCCCAACCGATAACAACCCATTGAAATTCTCACCATCGGGTACCGAAGCGCTCAAAATTATGATGTTTGCTGACTCGTCTGCTTACATGTCGGCGTCTCGTTCGGTTGAAGAGGGCTTTAAAGACATTCAAGCCCACCAGTTAGCGATGATGTCAGGTATCCAGGCAGCGTTTGCTCATTTGTTAAAGCGTTTTGAGCCGGAGCATCTTGAAGGGAAGTTTGATCGCAGACCGCGTCACCAGAAGGGGATTTTAGGTCGCAGCAAAACCGACTATTGGTTGGAGTATCGAGACTTCTACGAAGATATCTGCACGATGATGGAAGATGAGTTCCAAGACTTATTCTCAGCAGAGTTTGGTAAAGCCTACGAGGATCAATTAAGGAATCTAAAATGAGAGCGCGTTTTTACAAAGCACTGTTAGCCGGATTGATGTTGGTACTGGCGGGGTGCTCCTCGGTAAATCCATTCAGCGAAGATGAAGATCAACCCATCAAGTTAGAGATGGTGATTGAAGCGGCACACGATATTAACCCGGACACCAGCGGTGTGGCTTCGCCACTGGAAATTCGCATCTATCAGCTCAAATCACTCACGGAGTTCGAGCAAAGCGATTTCTTTACGCTCTATAACGAAGAGCCTCTGGGCTCGAGTTTGCTTGATACACGCATTTTCATCATGAGCCCTAGTCAGATTGAAGAGCTGAAAACCGATTTGAACCCCGAGACTCAATACATTGCCGTGATTGCCGCTTATCGCGACATCGACAACGCTGAGTGGAAAGCGAGCGTTCAAGTCCGTGACTCGCGTGGCTTCTTGAAAAAAATGATCTCCTCTCAACGGGTTATGTCGCTGCAGACCGTGGCGTTAACCAGTCGAGTGTTGCTGGCGGATGGTGAATAAACAGTATGAGCTGGCATAACAAAGTCGCATGGCTGGAGGGGATGTTTATTCGTCCTCAGCATTTCCAGCAGCAAGATCGTTACATTGAAGGGGCTCTGCATCAGCAGCAGGAGCAACTTAACACCTATGGTTGGGGTATATCTGAGCTAGAGATCGACGAATCGGCGCTTAGATTGGGTAATTTTGTCATCCGCCGTTGTCGCGCTATTTTGCCAGATGGCACAGCAATCGATATGCCGGGTGAAGACCCGATCCCAGAACCGGTTACCTTAAGTGTTGAAGACGAAGGTGGTTTGGTTTACTTGGGATTGCCTTTGTGGCGTGCCGGTGCTAAAGAATTGGACCGAGCTGGGCATGCTGACCCTAATGCGCGTTACCGTATCGACACCATCGAGGTACCTGACGTGGTCGCAGGCTCCAGTGCGCTTGCTAACCTTGAGGTGGCCGGTAAAAAAGTATCGGTATTAACCGAGCGTCAGCACCACCATCAGTTTTCGGCCATTCCGATTGCGCGTGTGTCGGTGATTAAAAACCGAACCATCGAGCTTGATAATCGCTTTGTACCGCCTTCTCTGAATCTGATTCGCACCGATGGCTTAAATCGCATCGTACGGGAAATTCATGGCTTAACACGCATTCGTGCTCAAGCGTTGGCGGATCGATTAAAATCCGCTTCAAGCGGCGGGTCGGTTGAGATGGCTGATTTCTTAATGCTTCAGTTGTTAAATCGCTACGAGCCGGTCTTGGATCATTACTTGGTCACAGAATCGATCCACCCAGAAACCGCCTACCTTACCTTGATGCAGTTTGCGGGTGAGCTGGCAACCTTTACGCATCCTGATAAACGGATCAACGAGCGCTCTGTGTATAAACACGATGATCTTCAAGCTACTTTTGAATCGCTTGAGATCATGCTTCAGCAGCCGCTGAGCACCATGTTGGATCAAAGCGCTGTTCGCATTGACTTGGATGAGAAAAACTTTGGCATTCGAGTGGGCTTCATTCCAGAAGTGGAAGCCGGCGCTTTGTTTGTCTTGTCGGTTCGGGCCGATATGCCGCGTGAGGATCTACGCCGCTTATTGCCTGTGCAGGCGAAAATTGGTCCGATTGATCAGATCAATAACTTGGTTAACCGTCAGTTGCCAGGCGTGAAGCTGGAACCGCTTCCGGTGGCACCTCGTCAAGTACCGTATTACAACGGTGCCGTATATTTTGAATTGGACACACAAGGACAGTGGTGGCAGGTCATCAGTCAATCTAAAGGATTGGCTCTGCATATTGGCAGTCAGTTCCCAGGGATACAGCTGGAATTGTGGGCCATTAAATAAACACCTGTCTGCAGTAATGGAAGTTCGCAAAAATGGATTTTAAAGGCGACCGCACGGTCATTATACCGACTCCAGGTGGTAAACCCTCTGGAGCAGACATTGCTCCGGCATCGGATGTTAAAGAGCCGTCCAATTGGGGGGCGCTCTTTGATGATGCTGACAAATTTATCAGTTCCGGATTTAACCGGTTGGAGAACGCCGCTTTCAAGCTGCTGTCCTTGATTCCGACCATCAAAAAATCCCATTCAAACCCAAGCGCTGGATTGCTTCGTCAACAAATTGTCGAAGAGATCGAAACCTATGAAATCACGGCACGAAGTTCAGGGATTGATTCTCGTACCGTGATGATCGGGCGCTACATCCTATGTACCGTGCTGGATGAAGTGGTCTTAAATACCCCTTGGGGTGGACAAAGTGATTGGCGGACACGCAGTTTGCTGAGCCACTTTCACAAGGAAACTTGGGGCGGCGAAAACTTCTTCGTCATGCTTGAAAACCTTGAAAAAGACCCGTCGGCTAACATCGATCTGCTCGAGTTAATGTACGTCTGTTTAACCTTGGGGTTCGAAGGTCGATACGCGGTGGAGCCGGATCGCATTGGTAAACTGACCGAGGTTCGCTCTCGGCTGTACCGTTTGATTCGCTCTCAACGTGGTGAATCAGCACGTCAGCTATCGCCGCATTGGCACGGGGTAACGGTTGCAAACCGTAAGCTTCGTCGATTTATGCCTTTGTGGGTGTTTGCCTCTGTGTTAGCTGGCCTTATGGCGTTGCTGTTCTTTGGTTTGATGTACAGCTTAAACCAAGCCTCTAACCCGCCGTATCAAGCATTGGCTGTCTTAGGTCAGGATGCGACCACGACGTTTGACCGTCCAAAAGTGGTTGATTTGTCGGCTCTGGAAAAGCTCAAAACCTTCCTAAAGCCTGAGATTGATGAAAACTTACTTGCTGTGGATGAGCGTAATGGTCACGTTCGTATCATTATCCAAGGGGATCGCCTGTTCGACTCCGGCCAAGCCCGCATCAACACTCGCTACGACTCGCTCTTGAAGCGCGTTGCCTTGGCGCTTTTTGAAGTGGATGGCAAGGTACTTGTAGAAGGGCACTCGGACAGTCAGCCCATCAATACTCTGAAATTCCCATCCAACTGGCACCTATCGGTTGCTCGGGCAGATCAGGTAAAAGCGATGCTGGAGCAGCACACGCAAGAGTTCGGCCGTTTCAGCTCAGAGGGTAAGGCTGATACTCAGCCCGTCGCAGACAATGCAACCGCACAGGGACGTTCTAAAAACAGACGTGTGGAAATTGTACTGCTGTCGAATGTTGTTTGGCGCACCAATGGAGGGAGTAACTGATGCGTCTTTTGTCGTCCATAGCAGGAAAGCTTAAAACGATTCTTGGGTTTGTTGCGCTGGGTACCATTGCGCTGCTGATTTGGTTTGTATTGCCCGCCATTCAGATGGGCGGAAGTGATCCGTTCGGTTCTGCGATGACACGTGGCACCATGATTTTTGCCATGTTCGGTATGGCTTTGGTGTACAAGTTCCAAAGCTACATGCTGTCACGGAAAAAGAACGAGCAGATGGCCACCGAAATGGCCACGCAAGAGCCAGCCACCAAAAAAGAAGACCTTGGTAAGGAAGAGGTCGGCGAGCTCAAGCACAAGTTTGAAGAAGCTCTAAAGCTTCTGAAAAAGGTCAAAACCAAAGAGGGTGGAAAGGGCAGTTATCTGTACGTTCTGCCATGGTATGTGATCATCGGTCCATCCGGATCGGGTAAAACCACGGCGCTTCTGAATTCAGACCTTCACTTCCCTTTGATGGATTCGGTAGGGGCGTCCGTTAAAGGTGTCGGCGGTACGCGTAACTGTGATTGGTGGTTTACCGATGAAGCCGTATTACTGGATACCGCGGGTCGCTATACCACGCAAAATAATCAAAGCGAACTGGATGAGGTCGAGTGGAAAGGCTTCTTGAGTTTGCTGAAAAAATTCCGTAGCCGTAAGCCGGTTAACGGTCTGATCATTACTTTCCCAGTAGACAGCTTATTGAAGATGTCTGAGTCGGATTTGATCACCCACGCGAAGTTTATTAAGCAGCGTATTCAAGAGTTTCAGGACACCTTCCAGATCCGTTTTCCGGTCTACGTTACGCTGACCAAATTTGACCTTTTGCCGGGCTTTACCGAGTACTTTGACGATTTTGGTCGTGAAGAGCGCGCGCAAGTCTGGGGTATGACCTTCCCCTATAAAGATGATAATCAAGAGCAAGATGTGGTTCCGCACTTCTTGATGGAGTTTAAAACCCTTCAAGAGCGCATCCAATCGCGCGAAGTGGATCGCTTGCAGATGGAGACTGACATTAACCGTCGGGATCGCATCTATATGTTCCCGCGTACGCTCAGTTTATTGCAGGACCCGGTTTCGACTTTCTTGCAAGAGATCTTTAAGCCGACGCGCTTTGAAACGCAACCGCTTCTGCGCGGCGTCTATTTTACCAGTGGTACACAAGATGGCACGACACTGGATCGCGTTGTAAACGCACTGGGCGCGCGTTTTGGTCTTCGTTCCGAGTCTCAATCGCAGCGCTCGGGTAAAGGTAAGGGTTACTTCTTACATAACCTTTTTACCAAGGTGATGTTTAAAGAATCCGGTCTTGCTGGGACAAACATCAAGCAGGAGCGCCGTCTCTATATACTGCATCTTTTGGCTTATGGCGCGGTCGGGCTGTTTGCCTTGGGACTGTCCGGTTATTGGGGGTACAGCTACTTCCAGAATCAAGATTTGATCCAAGAAGTGGCGGGTGAGACGAAAAACGCCGAAGAGGTTGTCGCCGACATCAGTCGTTACGAGAAAAATCTATTTGCACCAATGAAAGCTTTGAATACTGTGCGTGCCTTGCCAACCGGCTATGAGGATCAAGCAACGGACGAGCAGCACCATTGGTTGCAGATGGGCATGTACCAAGGCCGTAAATTAGGCCAAGAAGCCAGCGATGCGTATGGGCGTCTTCTTTATAAAACCTTTTTGCCACGACTGTTGGTGCAAGTTGAATCCGCTCTTTATGAGCAACGTGCGGATGCCGAGTATCTGTACGATACCTTGCGCATTTATCTGATGCTGAGTGACCCTGCGCGTCTTGATAAAGCCGCCGTTACGCATTGGGTTGAGTCTGATTGGCAGCGCACTTTGCCGCGCGATATTCGTAAGGATGAGTATCAGAACTTAAAAGATCACCTCTCGGCTTTGTTGGACTACATGCCCAAAGAGACGCCTCTTCGGGCGAATGAAGAGTTGGTGCAAAGTGTCCGTACTCTGTTAAGTACCTTGCCACCTGCGAAGCGTTTCTACTTCCGCTTAAAGCAGGAAGGTATGCAAAACGATGATCTGAAACCGTATCGTTTGGTCGATGGTGTTGGCTCGGAAGCTGCTTACTTGTTCCAGTTTACCAATGGACAACCAATCACCAGCGAGCTCAGTGGCTTCTTTACCAAAGCGGGCTACCAAGAGTACTTCATCGAAAAACGTGACGATATGATCGAGCGTTTCCTAAGTGATGAGTGGGTCATGGGGCAGGAATACGGCCTTGAATCGGTTGGCGTCAGCGCAGAGCAGCTACAAGATCAGATTGAAGCCTTGTATCTGGATGACTATCTGGTGACCTGGCAGCGCTATCTTGAATCATTGGACTTTGCGCAGATGAACAATCCGCGTGAAACCCTGTCGATTCTGCGTGAACTGTCGCGTAAGGATTCTCCCATCATCGCGTTGATTAAAAGCATCAGTGAGCATACCTCCGCCCGTGCATTCTCATTGCTGGCCGGCGTTGCTGATCAAACTGGTTTAAATGTACCTGCTGAAGTCACCCAAGCTACAGGGGTGAACCCGAATCAAGCCATTCCTGATCAGGTTGCCAATAATAATGCGATTCCTGATCTGAACCGTCCAAACCCGGTGGTTGAGTACTTTGCGGACCTGAATGCTCAGGTGGAGGGCGATGATGAGCACGATCCGCCCATCGAAGAAACCTTGCGTATGTTGGACCAGCTGTATGTCTACATGAACGCCATGAATAACTCGATGAACCGCGGTCAGACTGCCATGGATGAGTTAAAGGGCAATGGTGCGGCGTCGGTAATTCAAGATATGGACGTGCTTGCTCAGCGTCAGCCTAAACCAATCTCAACTTTGTTGGATAAGGTATCCAACAAAGCGAAGTTGCAAACGGCTTCTGATGCGAAAAACTACATGGAGCGTCAGTGGAATAACGAAGTTGCCCGCCATTGTAAAAATATGATCGAAGGCCGTTATCCGTTTAACCGCAATAGCGCTCGTGAGGCGACCTTTGATGATGTGTCGGCGTACTTTGGTCCGGGCGGTATCTTAGAAAACTACTTCAACGATGTGGTTGTCGATTACATTGATACCTCGCGCCGTCCTTGGAAATGGAACGAAGCCAATAACGTGAGCTTAGGTTTCTCTGATGGGGTTCTGCGTCAGCTTGAGAACGGTCGCGTCATTCGCGATACCTTCTATCGCACAGGTTCCAGTGATCCAGCGATCAGTTTCGAGCTTAAGCCGATGCGCATGGATAAATCGATTTTGCGTATGAGCTTATTCGTTAACGGACAGCAATTAACGTATGCACATGGCCCGCAAAGCGGTAAGCGCTTCCGCTGGCCGGACTTGGGTCGTAACTCCGATCGAGGTTTGGCTCGTTTGGTGATCGTTACCACCGCAGGTCAAGAGTCGATCACAGAGCAAGGCGACTGGGCGTTGTTCCGCTTGTTCGACAAAGCCAAAGTAAAACGTCTGGATCGTGAGCGTTACGAGCTGACCTTCACGTTGAAAAACGAATTTAGCTTAACAATGGAGCTGCGTGCAGGTAGCGTTTACAACCCATTCCAGATGGCAGAGCTTCGCCAAGTGAGGTGTGAATAATGGCGGGCCTTGAAATCGGGATTTACGGCAAGCTGCCCTCACATGCGGATTTTGTCTCCGTGGGTGTAGGGGCCGACATCAGCTCCCTGCTGTACGATTGGATGCAGTCGACGATCTATCACACCAAAGGTGGGATGGGGGATCAAAATTGGCTGAAGGCGTATCTGGTTTCGCCTGTATGGCGCTTTGTTTTGCCGCCAACCGAACAGCGTGAACAAGCTTACCTTGGGATTATGATGCCAAGTGTCGATGCGGTAGGTCGTTATTTCCCTCTGTTTCTAACCTACAAAATTGATGCGCACCAAACCCGATTAGGCTGGGTCTTTGAAGATGCGCACTCACTGTTTGAGCTGATGGAAAACGCCGGTATTAAAGCGCTTCAAGAGCGTTGGAGTCTGCCTCAATTGCAAGTCCACATCGCAGAAGTATCCGAAACTTTTGAGCTTCACAGTGGGCAAGTGTTACCGAATCCAACCCGTTGGGTGAAACACGATTTGGAGCAGTGGCTTCCTAAGTTGATTGATCAGATTGAGGGGACTCTGTGGTGGAGTTTTATGGATCTGAATGATCTAAAACAACCATTTTGTAGCTTTACAGCAATGCCAGGCAGTGAGGATTACCGCCTCTTACTGACAGGAAATCGATCGGAGTATTAAGTATTCATGTCAGAGTCGCTATGGAAAGGGTACGGCCAGACGGATGTCGGCACCGTGCGAGATGAAAACCAAGACAGCTTTGTTGTGGTGGATCAAATCGGCCTTTGGTGTGTCGCGGATGGTATGGGTGGTCATAAAGAGGGCGGCATAGCCAGTCATCTAGTGACCCAGAGTCTTGAGGGTCTTCTCAATGAAGAGTACGACAGCTTTGAGGCGCGTATTGATGCGATCAAAAATGTCCTTCAAGAGTCGAACCAAGCCCTAAGGGGGTTGTCAGAAAGCTTCTATGGCGATGACTTAATTGGCACCACCGTGGTGGTTCTGGTGATTGATCAAAATCGTGGCGCTGTGATTTGGGCTGGTGATTCCAGGCTCTATCGTATGCGCGATACGGCTTTTGAATTAATCACGCGAGATCACACGCAATATGAGGCGTTGCTGGAAAAAGGCCTGATCGAGCCTGTGGCCAATGAATCGGAGCATCCGGCCAGTCATATGCTGACGCGTGCGATGGGTGTTACGGGCGAATGCGAGCTCGATGTGCTTTGGTTGGAGGTACAACCAGAGGATGCGTTTTTATTGTGCAGTGATGGGCTTTCCAACAAATTGGAGCAGCTGGATTTGGGCAAAGTGATGTACTACAGCGAAGACAAAGAACGTGCTGTAGCGAATTTGATTAACATGGCGTTAGCGCGACAAGCCAACGATAATGTGACCGCGCTAATTGTGGACAGGAAGTAAGCAATGAAATATGCAGCGTTTTCTGGGGTAGTATCTTTGGCTGTGTTGATGCAAGGGTGTGCATTACAGCAGCAAGTGGACCATCGCTCGGTCGGTGGCTTAAGCAAAGTTGGGATTGCAAGCGACGCGGATTCCCTGCGTGAACCAGGTGAAGAGTACAAAGGTCTTGAGTCAGTAGGGGTTCTAACCCTGAATCAAGACTCGACACGTACATCCACCGCTCGCCGAAAAGCAGAAAATGCGATTCTTAAAAGTGCAGATTATGCAGCGGCTAAAGTTGCGCTTGGTCAGTTGCTGTATCAACTGCCAGGAAATGATACGGCGCTTTTGCTTATAAGCCAGTTAACCAGTGACCCTGAAACCTTTGCTGCGGCAAATGGCTTTATGCTGGATGATGAAGCCGCGGTTTACACCGTGAAGCGTCGAGACACGCTGCAGCGCATCGCTTATCGAGTTTACGGAACCGGTAACTACTATCCTTTTTTAATGCGCCTAAATGATCTACCTAATGGGGATCTGAAAGTAGGCCAAATCTTAAAAGTGCCGGCACCTGAAAAGGCCGTAAAACGCGCTACTCCGACTCGTCCTGCTCGTGCAACGAAACCCGTAGTGACGCCGGCCGTGCAAGTAACCCAAGCGACATCTGCGACATCCACGGCCGAAGTTAAACCTGCCGTATCCGTAACACGTCAAGAAGAGGATGAATCAGCGGTAGCAACACAAAACGTTACACCGGCTCAACCGACCCAAGCTGAAGAGGTTGAAACTTCAGTAGAGGCCACCCAAGCCGACATCAATACATCTGGAAATACTGCTTCAGCTGAAGAAGAACGTGTATCCGAAGATGCAGAAACGGTTTTGAATCAAGCCTCCGAAGCAACCGAACAAGCAAACGAAGCGGTCGCAGAACCGGAAAGTGAACCTGAGCCGAAACCAGAAGTCCAACTCTTACCAGATCAAGCTGGTATTGATGCGTATAATGCTGGACAATCGGTTAAAGCGTACCAATTGCTGAAGAAGAGTTCGAATTTAAGTCCACAAGGACGAAAAATTCTGGCACAATTAACCGACACTTTGGTAGATCAGCCTTACCAACGCGGCTTACAATACTATCAAGATCAAAAACTCAACTTGGCAATTGATGAGTTTAATAAGGTTTTGCGAGCAGAACCTTCGCATGGACAAGCACAAGTCTACAGAGCACGCTGTAAGCAGCTCTTGGACAAGCTGAGCAACATTGAATAAACGCTGCCTTAGGTAGCCAAGAGTCAGTGGCGAAATGGAATTTGAGCAACTGTTAGCACCTATCTCTGAAGAGTCTCCCGCAGGTGTTGATGTTAGGGAGCATCCAGATTATTCCGAAGCGTTCTACGCGCTTCGGGACCTTAGAAACGGTATTCGAGCCCAAGAACGTCGTGTGATTGAGCTTGAAGAGCTGTATGCCTTAGCGTCCGAATGGAAGGGCGTCCAAGAGCAATGTCTAAGCATCCTTTCTGAACAAACCAAAGACGTCGAAGTCCTCGCGTGGCTTGCCGAAGCATCTGTTCGCCTGAACGGATTCCATGGTTTGGCCGATGTCCTTGTATTGATGGATCGAATGATTCAGACCTACTGGGGCAGTATCTACCCATTGCCCGATGAAGAGGGCATCAATGCAACGCTGTTCCCGCTGACCGGTTTAAACGGTGATAATGGCGAAGGCACTTTGGTTATGCCTATTCGTATGGCACCTTTGCTGGTGAACAGCGATGGCGAAGCGTTTTCCGCATGGGACTTCATTAAATCGTGCGATCTTGCTCAAGTGCAAGATGAAGCGAAGCGTCAAAAGCGCATCAATGACGGCGTTAAACCACTGGATCAGTGGCAACAAATGATGGTTGGCATTGAGACCTTAGAGGTGCAGAATGTAACCAAAGCAATTCAAACCTGTACCGATGCTTTTGCATCTTTGGATCAATTCTTAGCCGATGAGTGTGGTTTTGATGCACCGCCCACGTCGGCCATTAAGAACGTTCTTTCAGTGGCTTGGGAGGCCCTTAACAGTGCAACACTGATGGAAATTAGTCACTTGCTCGAAGAGCCTGCCAGTGCCGCCGAGAGCGAAGAACCTGAACTTTCTGAAACGAACGAGAGTGATGTCCGTTTAGAGCAGAAGCCTTCAGGTCCTGCCAAGGTAGCTAACTTCCGTGCGGAAGCTTACTACCCATCCTCTCGCGAGGAAGCACTGATCATGGTGTCTCGTTTGCGTGCATTCTTTCGTGATACCGAGCCTCATTCGCCTTTGTCGTATCAGATGGAGCGAATCGAGCGCTGGGGACGCATGAGTTTAGGCGATCTGATGAGCGAACTGCTCGATGATGACGCGACACGCAATCAGTTCTTCCGCTTGATCGGATTATCAAAAGACTCTTCACCAAGCGCCTAAGAGTCGAACGCAACTAATAGGGAAATAAAGGGGATAACTTATGGGTACCGAAAGCATTCATAAGAAGTTGGAACGTGTACGTAAACCTCGTGTTCACATCACTTACGATGTTGAAACTGAAGGGGCTGTGATTTCTAAAGAGCTGCCTTTCGTAATGGGTGTTATGGGTGATTTCACCGGTAACAACCCTGGCGAAGCACTTAAAAGCGTTAAAGACCGTAAGTTTATTCAGGTAGAAAGCGATAACTTGAATGAAGTCATGTCAAAAATGGCACCCGGTCTGCGCTTTAAAGTCGACAACACGCTGCAAGACGGCACAACGTCTTTGCCGGTTGATCTGCAATTCCGCTCAATGGATGACTTTGAGCCAGGTCGTGTTGTTGAACAGATCGAGCCACTGCGTAACTTAATGGAAACACGTAATAAATTGCGTGATCTGTTGACCAAAGCTGACCGCTCTGAAGAGTTAGAAAGCTTGCTGGAAAAAGTTCTGCAAAACACAGGCGACATGGAACAGCTCTCTCAGGAGTTGAATTCGGGTAAAAGCGAGTAAGGGTGATCAAGGATGACTGACACTATGACAGCTGCGCAAGGCAGCAGCACAACGACTGTTCTGGAAGAATCCAGCTTATTGGACCAGGTGATTGGTGCCACGAAGCAGACCGAATCAGACGTTGCTAAAGACCTTCTTAAAACTCTGGTGGATGAAGCGATGCAAGGCACGGTTGTATGGGACCGTAACATTGCTAAAACCATCAACAAAGCCATCGCTATGTTGGACAGTAAGATGTCCGAGCAGTTGTCAGCGGTCATGCACTCAGAAGAGTTTCTGAAACTGGAAGGTTCTTGGCGCGGTCTTAAGTACCTAACAGACAACAGCGCAACCAGCTCGTCACTGAAACTGAAAGTGATGAACCTGAGCAAAAAAGAGCTGTTCAAAGATCTGGATCGTGCGGTTGAGTTTGACCAAAGCGAAATGTTCAAAAAGCTCTACGAAGAAGAGTTTGGTACACCAGGTGGTGAGCCATTTGGCGCGGTTATCGGTGACTACGAGTTCACTAACCAAGCGGATGACATTGAGCTTCTGTCTAAAATGTCGAACGTTTCTGCAGCGGCTTTCTGTCCGTTTATTGCAGCAGCCGGTGCTGAGCTGTTTGGTCTGGAAAGCTGGACTGAACTGTCACGTCCGAAAGATTTGGAAAAAATCTTTGATTCAAAAGAATACTCAAAATGGCGTGGTTTCCGTGATTCGGAAGACTCCCGCTTTGTTTCTTTGACCATGCCGCGTGTCTTGGCGCGTTTGCCGTACGGTTCACAAACCAGCCCAGTTGATGAGTTTGGTTACGAAGAAGCACCAATCGACGAGCAAGGCATCGCACGTGAAGGCGATCACGATGACTATTGCTGGATGAACGCCGCCTATGTCATGGGTGCGCGCCTGACCGAATCCTTCTCGGCAACAGGCTGGTGTACTGCGATTCGTGGTGCTGAAGGGGGTGGTCGTGTAGACAACCTGCCTACGCACGTATTCACCAGTGATGATGGCGATATGGACCTTAAATGCCCAACCGAGATTGGCATTACCGACCGTCGTGAAGCTGAATTGTCTAAAATGGGCTTCTTGCCACTGTGTCACTACAAAAACACAGACTACGCGGTGTTCTTCGGTGGTCAGACCACTCAGAAGCCTGCGAAGTACGGTACGCCTGAAGCGACCGCTAATGCGGCGATTTCAGCACGTCTGCCTTACTTGATGGCGACCTCTCGTTTCACGCATTACTTGAAAGTTATGGGTCGTGACAAGATCGGTTCCTTCATGGAAGCAGAAGATGTTGAAGCGTGGTTGAATCGTTGGATTCTTAACTACGTGAACGACAACCCAGATTCCGGTCAGGACATGAAAGCCAAGTACCCACTGCGTGCGGGTAAAGTTCAAGTAACAGAAGTACCGGGCCGTCCTGGTGCTTACAATGTTGTTGCTTGGATGCGTCCTTGGCTGCAAATGGAGGAGTTAACGGCATCCATGCGTATGGTTGCACGTATTCCTCAAATGGGCGGTAAATAATCCGCTGATCATCAGGGTGGCTTTCGCCACCCTGATTGTGTATCAAGGAAGATTCATCATGGAAGCCCATCTGTTGTCAGCGGATTCTGACACATCTGTCGAAGATTTCGCTTGGGTATCCGACCTGATCGACGTTCTGGGTATGTCTTTTTTTGACAAAGGCATCAGCAAAGTTCGGATCATCTCGCGCCTTAATCATCTGATAGGTCAGATTGATGCAAAGTTGCGTGCGCAGGTAGATGAAGTCTTACACCATCCTCTGTTTCAATCCCTCGAAGCGACTTGGAGTGGCTGTCGATATCTGCTCGATGAGTTAGCGTTCTCACAGCAGATCAAAGTCCGGTTACTGGATATCACGTGGAGCGAATTGCACCGTGATATTACCCGTGCGATCGATATTGAACACAGTGAGATCTTCCATAAAGTTTACAACGCTGAATTTGGTATGGCAGGTGGTGAACCCTTTGGTGCCATGCTGTGCGACTACCCAGTGGCCTTAACCGCCAAAACCTCGGGTGTCGATGACTTACGTGTGGTCCGTGGTTTGGCCTCCGTGGCCGCGGCAAGCTTTTGCCCTTTCTTATTTAATGCTGACCCATCACTGTTGGATTTGGATGACTTTGCCAAGCTGCACTCCGGTATTGATCTAAACCGAACTTACCAACAAGAGTCGTTCATTAAGTGGAAATCACTTCGCAGTATTGAAGATGCGCGCTTTATCGGGCTCACTCTGCCGTATTTGTACATTCGCCGCCAATACCGACCCAACCGATTCCGAACCGATGGGTTTGTGTATCGCGAAGGGGTAAAGGGGCGAGGTGACTTCTTAAAGATCGGTTCGGTGTTTGCGATGGGTGTTGTGATGGCTCGTTGCTTTTCAAACACCGGATGGCTGGCTGAAATTACCGGTAAACGCTATTTCGGTGGTGGTGTGGTGCCTGGACTAAAAGTGCACACATCCCCGATTGATGGTCACGCGCAATTTGCCGCTGAGGTGATGATTGCAGACAGCCTAGAGCGCAGCCTCTCAGAGCACGGTTTTATCCCGGTATGTTATTCGGTGAACAGTGCTAAGGGCGTGTTCTACAGTGCCGCGTCAATCCAAAGCCCGTTGGCGTATAAAGCCAGTGCAGCGCGTGCGAATGCGCGTTACTCTGCAATGCTTCAATACGTGCTGTGTACCGCACGGTTTGCGCATTACATGAAGGTGATTGTTCGCGACAGTGTCGGTTCTTTCTCCACCACGGAGGAGTGCCGCAACTTTTTGCAAACTTGGATTATGAATTACGTGATGTCAACGGACGAGGCCAGTGAAATACTGCTCTCTCAATATCCGTTACGTGAAGCCCGCGTTCAAGTAAATGAGCGTGCTGGCACCAGTGGATCGTACATGTGTACGGTCCACTTAAAACCCCATTTTCAACTTGAATCAATCGAGACTTCTATTCAGTTTAGTGCTGAAGTGGTCTCCAGTCGTGTAGCAGGATAGATATGGACATAAAAGGAATTAGCGATCTGTTTCGTGAGGGTGACCTAGAAGCAGCCTTACATCATTCAAAAGTGTTTGTACGAGATTTTCCGGATAATGATGATGCTCGTAGCTTATTGATGCAACTGTACCTGTTTTCTGGTGAGCAAGAGAAAGCACTGAAACAGTTGGATGTGATGGAGCACAACTGCAAGGAAGATCTCCCTTCGTTTATGACGCTGAAAGTGATCAGTGAAATGATCAAAGCAGATATCAAGCGTCGCGCTTTCTACCAAAGCCCATCGGAAATGCCATTGATGTTTGAGCAAGATGAGCCTGCGTTGGCATCATCCTTTGCACTTTTCCAAGCTCAGCGTGAAGGTACTTTGGATTCGGATGGCGTTGAGTCATTACTGGCGAACCGTCCACAAATCCCGTTTGTTGCTCTAACCGATGAGACAACCGTAGAAGGTGAGCTGGCCGAACCAGACGACTTGACCGCATACGCTTTCGAGGTCTTTACGGCTAAACAAGGTTACTGCTGGATGGCATGGCACAACATCGATTCCATCGAATTTATGCCTTACGAAAAACCCATCGACTTGGTCTATCGACGCGCTGTGATCAAACACGCCGCGCAAGCTGAAGATGCGGCACCAATGCATGTGTTTATTCCGGCCATCTACGCCCGCACACCTGCAACGGACGCGCTGGCGGCAATGGGGCGCACCACGGATTGGGTAACCTCGGCTGATGGTTTGGTGTCCGGTATTGGCCAAAAATGCTTGCTGGTGGGCGAGGAGTTAATTCCCGTGCTGCAGCTAACTTCGCTCAAGCGTATCCAGCCAAACTGAGCATAATCGGCGATGGTGGATACCGATTCGTTTCAGCCGTCCTTCATGCAGATGATTCTGGATGATGAGCCGACCCGTGCGGAGGATCGATACGATTCTCCGTCAGCACGCTATCGCGCTTATAAAGAGAGTGTGATGCGGGATTTAGAGCAGTTATTGAATCACCGTAGCCGAATGCCCTTTGATCAAATTGATCATGATAACGAGGTGTTACTCACCTATGGTGTCACCGATTTTGCGCACATCAACATTTCGGCCTTAAGTGGCCGCGATGCGTTGCGACGTAAAATCAGTGATGCGATTCGGATCAACGAGCCACGGCTTAGCGGTGTTCGAGTCACCTTGCTGGATAAGCAGGATGATCCGAATCAGCTGGCGTTTCGCATTGAAGCGAAGCTACGTGTCTTTTCTGATGCCGAACCTGTGGTGATCAGTGCCTCGTTTGAACCTGCCCGTAAGATGTTTAATTTCCAGCATGATGTCCGATGAAAAACGCATTAATTGATTTTTACCAACGAGAGCTGAATTACCTTAAACGTCGTGGCGAGGCGTTCGCCGAAGAGTACCCAAAAATCGCGGCGCGTTTGCAAATCAGTGACGACCAAGCGCGTGACCCGCACGTCGAGCGCATCCTGCAAGGGGTAGCGTTCCTGAATGCCCGCATTCGAAAAAAACTGGATGATGAGTTTCCAGAGCTGTGTCAAACGCTCATGGATGTTATTTATCCACACTATTTAAAACCTTTACCCAGTTACTCCATCATCAGTTTTAAACCTGAAGACGACCTTACGACAAGATCAACCATTAAGAAGGGTGCTCAGGTCGAGGCCGATGTCGATGATCAATTCTCGTGTCGTTTTCAAACGGTTTACGATACCGAGGTTTTGCCAGCGCATGTGTCTAAAGCAAGACTTCGAAGCTACCCATCCGATGCACCTAACCCAGGGCAGATTTCGGAGCTAGAGTCGGTCCTTCATATTTCGATGCGCACGACAAACACCGATGTCACCTGGGAAGAGGTCGCACCAAATAAAATACGTTTTTACCTGAAAGGCAATCGTCATTATGGCTTTTCGTTGTACGAATTGATTCATAACCACACGGTAAAAGTGGGCGTGGCGAGCAGCTCGAAAGATCGTAAAGTCGTATTCATGGAAGGCGCTATCGCCATAAAGAGTGTGGGCTTTGAAGAGGATGAAGGGATGATCCCTTATCCGGATCAATCCTTTATCGGCTATCGATTACTGACGGAGTATTTTGCGTACCCCGAAAAATTCTTGTTCTTTGATCTGATGTTAGACGATGCGGCTAAGCAGCGCCTGCAGCAGCATGAGTTAGAGTTGTATCTCTACTTTGACAAAAGCCTTCCGGACATCGAAGCCACGGTCGATGAAGGTCACTTTGTGATCAACGCAACGCCGTTAATTAACCTGTACGATCAGTACTCCGAGCCAACGCGTCTTACCGATACAGACTTTGAGTACCCCGTGGTTGCCGATGCTAGGCATCCAGATTATGTGGAAGTGTACTCAGTTGAATCGGTTTCGATCTCGACGGATCAGGACGAGATCGAATACATTTCACCGTTTTTCGGCATTTCACGTCGTGGGCATCACCCATCCAATGCTCGCTGGCACACGCGCCGTGAGGAGATGGAGTTTGGTAACACACGAAGCCAAAGCTTCCTTACCTTAACGTCGGTTGACGAGATCTTAGAGCAGCAGGGCGAAGTGATCGCATTAACCGCCCTTAAGTGCTTTAACGGACAGTTACCTAAGCGCCTGTCCCAAACACAAAGTCAGCCGCGAATGGTGTTAACTTCGGGTTCGTCCGCGGTGAGCGGTATCCGGTTAGAGATTCCGTTCAGCGATGTGATTCGCCCACGGCTTGATGACCAAGTTTATTGGCAGTTGATGTCACACTTAAACCTGAATTATGTTTCTTTGACCGCCGGTCAAGAGGGGACGGATGCGTTACGTACCATCCTGTCTTTGTACAATGTGACGCGCCATCGTGAATCCTCCAGCATTGTGGATGCGGTCGAGATTCGAAGCGTCTCTACCGGCACGCAGCGCATCAGTGATGATCGAGGCATGCCTTTCTTCTGCCGTGGGACACATATTGAATTGGGTTTGGATAAAACCCGCTTTGCCGGCAGTAGCCCTTTCTTGTTCGCTACCGTGATGGAGCGATTCTTAGCCCTGTACACGCATCTTAATGCATATGTTCAGGTCAGTGTGATTCTGGGGGATGATGATCACCCACTGAAAGTGTGGCCACCCAGAAGTGGTGATCAGGTGTTGTTATGATCACGCCTCAAACCTTGCCGGATACCCATTTTTTCCAGCTACTGCGTCACACCGAGCTTTCCTCGCTAAGGGAAGAAGGTCGCGCATCGTCACCCTTAGCGGCAGACATGCCATTGCACACCGAGTTTGTAGATTTTTCGGTGGTGCAAAACTTAGCCTTTGCGGCCAGCGCTTGTACCAAAATGGAGCCGTTAGAGTCACACGGCTTAAAGCGTCATAAACTGCACGTTGCTTGCTTTGGTTTAACCGGTCCATCGGGAGTATTGCCACTGCACTACACCGAGCTTTTAAGTGACCGAAGCCGAGACAAAGATTCGGCGCTTCGTAGTTTATTGGATGGCTTTAACGCGCGTACCATCGGGTTCTTGTACAAGGCTTGGCAGAAAAACCGCTTAGTGATCGAACATGAAAACCATGTTGCTCGGGATGAGAAAAAGCCAAGCCAAGCCACGACCCTGTTAAAAGGGTATACGGGATTACAAGTAGCCAAGGAAAAAAGTATCAAATCCGATACAGAATCACTGGCACTCTATTTCTCAGGATACTATAGTAAGCGTCCTCGTAACGCATATGGATTGCGTAAGATCATCAGCCGCGCGCTTGAGTGTGAGGTTGAGTTAAAACCATTTTATGGCCGTTGGTTCGATTTAGATCCAAGCCAAAGAAACGCTGTAGGGCAAAGGAACGCCACTTTAGGAATGGATTTCGTGATAGGCAGCTCTGTATACGAAGGATCGTGCAGTTTTCGTATCTGTACCGCACCTCTCTCACTCTCTGAGTTTCAGGCACTTCAGCCTGGCCAGCCAAAATTTGAAACCATCAAAGAACTCCTTCATCTCTACATCGGTCATGACTATTGCGTCGACTTACAAGTTGCTCTTAAAGGTCAGGATAAGCCCGCGTTTCAGTTGCCAGAAGGGCAAGGCAATCCGGCGATGCGTTTGGGCGAGGGGTTATGGTTATCTGCCACCGGCGCATCGGGTGATGTGACCGATGCAGTGTATGAAGTAAACCGCTAACAGGAAGTCACCATGGATCAACTTGGACGATACGAAATACAGGAAATGATCGGTGAAGGGGCCATGTCTCAAGTCTACAAGGCTTATGACCCTAAGCTGCAACGCACCCTGGCCATTAAGGTACTTAAGCCAGAATACGTCGAAGACAAAGAGCGTCTTCAGTTTTTCCTCAATGAAGTCCATGTGACCGGCAAACTCAATCACCAAAACATCGTCCAGATTTTTGATGTGGGCGATGTGGATGCCGTACCCTTTATCGTAATGGAGTACGTAGAGTGCCAAAGCCTCGATGATTGGATGCGAATGCAAGAAGACATCTCGCTGGAGCAAATCATCGACATCATTTCTCAGTTGTCGCAAGCGCTGGAATACGCGCACGGCAAAAACATTGTCCACCGAGACATTAAACCGAGTAATGTCCTGATTGAGCCGAATGGTCATGTGCGTTTAACGGACTTTGGTGTGGCGTATCTTCACGATCACACTGAGGCCGGCGAAGGGGAAACCATCGTTGGTACGCCTTTTTACATGTCGCCAGAGCAATTGGCCGGTAACAAACCGGACCTTAGAAGCGACCTCTACTCATTAGGCGTGCTTTTTTATCAGATGGTGTTTGGCACGCTGCCGTATGAGGCCTCGAGCATTCGGGATCTGGTCGAGCTGATTCAAAAATCAGAAGTGGATCTCACGACGTCCAAATGCCCGCACGCGGTTAAGAAAGTGATCCGCCGTTTGTTGCATAAAAAGCCCTCGTTCCGTTACCCCAATGCACACGAGTTAACCAAGCAGCTTGAAGCGGTGTCGGTTGAACTCTCCACTCGTGACCCAAAATGGTCAGAGAAGATCACATCAACTTGGCGCTACACCGCCATTGTTGCAACAGGACTAAGTGCTGTTTTAATTATTCTTCTGGCGCTGACCTTAAACGATCTTTCCAGCAGCTTATCCAATGTACTGGGTAATTACGGTCGTATGCTGGTTCAGCAAGCCAAAGATCAGGTGGACGAGCCATTGCTGTTAGGTGATGACCTCGCGCTGGCGGTAACAGCTGAAAAACTGTCAAATAACGATCAGATTCAGTACCTGTACGTTACCGATCATGAGTCTGTGATCAAAGCCTCCAGTAAGCCAGAGACGGTTGGTGAAACCTATCGACCCCCTTTGGAGTTACAAACAGTTGAGCAGGATGAGAACTTTAACCTGTTCCAAATTCAGCGTGATGACTCGGGCAATCGTATCTACCACATGACCTCGTCGATTAAATTTAACGGCAAAGAGATCGGTAATGTGGTGATGGGTCTATCTACCCAGTCCGTCACCGATGTGTGGGTACGTACTGCATGGGCGCTGGCTTTGTTCATCGTGTTGGCGTGTTTAATCATCACTGCAGTCGTTTATGGATTGTGCCGTTTCTTTACCCAGCAATTTAATCAGCTAGGTCAAGCACTGCAGAATTTGTATGTGGGGAACTACTACACCCGACTGCATGTCGATAGAATCGACGAAATTGGATTTGCAAAACGTCAGTTCAATGAACTGGCAGAACAAATGGAAGTCTTCGTTCGAGAATCAGAGCCGGATATCCGCAAGGAAGATCTGCCTGAATCATCGATTGAAGAAACGGAAGACAGGACTGTCGTCATTCGTAAAACAGAGGATGTTAAATGAATACCCGAGCACTGATTGGAAAACTCTCGCCGGTAGCCCGTAAGGCTGTCGAAAAAGCCGCCTCTATTGCGGTATCACAACGCCATTTCGCCATCGAGCTTGAGCACGTTGTGCTCGCTCTGATGCAAGAAGAGCGCTCGGGTGTACGCTCTGCGTTCAAAAAATACGGGGTAAGCACCGAACAATTGGAAGGTGATATCTTGTCGCGCTTTGAGTCGTTCGACAAAGGCCACAGCAGTGCACCTTCATTTTCACCCAATGTGGTAGAGTTGATCCGCAAAGGTTGGTTGTTAAGCAGCCTTGAATACGGCGAAAGCCAAGTTACTGGTATTGCCTTGCTGGTGGCACTGTTCAAAGAAGAATCAATGAACCTTCAGTTGATGTCGCACCTTCGTGCGCTGTCGTATTTTGAAGATCAAGACTTTGTTCGCAATGGCCCTAATCTGATTAAGTTGGAGCAGCCAGAACAAACGGCACCCAACACAGAAGCGGAAGAAGAAGGTGGCGAGCCAAACATGACGGCACCTGCGTCCCAGCAAGAGGCGTTGGATGCGTACACATTGGATCTGACCGCTTCGGCACGCGACGGTAAGCTAGATCCTGTGGTGGGTCGAGAAACTGAGATCCGTCAGATGATCGATATTCTGTGCCGTCGCCGACAAAACAACCCGATCCTGACCGGTGAAGCGGGTGTTGGTAAAACCGCCGTGGTTGAAGGCTTGGCCCAGCGCATCGTGGATGGCGAAGTGCCCGATACGCTTAAAGAAGTGGATATCCGCATTTTGGATCTGACGCTTTTGCAAGCCGGTGCTGGGGTTCGTGGTGAGTTTGAAAACCGCCTGAAAGGTGTGATTGACGAGGTTAAACAATCCTCCCGTCCCATTATTTTGTTTATCGATGAAGCACACACGCTGATCGGTGCTGGTAATTCCGGTGGCCAAGGTGATGCCGCCAATATTTTAAAGCCTGCGCTGGCACGGGGTGAGTTACGTACGATTGCCGCAACGACGTGGGCCGAGTACAAAAAGTACTTTGAAAAAGACGCCGCACTGACCCGTCGTTTCCAAGTGGTAAAAGTTGAAGAGCCTACCCCTGAAAATGCCATGCGCATGTTACGCACCATTGCACCGGCGTTTGAAAAGCACCATCAAGTGATGATTCTCGATGAAGCGATTCGCGATGCGGTATTGATGTCTAAACGTTATATCTCGGGGCGTCAACTTCCGGATGTGTGTGTCTCTGTTCTTGATACCGCATGCTCGCGTGTGAACCTAGAGCTTCGAAACATTCCTGGTCAGCTAGATGATGTGCAAGCGCTGATTGATCAGAACGAAAAACAACTCAGCAGTGCAGAGCGCGAAGCGGGTCTGTACGGCGCTAACGAAGCGGATATCGAGCAACTGCGCACACGTATCGCGGAGCTGAACGCCTCTAAAGAAGAAATCCAAGAGCGCTGGCAAGAAGAGAAAGCATTGGTTGAGCGTATCCTCGAGGTACGAAATGCCCTACAGGAAGAAAACAGCGATGGGGATAAGTCTCAATTAAACGAATTGTTGGATCAACTTAAAAACCTACAAGGCGAAACCCCGTTAGTGCGTCCTCATGTGGATAGCCAAGTTGTTGCAGAGGTTATTGCCTCTTGGACCGGTATTCCGGCCGGTCGCATGGTTTCTAGCGAGATTCAAAAAGTACTGACGGTTCAGGATGAGTTGAAAAAACGCATCATCGGTCAAGATCATGCGCTTGAAGCGGTAAGCCAGAGTGTTCGTATCTCCAGTGCGAAATTGAAAGACCCCAAACAGCCGATCGGTGTTTTCATGTTCTGCGGTAGCAGTGGTGTGGGTAAAACCGAAACGGCTTTGGCGCTGGCGGACTTACTGTACGGCGGTGAGCAAAATATGACTGTTATCAACATGTCGGAGTTTAAAGAGGAGCACAAAGTCTCGTTACTGATGGGCTCGCCTCCAGGATACGTGGGTTACGGTGAAGGTGGTGTATTGACCGAAGCGGTTCGTCGTAAGCCTTACAGCGTGATCCTGCTGGATGAAATGGAAAAAGCGCACCCGGGTGTTCAGGATGTGTTTTATCAAGTATTTGATAAAGGCAGCATGAAAGACGGTGAAGGTCGTGATATCGATTTCCGTAATACTTTGATCATTATGACCACTAATGCCGGCACAGAGACCATCTCGCGTGTGTGCGCCGACCCAGATACCGCACCGTTGCCAGAGCAACTTGAAGGCTTGGTCAAAGATGAGCTGTTGACGCACTTTAAACCCGCTTTCTTAGGCCGCGCACGCTTAGTGCCGTTTGTACCGCTTCATGACGAAGTCATGGCAGGCATTGTTCGCTTGCAGTTGGGGCGTGTGGGTCAGCGTCTATCCGATCAATATCAAGCCCAGTTCGAATTCTCGGATGCCGTGGTGGACACCATTGTTAGCCGCTGTAAAGAGGTCGATACAGGCGCGCGTAACGCGATTCATATTATCAATCGTAGCTTATTACCAGAAATCTCGATGCGTATCCTCGAATCCATGGGGGATGAGCAAGGCTTATCGCGTGTCGAAATTGATGTCGATGAGCACAGCCAATTTTGTTTTAACCTGATCAGAGGTCAGCAGGATGAAAACTAATGCTTTGCAGGCGATGCCAACGCTTAAAGCGGCGTTGGTGTCGGTCAGTTT
The DNA here is from genome assembly GCF_056160565.1 of Neptunomonas sp. ABH4_499. Taxonomy (NCBI): domain Bacteria; kingdom Pseudomonadati; phylum Pseudomonadota; class Gammaproteobacteria; order Oceanospirillales; family Oceanospirillaceae; genus Neptunomonas; species Neptunomonas sp. ABH4_499. The sequence goes on along the minus strand of NZ_JBSWXK010000001.1, from coordinate 6,989 downwards.
GTTGGTAGCAACAGGTGCAGTCGCAGCGCAGAATAAAGCCGGAAGTGAAAACTTCCGCTTTGCGGTACCCGATCAATACTCGGTGATTGATCACACCGTTAATCCTGCCCTAGAAGGTGGCAGTGTCCTGTTTGCACCTTCAAGCAATGTTGAAGCAACCGATTACTTGATGCGCCTTCAAACGTATCAAACCGAATATATGCCGCCGGTGTTAACCGCGTTTGACCGTAGCCAGTCTCGCGAGTTAATGAACACCATTTTAACCACGCAGTTGGAAGCCGAATGCTCATCCCATACCCTAGATTCAGGGAAGATTCGGGAACGAAATGGTGAAATCCGAATCAATTGGTGGACCCGTTGTGAAAAACGAGATCAACCGGGGCAGTTTGAATTTGAACGTGGTCGCATGTTCTGGAATCAAGCGGGGGCTTATTTTATTAGCCACGTCAACATTTCGGACAACAAAGATCATCAGTTCAACCGTAAAGAGATCTCTTGGTTCGACAAGTATTTGATCAACAGTGGTAGCTGTACGTCCGGTAAAGATTGCGGAGCAGAGGGCGGATTGATCGGAAATCTCTTTAAAGAGAAATAATTGAAAAAATAGGACTTTTTCTGATTTTTTCGCTAAGCGAATTCACCTATTATAGCACTCGTCTTAGCCAACCCAGACAATGGTAAGAAAAGGATGTCTTCCATTAGCTTTCACACATCGTGTGGAACTCGAGCGCCTTTTTTTCCTTGCCTGTGGTGATGTAGTCCATGGCAAACGACACCTTGCATTGATAGGGAATGCACTGACCTAAGGGCAGTCCATAGGTCAGTTAATCGACGAGCTTAGGCTCGATGTAATTTTGTCTACATAAGGAAATTTAATCTCATGGCAATTTATCTGAAAATCGATGGTATCGATGGTGATGTAACGGCAGCTGGTCACGAAAACTGGGTTGAATGTGACTCAATGGAGTGGAACGTTACTCGTAGCCTGAGCACAAAGCCAGGTCAAGGGAAGGACCGTGAATCGACTACTCCAGTGGTTGGCGAAATCACTCTGACAACTAAGATGGACAAAACGTCTCCTCTGTTCTTCGCAGAATCATGCGTAGGCCAAGGTAAAACGGCTAAAATCCACTTGGTTCAGACTACTCCACAAGGTATCGAAACCTACATGGAGTACACGCTGACTAACACTCTGATCAGCTCTTACAGCGTAATGAGCAACGGTGACCGTCCTGTTGAAGCTCTGTCCCTGAACTTCACTAAAGTAGAAATGAAGTACACTACTTGGAACGAGCAGCACCAGCCAGAAGGCAGCGTACCTGCTGGTTACGACATCGCTACAGGTATCCGTCTGTAATCGATACTGTCCGGCAGCAACTTCGGTTGCTGCCGTTTTGCGTTCTGATCGGTAACAAAAGGACTGTTACCCATTGTAAACAAGGAAGTCTATGGTCGATTTTACTCAAGATAGCCGTCTGTTAGCGATTGACACTCCATTAGGAGAAGATGTTCTTTTATTGACGCGGCTAGATGGTGAAGAGGCAATCTCTTCATTGTACGAAATCGAAATTGAAGCGTACTCAACCCAATCGGATATCTCCCCAAGTGATATTGTTGGGCAAAACGTCACGCTTAAAATCGCGTCGACCGACGATGATTCCCTGTTTTTACCCGAACAATACCGTTACTTAAACGGATATGTGCGCAGTTTTCGACAAGATGGGCGTCAACTACAAAACTTACGCCGCTATACGGCGACTGTTGTGCCTTGGTTCTGGTTTTTAACCCAGACAACCGATTGCCGAATTTTTCAATTCAAAACCATCCAAGAGATCGCGAAAGAGATCTTTGATGAAAATGGGTTTACCGATTATCAGTTTAAATTGGTCGGTCAGCACCCATCTCGTGAATACTGTGTTCAATACAAAGAAAGTGACTATAACTTCCTCTCTCGGCTGTTCGAAGAGGAGGGGGTCTACTTCTATTTTGCCCACGAGAACGGCAAGCATACCTTAATTATCAGTGACCACATCGGTGGTTATTCTGAGTGCTTTGAAGGCAGTGTTAGCTATTCGGCCGGCTCCCTTATCGAGAGCACCATCCATAATTGGTACCACAACTACCAATTTATGACCGGTAAATACGCGAAACGCGATTACGACTTTAAAAAACCGAGCCATCGGCTTCAGGCCAGTGCGTCAGCAAACATGGTCGTGCCTGGTGTCGGAAAGTTTGAACGTTTTGTTTATCCTGGCCGCTACGAAGATAAATCGTTTGGCGAACAGCTGACGCGTTTGCGTGTTGAGTCCGACGAAGCCGCGTACGATGTGGTATCCGGTGAAAGTGGCTGTCGCTCCATGAGTGCAGGCCATACTTTTGTACTCGACCGCCACGACGATACTCCAAGTGAAATGGGCGAGTACGTCTTACTGGCTGTTGCGCACAAAGCGCAGGATTACTCTTACACCATCGATGATGAACAAGAGAAAGAATACAGCAATACCTTCCGCTGTATCTCGTCCGAAACCATTTACCGACCACCCCAAGTCACTGGCTGGCCTCGTATGCAAGGCCCGCAGAATGCGGTTGTTGTTGGTCCTGAAGGCGAAGAGATCTACACGGACGAATACGGTCGAGTAAAAGTGCAGTTCCCTTGGGACCGTTACGGTGGTTACGATGAAAACAGTTCCTGCTGGGTACGTGTCACGCACTCCTGGGCTGGGAAAAACTGGGGTAACATCTTCTTGCCACGCATCGGGCAAGAAGTGATCGTTGACTTTATCGATGGTGACCCAGACAGACCGATCATTACGGGCCGTGTTTACAATGCTGAACAGATGCCGCCGTATGAGCTACCCGCCAATAAAACCCAAAGTGGTATATTGACGCGCTCCTCTAAGGGTGGAACCGCTGCGAACGCCAACGCATTGCGCTTTGAAGACAAAAAAGGGCAAGAAGAAGTTTGGTTACACGCAGAGAAAGATCAGCGCATCGAAGTAGAAAACGATGAGTCCCATTGGGTCGGACACGATCGAGTTAAAGAAATTGATCATGATGAAACGGTGTTTGTGCACAACAACCGCACCGAAACCGTCGATAACAATGAAAAAATCTTAATCCGTAATAACCGAATGCACACTACGGGTGTTGCAGAAATTAAAACCGTCGGTATGGTGCGTGTACACACGGTTGGTGTCAACGAAACCAATACGATCGGTGCTGCACAAGAAAATACGGTGGGTGTTACTCGTAAAACCACCATCGGTGAATCCGATACGTTGAATGTTGGTAAGAGTTTAAAAATTAATGTAGGCGAAACCATCGAGATCAGCTGTGGTAAATCGCTGATCAAACTCGACAGTGAAGGTAATATTTTTGTGAATGGCGTTAAGCTCAGCATTACGGGTGAAAAACACATCCAGCTTGAGGCAAAACGCGTCGATATTAACTGATCTTACATCCGATGAATCGTCCAGATACTGTATTATCCAACCCTCTACCGAAGGCGCGTGTGCCAGCGGTAGAGAACACCACCCCTTTTGCATCACAATATTTTCAAACCGTTGACCCCGATGGCAATGTGTTTCATGTGATCGCTTTGAAAATTACCTACGATATGACTCAAACGGATGACAAGGGCCGTTTGAATATCCATTCAGAGCAACAACCGCTGACGACATCGGATCAGTTTGAAGGTGAGCCAAACGAAACACCGCTGATCTATGAAAGTGATTTTTGCGCTTTTAAACCCAAATGCGATCTATTTTTAACCAATGCCATTGCGTTCGCGCCAGAGGGTGCGGCTCTTGATCGCTGGCCTGTCGGAGTCGCTTTTGGTGATTGGAAAAAAATCGTTCAGGTAACAGGCCCACGACGATGGATACGTCAGCCGGGCGGGGAATACCGCTTGGAAGACCCTTCGCCTGTTAGGGCGGTTGAGCTTAATTATGCCAATGCCTTCGGTGGCGAGAACACCTGGCCTGAAGAGCCAGACGATGATGATAATTACGAAATCCACGAAATTGATCCGCGAAACACCATAGGTAAAGGTTTTGCCGATCAAGAATGGTTAAAGAACGCCAAACCAGAGTCTTATTCAGCGCCACAGATTGAAGCGTACCAAAACCCTTATGACGGCCAAGTGGATTATCCGGCCGTTTCACTGACGCCCGTTATGAAAATCTGGGAGCCTAGGGTGGATTTAGCGGGTACTTACGACAATGAATGGCGAAGTCATCGCTGGCCAAAGCCGCCTTTGGATCATGATTATGCATTTTGGAATTGCGCACCAGCTGATCAACAGATCCCATACCCAAAGGGAGGCGAAGTCGTCAATTTGATTAACCTCCATAAGGAGGTCCCGCATATCCGCTTTCATTTTCCAAATGATGCACTCTTATGCGAGGTAGAAACGGAGTCTGGGCCTGTTCTCAAGAAAGAGATGGTAACCGATACGATTGCTATCGACATGCAAGCGCTTACCGTGACCGTGGTCAAGCGCATTAATATGATCTCAAACCTTGATGTAGCCACAATGACGATCCGACAGTTGGACAGAGGATAAGCGGATGACTTCCAGAGCACCTTATAAGGGGCAAGTTCACCCTAATAACTTTGGTAGCGCAGGCTCTCTAGCCAATACGGTCGGAATGATATTACCTGTGACAGGAGTGTCCATGAGCGGTGCGGTTTTTAATGAAGCCGAACTCAGTGATACTTCTGGACTGTCTGCGGAAGCCTTGTTAGCTCAGTACTTACCTTCGAATGGTGGCTCTAGCTCTGCCGTGGCGATGGCCAGTGCAATGATGGAAGATGTATCTGCTTCCCCAACGCCGAGTCCTGCGGCGGTTGCCAAGTTGAGTGAGTTTGTTATCAAAGAAAAAGCCATGTTGGCAGAGCGGCAATCGACGTTGAATACAATGGCTGAAAACGGAATTGATTCAGCCATCATTGAACGAAGCAGTGACTTATTATCGGCCGATACGCTAAGCCTAGATAAGCTGGGTAATAAACTGGATGATCTTTTAGAGGGGCATCCAGAGCTTAAAACACTCAAAAATCTAGTTCTCAAGGGTATGAATATCCATGAGTTGGTCAAGATTATTAGAAATAATGATTTTGGGATAGTAGGCCTTTTAGGGGCGATGCAAGCCGGCAGCGACTTAACCAAACTTGCGCGTTCGCTATTTGAAGCACTTCAATCCAAGGCCGAGTAAGGTTCTTTTTATCTCGCAAAGTACGAGCGCCGCCTAAAGCCAGGCCATTGATCTTTTGTAAGCGTTTAACCATCAGTGGTGCACTTATTATCTGAATTTGCGTGTATTGTTGTAATGAATTAATAGTTTTGCCTGTTATATCTTTTTTTGAATTTATGAAAGTTCTTAATTATTCGATTGTTATATGGTCTTTGTTTTTATTGATTGTTTTTATAATGTCGTATTTTTCTAACTCAAGAAAGCTCAATCCTCTTAATTTATGATCTTTTATGAAGTTTAATATTTCATCATCAATTATTATATTTTCAATTAGCGGGTCCCAGAAAAAAGAATCATGTATTTTTTCGGTGTTTAATACAATTTTACTGAATTCATAGGTCTTTATGTTCGGGAAGTCTTCATCAAATTCGGACTCTTCATAAATTGAATTTTCTAAGGAGATTACGCTATTTTCATTTTTAGGTTCAACTAACCAATAACCTTCGTGGTAAATGTTTTCTTTGTCAATAAAACAAGCTTTTTCTGAATTTATTGCTATTTCTGATCTTGTTAGGAAGTCATAAAATAAATCGTTTACTACAAGTCCGGTTTTATTAAACATCATGTCGCTTGGTAATTTTTTCTCGTTATATCTATCCTTGAACCCGTCTTCAAAGTATATGGTTGAGCCAAGGTTCTCAATATCGTATTTCTCAATACTTTTTGAAAGCCTATGGGGTTTTAGTGTGGGGTATATTGTTTTTATATCCTTAAAAGGTGCATAGTATTTCATTTTTTTCATGAGCCGATTATAATAGTATTCAGTAAGTAAATGTTATCTTTTACTGATTCTTGTGTTAAGGGAAAGCTTTTTTGAAAAAATTAGTGGTTTTCTGTCAATGTATTTCATATCATAATCTCTAGAAAGATTGTGAATTTATAAAACAGGATGCTTTTGGTTTTATCATCTTATTGGGATGAAGTAATGCATATTCATTAGATGATTATATGGTCTGCGTGATGTTCTACTGTCTTCCAAGTTTCGTACTTTTCTATTTCTAAGAATGATAAGCCTTTTAGTTTGTTTTTTTGAATGAACTCAAGTGTTTCTTGATTGATACAGATTACATTCAAGTATTTGCATGTGAAAATAGGATCTTGAAGATTTATATCTGATTTTATTATTTTTGTGAAGTCGTAGTCATTTAGAAATGGGTATTTCTCATCTATAATATCAACGGTGAATTCTGATTTTTCTAAAGAAATAATTTCTCTTTCTGTTTTGGGTTCTATGATCCAATAATCTTCATAATAAGTATCATCCTTGGTTATGAAGCAAGCAGATTCATAACCGATATTCGCTTCTTTTTCTATAAAATAGTCTAACAGAATTTTATTTATAACTAATTGGTTAACATGATCCATTAAGTCAGTAGGCTCAATATGCCTGTTTTTTATTTCAGGGAATGCGTCTTGAATAAATACGGTGGTATTTAGATTACCTATATCATCTAGATCAATGTTTCTTGAGTTCTTATGCAGCATTATAGTTGGGGAATCTTTATCATTACTTTTAAAAGGGACATAGTAGTTCAAAATTATAGACCCGAAAATTTAGATAATAAGTGCATCACTTATGGTTGAACGGTGACAAGAGATCAACTTCCTGTTGGTGGTACTCTAGATTCGCCAAAAAAATAGAGTAGTCGTCCCTGAAAAACACCCTTTACGCACGGACCAAACTCAGGCTCTGTGCGTTCATTTCTCTTCTTTCCAATAACCCGATCAAATACA